>CAJXXT010000362.1 GCA_913063495.1 uncultured Gammaproteobacteria bacterium | reverse complement strand
ATGTGTGCATCTGGGTGGACATGGCAATGATAGAAATATGTGCCTGCTTGCCTGGGTTTAAAAGAATAGGTTTTACTGTTGGTGGGCTTAACAGGCATTTCACTTGTAAGCGGTACACCATCATTGCCCGTACCATCTTCATTCAAAAATGGGTGGTCTACACCGTGAAAATGAATAGTATGGGGCATATAATGCGTATTTTCTAAAACAATATTAATTTCATCCCCCTGCTCCACTCTGATGACAGGTGCAGGCATTCTCATCAAGGGCGTTGCTTTATCAGAGTCAAATGACTCCGTTGACATTCCAAATGTTTTAGGTGCAAACACCCAAGCAGTAGGAGCCACCCCTGGCGCAATATCATACGTGACAGTGGTATTTCCAGTATCAGGATTGAAACCATTAAGCTCTATGACTTCCAGTACGACTGTAATATTGTCAGGATCACCATCGTTATCATTGTCATCTTTTTTCACAACACCATCTGGTGACAGTCCGCTACGCATCAACGTTCCGTGCGACACATTATTGGTACCCAATACCGACGTCGCCACTAACCAGGGGGAATCGGGTTCACAAGCTTTTGACTCAGCGATACGGACACCCTCAACTACCCATGCCTTTCTATTACCTGCTTGCGTGATATCGCAAACGGGTAATTCATTATTTGTGCTGTTTTCGATCGTCATGGAATGTGACGAGTCATTCCATGGCGGAGGACCCAAGATATCAACTCGAATTTTTCGGAGGTCTCGGTTGAGCCATTCGTAAGGCAAAACATATAAACCTATGGAAGCCACAACCATCCCAATGATTAGCGAGTATAGATATCGCATTCAGTTACCTCTTATCCGCGCGAGTTTTTCCTACAAACCAAAGTAAACCCACCACTAAAAATAGTGCACAAGGGAGAATTAGAAAATACCGCCATGTCGTGGAAGGCGCAACGTTAAATGGAAAAACACTTTCTCCCGTTACACCATCTTCCGACACAATTCTCATGACACCGATATACCAACCCTTTGAATCTAAATCTAAGGGGAAGTTGATTGTGCCTGAGTTCCTGAACCCTGCAATATCGCTATGAACCAGCGATTCTTGATACTTAATATTGTTGTCCCCTTCTAAGTCTGCTGCGGTAACATCAGCGCCTTTTCCGGTAAAGTCCTTGGCAACTTCAAATTGGATGCGTTGCTCTCGTAACTCACCACTAATAAAATCAATCGCTATAATTGCTCTGCCAGTAACCGGGAATGATTCACAATATTCCCTCATTCCCCTTTTTTCTGGCATATAGCCGGTAAAATGGGCTTTATAGTTGTTGAGTTTAATAATACAGACATCGTCTTCAATGCTCACACCTCCATGTGCGAGCAGTATTGAAGGCATCATTGCCAGTATTATAATAAGTACGCGAACCATCAGCTAAATACCGGCAACATAGCGCCACCGATTTCAACAGGGTAACGTTTACCATCATCAGCTTCGAAGAAAAGAACCCCAGCGAAGCGGCTATCGGGATCAAAGATCAACGACGTTAAACGATAGGTTTCCCACAGCGCATCATTGGCTTCGAACACTAACGTCCGTGATTGCCCTGGCAATAATAAATCATCTTCGACGACCAAGCCGGTGACGGCAATTAGGTCATGTCGATCTCTGGGTTTAAGTGTTCTTACTTTCGGGTTTCCAAAACGCAAGTTGGCAGTAACAAATTCTGCAAGCCTTACAGGAGTATCCAATGTATTGGTTACTTCAAGTTCAACGCGAAATGATCGGCCTGGTATGCGATACCTAGCTTCTACCAATTTCATGTCGACTGCATTCTTTTTCCAATCTAGCAGCGGCACATCAACCAAACCTGTTTGCAGAGGCGTTGTTACTGGATACTCATCTTCAGCCCAAAGGTAACCATAGGCTATGATGCTAAATGTAGCTACCAGAAAAAATGCCCCCACTACTTGATCTTTTCGTGTGATAAGCTGATCTGCATTTTTCCCTAGGGCTTTGACGGCCTTATAGCGTGGTAATATTATCGGGCATTTTGACAACCAATAACCAAACCAAGCCAAACCAATAACAAACCACAAACCTGACCAGAACAAAATATTGTCCATGCCGAAGGTTTCTAAATCAATTTCTTCCCCAAACAGCGTCGTCAGTTTATTTGCGAAAGGTACTGTACCCTCTTCTACAGTAACCCATAATCCAGACCCAATAACGGGCCCTGCATCCATAACGCTAATAACGGGGTGCACATGATACTCCCCCGCTGCGCGTGCTTTTAGTGTCATTTCGTACTCGTATAGTTCACCCTCCTTAAAGGATGTTGAACGAATCATTGGAACACCGTTGACACTTGAGGCTAGACGGACGAAAGCAGGGCCCGGCACACCAACATTCAGATACGCAACGTCTTCCGACGACGCGATATGTTCTGGCCAAAATTCTGAAGGGATGAACTTACCTTTAACGGTAATCGTCTCATTTACTTTTACATTGATTGGGAAAACTTCGGTATCAAAGAACTGTATTGTTCTCATTCTTAGGCCGGGCTGCTGAGCGCG
>CAJXXT010000361.1 GCA_913063495.1 uncultured Gammaproteobacteria bacterium | reverse complement strand
GGTTATTGGGGGCCTTTTACACAACAGCCCTCAGAAAATGACGAACATATGATTCAGTTAAACGTTCTTGCGTTAACTCAGCTGACCAAACTCATATCGCAAGGAATGGTAAAACGTGGGTTGGGTAAAATTTTAAATATTGCATCCGCCGCAAGCTTTGTTCCTGGCCCGTATATGTCGGTTTATTATGCGTCAAAAGCGTATGTTTTATCGTTTAGTGAGGCCATTCGTTCCGAGCTAAAAGGAACCGGAGTAAGCGTCACCGTGTTCTGTCCTGGTCCCGTCTCGTCAGAGTTTCATCAACGAGCGGGGACAACCAATATCTTTTTGATGCGAAAAGCACCCATTATGGGGTCTGCTCAGGCGGCCAGAGCGGCGGTAAAAGCCATGCAAAAACGAAAAATGATCGAAGTACCCGGTCTAATGAATACAATTATGACCATTCTTCCACGGTTCTTTCCCCGCTCATGGGTGAACTTCATCACTAAGTTGGTGTTGAAACCTTAAGTTGGTATTAAAACCTTAGCGGAGCTAAATAGCGCAACTAAGTAGCACAACAATACTGGTTACGCCCCTGCGCTTTCGCTTGGTAAAGCGCAGCATCGGCATCAGCAATCAGCCCGTCAATCTGCTGGTATCCATCCCATTGGGCTATACCAATTGAGATAGTAACAGGCATCAAAGGCAAGTCATTATAGGTCATCGATTCTGCTTCAACCCCCTCTCGTAAGCGTTCAGCAACACGTTTAGCAGCTGGCATTGATGACAATGGAAGAAGAATAACAAACTCTTCCCCTCCATACCGACATACCATGTCATTTGGTCTTAACCGGTGCTGCATAACAGAAGCCACCTTTTTTAACACTTCATCCCCCGCCTGATGCCCATAACTATCATTAAATTTCTTGAAGTGATCAATATCCAGCATCATCAAACACAAAGGGGACAAATCACCTAACGTCTTGCCTTTCAGGCGCAATAACAAATCATCTAACCAACGTCGATTATGCAGGCCCGTCAGCGAATCGCAATTTGCTGCTTTCTTGTGCTGCTCTTGCAACTGCATACTATTGGTAACAGCGCCATTACCCATTCTCACCTTTTTTGACAAAAGATATAACAAATTTCGAGCAAGGCCGTGAGACAGCTCAATCATCTCCCACAAAGCACTATTGTCCATAGCAAGCACTCGAACGCTGTCATTTGCTTTCACAAATGCCGACGGGTTCTTGCCATCAAACATCGACATTTCCCCTACGCACTCCCCAACAGATAACGTTGCAATCGCCACCTCTTTTGGCTTGTCTAAAGGGTTATCTAAATAAATGGACACACTACCATCAAGAATAAGATAAAAGAATTCATTGCCTTTGTTCGGGTCTAACAAAAGTTCACCCGCAAAAAACGATACGACACGACAGCACTCTAACATGGTTTCAAGTGGCTCAATATCCACATCGCGAAACAACGGCATATCACCAAATCCAATATAACTGAGGTCGCCTTGGTAAGATCCACTGTTTTGTTCTGCAGTATTAGCAAACACCTTCGTCGACATATCCTTACACCCATTAAGAAGCACTTGATTTAACATTTAGCTCTAATGTTCTTGATTCTATTCGCTTAAACCTAACGTCTTAAATCAATAGTACCTTAAACCCCCAGGCTTGCAACTTGCACGCAGACCAACATACACACATAAGCCATTGAAATAAAACAACAAAACAGCTGTCCAGACACCAACACCTCAACCTGAACATTTAATAAAATCAATCCGTTACAAACATCACGTAAACACTGTGAATTCAACCCACCCATCCAGCGGGGTCATGTTGCAATGTTACGCTATCAAAAAGCGATCTAACTCATCCATTAATGCTTTTAAATTCATTGGCTTACCCACAACACCCTTCATACCTACTCCAAAGATACGCTCTTTATCCTCAGCCATAACACTTGCCGTCAATGCCAGTATTGGTGTATTTGCGTTTAGCCCTGTACCCGTCAATATCATTGTAGTTGCTTCGAGTCCATCGACCACCGGCATCTCAATATCCATCATAATCAGGTCATAAACACGGTTATTGGCGGCCTCAACTGCAGCCTCTCCATCAAAAACAATATCGGCGTCCACCCCAAGTTTAGCCAGCATCTTTTGCGCAACACGCTGATTAACGACGTTATCCTCTGCAACCAACACCTTCTTCTTATAATCTCGCGAACCAACCTCACTTTGCCGCTTAATCTCCGAAGTAGACGCTTCACTGGCAATATCAAATGGCACTGTGACAGTAAAAGAAGCACCCTTGCCCTCCTCACTTTCAACCTCAATCACACCATTCATCATATCGATCAGATTTTTACAAATTGTTAAACCTAAGCCTGTACCGCCATACTCTCGTCCCGTTGACTCAGACGCTTGCTCATAATCCTCAAAAATCTTTTCGATTTTATCTTTTGGGATACCTATGCCAGTATCACTAATTTCAATAATTACGTTATAGCGTGTTTTATTAATACAGTCATAACCTACATTCACCCCCACCCGGCCTTGTTTTGTAAACTTGATGGCATTACCAATGAGGTTCATCAACACTTGGCGTATTCTAGTAGGGTCGCCCAGCAGTACCGTTGGCGTACCGTCCTCAATGTCCAAATCAACCGTAATTTCACTATTTGCTGCATGAGTACTGTTTAGGTCACAGGCATCACGAATGGCTTCCGGTAAATTAAACGGGACTTTTTCAAA
>CAJXXT010000360.1 GCA_913063495.1 uncultured Gammaproteobacteria bacterium | reverse complement strand
CAAGCAATGGAGCCTGCGTAGGCATTGGTGACGTTGATTTTCATCTGCGAGATGATCACCATAATGCCTGCAAGAATGAGTGATGCTGTGGGAGAGTGGGTAACGTAAGTAAATACCGCTTGGTACATTTGAGTCGGGTCTGTTGCGACTTCTATTGAAGCACCACGACTAAATGCAAGGTAGGCAAGAAAGGAGCCTACCAGCATTTTTATAATGCCAATAAAAATCCACCCTGGTCCAGCAACAATTAACGCAGTCCACCAGCGTAGCGGTGGTGTCTCTTCTTTTGGGGGGAGGAATCGTAAGTAATCAACCTGCTCACCGATTTGAGCGGTCATGGCAAATAATATCGATGCCGCAGCACCAAAGCGAAGAAGGTCAAAGCCGTTGTCGGTGTGTTCTACTTCGCTGTTTGTGGTGCTTTCTGGGCCGTGGTAGTCAAGGCCAGGATAGCTCATCCAGTGACTAAGGTTGTCTGCTTCAAAATACGCTACAGCAAATAAAGCAAGGCATTGAAGTGCTAACCACAGTGGTTGGGTTCCGACCTGAAACTTGCTGATGAAGGTAATGCCATGGGTAACGATGGGGATGACCGCGATGGCGCAGATAACGTAGCCAATCGACATTGGAATGCCGAAAAGGGCTTTTAGAGCCATGGCGAGGATTGCCGCCTCGATGGCAAAGAATATAAAGGTAAAGGAAGCGTAGATGAGAGAGGTAATGGTTGAGCCGAGGTAACCAAAACCGGCCCCTCGGGTTAGTAAGTCAATATCAACACCGTATCGTGCTGCATAATAACTGATCGGAAAGCCGGTAACAAAGATAACAATGCCCACGGTAAACATGGCAACCACTGCATTGATAAAGCCGTAATGTAAGGTGATTGCACCTCCAATTGCTTCTAATGCAAGAAATGCCGTTGCCCCTAGAGCCGTCATGGCTACTAGCTCTGCGCTCCATCGACGGGCTTTTTTTGCGGTAAAGCGCAGCGCGTAGTCTTCCAGTGTTTGGTTGGCTACCCACTGGTTATATTGGCGTCGAACGCGAAAAATCTGTTGTGTTGCTCGCATTGGGTATGTTGTTTTTCTCTCAATGGGATTCGGCCCATTGTAACAGTGCTATTCCGGTGTGTAGAGGCCAACTACGTCAAATGACGTAGTTGGCTGAGTCAATGTGCGAATAGTCGAACATCCATAGATTTTTAATAATCCTTGCCGGGGAAAAGCGTTAATTCACAAACTCGAGTGAGGATGTAGCAAATGTTAAGACCAACAAAAATATCGGGAAACCTAACAAAGAGTGCGATAAGCCTAGGGCTTGCGTGCTTTATGGGGACTTCGTTACCCGCCGTTGCAGGTAAAAAACTGTCAATTGATGACACACACTGGATCAGTATTGGGGCGGGTATACGTACGTCGTTCACCTCCGTTGAGGATGGCGCACCCAGCGGTGACAAACGTGGAAATGACTTTGATGTCGAAAGTGTGCGCTTGTACCTTAATGGTCAGGTTCATGAAAATATTAAATTTACGTTAAATACCGAAGAAATCGATGACTCCATTGCCGTACTGGACGCCTTTGTGCAGCTTGAGTTAAGTCCCGCTTTTAATATTTGGATGGGGAAAATGTTAACGCCAGCGGATCGCATTGAAATGAACGGTCCTTATTACGCGTTGACGTGGAATCAATACACTCAGCCTTTATATCCATCAGATCAAGGGGGAGAGGCGGGTCGTTTAGGTCGTGATGATGGTGTGACCGTATGGGGAACCGTGAACAAATTCCAATATGCGGTTGGTGTCTTTGATGGCCTGGAAGGTGGATCTAATGTTGATGACAAAATGTTATTGGCTACCCGTGTTGCATACAACTTCCTCAATATGGAAGATAACCCAGGTTATTACACTAGTAGTACTTACCATGGTGGGCTGGGTAATATCTTAACGTTGGGCCTTTCATACCAAAGCCAAGATGATGGAACTGGAACGGCAACGACGTCGGGTGATTTTAGTGGTTATGCGGTGGATCTGTTATCAGAAACGGTACTGGGCGGAGGCAGTGTCTTAACGTTTGAGGCCGAATACAAAGCGTTTGATGCTGATTATACCGGTGGCACTGAACCTGCTGATGTTGATACAGACACGAATCCTTGTTTTTGTTTGTTTGATGGTAAATCCACGTTTGTTTCTGGTGCATTCCTTATTCCTAAAGCCGTTGGCCCAGGTAAATTTCAACCTTATGTTCGGTTAGTAAATAACAAACCGGATGATGGCGAGGATAGTGACCTTAAAGAGTTGGGTGTGAATTACATTATCTCTGGTCACAATGCGCGGTTGAATTTTAACTATGGGACGGGCGACGCCAATATCAGTGGTTATAAGGGCGCTGATACAAAGCGTTTTTCTTTTGGTGTTCAGATTCAGCTGTAAAACGTACCCAATAATATGAGAGGTTATAGATTATGAAAATGAAAAAAATTGCGTCAAAATTAGCACTAACCGCAGGGGCCTGCTTACTTAGCATGTCGTTGTATGCAGCGGATACGATTAAAGTAGGTGTATTGCATTCACTGTCAGGAACCATGGCGATAAGTGAAACAACGCTAAAAGACACTGTGTTGATGATGATTGAGGAGCAAAACAAAAAAGGCGGACTGTTAGGTAAAAAATTGGAGCCTGTTGTTGTTGATCCTGCATCAAATTGGCCGTTGTTTGCGGAGAAGACTCGTGAGCTATTAAGCCAGGAAAAAGTGGATGTTATTTTTGGTTGCTGGACATCGGTGTCACGAAAATCTGTGTTGCCGGTTATAGAAGAACTTAACGGTTTGTTGTTTTATCCCGTACAGTATGAAGGTGAAGAATCATCGAAGAATGTATTTTACAC
>CAJXXT010000359.1 GCA_913063495.1 uncultured Gammaproteobacteria bacterium | reverse complement strand
GACGCCCAGAAAAGCCCTCCAGGTTCACGCTTCTATCTGTTTGAGGAAAACGGCACGCAACTCATGATGGAATGGGGACACTTGGGAGTGGCAAGCGCACCGTTTACCGTCACCAACCCAGGTATCTATTACATAAAAGTGGATTCGTTTTTTGATGACACCGGGTATTACCTACTAACCGTAGAATAAAGCAATCCATTTGTGTCGCGTTTTGAGTGGTCGTTATTGATAATGTAGATAAATATCAGTAGCTAGAAAAATCAAAGGCGACACAAACGCTAAAAGTATGAGTCGCTTCAGAAACTCTTGGTTCTTATCACTTTCAATAGGTTCCAAATCTTCGTTAGTTCGAATCAATATATTACAGCGGTCATAGAATTGATTGCCTGTCTCACGGGATTGATTCTTACTTAGGTATTCATCTACTGCAATCTTTTTGTAATGACTAGCAATATGCCATATAAATCCAGCTCCCGCGATAAATGGGAATATTAGCCAAGGAATATTCAATATAATGTATTTGAACCAAAAGCCGAACCATCCATCTTCAAGGTTCACAAACTCAAAATAGATCTCGCCCATGTAAAAGTAGTACTGCCCCCACCCCATACAAGAACCCATGATAAGCGCAAACCAAGAGGCCATTAAACGATAGCCCCGGTAGTACATTGCGACAATGAACACTTCTAACATCGCAACGGACGCATCCATGCCAGAAATACTAATGGATAATTCATTAGGCTTTAGGTAGCGAGTATCCGCAACGCCGTAAGCCCACCATGGCCAAAACCATTTATCTGCTTCCGTGATGTTTGAAGCATAGATCGTCTCCTTTAACATAAACCAGGGCATTTCCCAGAAAAACTGATAGCCAACATTAGTAAAAAACACCAGGAATGCAAATTCAACAAGTTGTTTTTCTAATGGCCTTTTCTCCCCCTTATTGTTAATAAAAACAAGCATTGGTGCGTATACTGAAAAAAGAACTCCCAACACGGCAACCTGATCATGGGGGAACACGTCTCTGGTGACGTCGAATAAAACCGCTAGCCAACATAGTGCCGGCACCGAAAATCCAATAACTATACAAAACCGAATTAACCGTTGTCGAAATTCATTTTCTGGTAGGCCATAATCATTAATTGCAGGTAAAGCCACATCTAAACCCATCACCCTCTCCTTTCGTTTTTTGGTGAAAAATAAAAACACGCCCACCTTAGCACAAGCTTTTTTATCAACTCCATACCTTACAAACGGACTATTTAGTCTGGATGTATACTACGAAAAACAAATGGGGGAAGATTAAATAACCTCTATTTCATGGGAATATTTTGCGTCTGTATAAATCGAATAAGTGCCTGTTCGATTTGGTAGTTTTCACCATTTTTAGTGAAGGCCCGCGCCATTAGTTCTGTATGATTCTGCTGTATTTCCGACAATAACGTTTGAAGTAGAGGTTTAACTATTGTTTTGAGCCTTGAAAAATCATCGCTACAAATGGGGTCTGGATTTTGTCCATCCAACAAAAACCATAAGCGCTCGCTTTGTAAGGACAAAAGTTGATAACATTCATCTCCTAGATTTCTATTAAGTTCGGCTTCAATTATTTCTAGTTCTATCATTGCTGAGATCAGCATTGCTTTACCTTTCTCAGCATATACCAAAAGATGAGCCCGTTTATCCTTGGGATCCTTTACACTTTTAAGGTATTTCTTTTGCAAAAGAACATGACCGATGTCACTGATACTCTGTTTAGTGAGTCCCTCTTTTCCTGCAATGACACTAGCCCGTGTTCCATGCTGACTAATGTGCTCCAGCACTCTTCGATGAGAGTTTTGTAAATCATCATAACCATTAGCTTTGTTGTTTTCGAATAATCGTAAATCGATATATTTGACTACGCTATTTAGCTGCATCCACAACTGACCGTGTCCCCCTTGGTTAGCGTCATCCTGCAAATACTGATAAACCGGTGGATAAGGCAAGGAGCTAAGATTAAAACATTGCTGTACCACTTCACAAAATTGATCAAAGGCCTGCTTTCCCATAAGGTCGCTGAGCTCATTGGTAATTTCGTTAGCCATGTTTGAGGCCTTCTCAACCAGCTCAACTCCTTTTGGAGTAATGAACAATATGTTAGCCCGACTATCTGTAGGATCCGCCTTTTTATCGATAAACCCCTGATGATGAATACTGTTGATGAGTCGCGCCAGCGTCGCTTTTGGAGTTTTATGTAACACCACCAAATCGGTGAGGCGAATACCCTCAGGGTCTAAATAAGGGATTACATCAATGAAACTCATTCGAAAGCGTCTATATCCTATATGCACCAACCGATCATTTAGAGCTTGGTGCATATGTCTGTGTATGTGCGTTAACTGCCTGAAAATATTGTGATTATATTTGTTGTATGCGTCTATCCATTGCATCGTTGAGCCACCTCAAAAGCATCACGTATCCCGACTATATTGTCGGCAATAGTGTCGCGTATTGATTAAATAGTCCGTTATTAATACATTAATTCCATACATTATTACAACCATATTTTATGGAGATCACAATGTCGCTGAATCGAATGGAGCTTCCTGTTAATGCAAATCTTGGCCATGCTCCCATACAACTGCCATTGCAAATGCGTCTGTTAAATGCGCTGGGGCCCTGTTTCGCAGTCATGGGATTTTTCAACATGGAGGAAGATCCTGACCACTATATGCGGTGGGCACAACAAAAGTTGGACTTAGATAGTTTTGGTGAATTTGACCTTCGCACACCACTTAAATATTTGCTCAACACCCTCAAGCACGAGGCGGGATTGGGATTGTTTGGACGTATAGCGGCAGACAAGATGATTCGCCGTAATTTGATGAACAGCCTACTGTTGCAAGAAGAGTTTGTTAAAACCCCCGCGCTAGCCGACGTTGATGTTGAGTCCCCCCTCATTATAATTTGCACACCAA
>CAJXXT010000358.1 GCA_913063495.1 uncultured Gammaproteobacteria bacterium | reverse complement strand
GTTGCACCAAAAATAATCACATCATATTGAAGCGTGCTCATGAGAAGTTCCTTTGTAATGATCGAGAGATAGCACGAAGACTAACAAGCTTTGAATGAAATCGGAAGATAGCAAAGGGGGGCAATGGGGGCCAAAAGAGTGAAGAGGAAAGTCATACGAAAGAAGGTGGCCACACCGCCACCTTCCCATTTTTTACAAAATACCCATTTAGATCATTTTTTCTTGCAACATCCACTGATAACAATCGTTAAACATTTCATTCAGTGAACAGGTACTAAATCCAAGCTCTTCTTCTGCTTTTTTAGAGCTAACCGCCATAGTGTCGTTCAGCAAGGTGACTTTTTCCGGTGTTAATAACGGCTCAGCATTGGTAATCAGCGAAACCTTACCCAGAATGAATGCGACTATATTTAACAACGACTTAGGTAACGGGCGCGTAGGTGTTTTAATATTCAGCAATCCACCAACCGTATCAAAGACTTCCTGGTAAGTAGCATGCACTCCCCCTAACAAATAGTTCTCACCTGTTCGCCCTTTGTCATAGGCAACTACGTGAGCCTTTGCATAATCTCGAACATGACCAATAACACTAGAACCTTGAGGTATACCTTTCATAGCGCCTTTTTTAAGGTTTTCGAAAATAAGCGGGGTGTAATTGTAATCCAACGATCCAACGATCTGACAGGGGTTTAGAATAACCGCATCTAGCCCTTTTTTAATGCCATTATGAATTTCTTGCTCGGCAAAAAACTTGGATTTGTAATAGTTAATGCCACTCTCCATCGCCTTAGATGGCGTTGTTTCTGAAACCTCTTCCCCACCAGGTTTTCCAAACGCGCCAATGGATGAGGTATGTATCAAACGTCCGGCATTTTTCTTTAATGCAACATTGACAACATTCCGTGTACCTTCAATATTGACCTTATTCTGCCATTCATTCTTTTTTTCCCACATGCTGGTATCTGCCGCCACATGAAATATCGCATCGACATTATCCGGCACCGTTGCCTCCAAAGAAGAGATATTTAGCACATCCCCTTCCACCTGAGTCACCGGCATTTTATCCAGATCAGACGTTCGTGACGTACTGCGACGCAATGCAATAACATCCCAACCCTCTTCGGTTAATTGCTTTACAATATGCAACCCCAAAAACCCGGTACTCCCTGTAACAAACGCAGTTTTCTTATCACTCATTCTTTTAACTTCCTACTTTTATCGCCCTAACATTCTAAATATCGTACAACCGGAATTTGCTCAATTTTACACCAGGAGGTGCGGCAACATCCGTTGGCACAAAATAATCTGGAACTAATTCAGATCCAGGAACTACGCTATATTGCTCAAAGTCTCGCACACCTTCATCAAATAGCAGACTATCATCAATACAAAAGTTTCCAGTAAACTCTTTCGATGGTTTCGATACAATGGCATAAGCTGCATCAGCCATAATAGTTGGCTTGCGAAATTCTTTACGTAAGTCTTCCCCACCATGTACAACCGCAGCAGGCGTTTCCACACCAACCCGAGGCCACAGTGTATTCACCGCAATACCATCTTCAGCAAACTCTTTTGACCAACCCAAAGCATATAAACTCATCGCGTATTTTGATACAGAATACGGCGAAGTATGTTGAAACCATACGGGCTTAAGGTCAAGTGGTGGTGACAAGCTTAGCACATGAGCGTTATCCGATTTAACCAAATAAGGATGGCAGGCTCTTGTTACCAAAAACGCGGCTCTTTCATTAATATTAAACAACAGATCATGACGTTTTGTGGTGGTCTCCATAGAAGGCTGAATCCAGAACGCCCCGGCATTGTTCACGCAAATATCAATACCACCAAAATGCTCTGCAGTCTGTTTAACGGCAGCATTTATATTATCTTCATCTCGCACATCAAGCACGATAGGTAACGCTTTGCCGCCAGCCTTTTCTACAATATCTGCCGTTTCATGAATAGTACCCGGTAATGTTGGGTGTGGCTCCGAGGACTTAGAACATATCGCGACATTCGCTCCAGCCTGTGCAAAACGTTTAGCAATAGCTTGCCCAATACCTCTAGACCCACCGGTTAAAAACACGGTTTTTCCTGCTAAATTTTGTTTCATACTTACCTCTCAACTCTTCGCTTTCAATTCTTCGCTTTCAAGATCATTATTTATGATCGATACAACACTACGGCAATGATGGTAAAAGCAACAAATTCACCAACGGGCAAAAATATCATCTCAACAAACTGTTCGGGTGGAAAAATCGCCGTAACAAGTCGCATAAACCCTAATAATGCAAACCCTACCGCACTGGCTTTATAAATCTGTTGTTTTGTAATAGCATCATTTTTGGTATGCCCAACAATTAAACCCCAAGCGACAAACGCAGAACCAGCACTGGCCAAGCCGTATAAGACAATACCTAAATTTTCGAACGCACCTCCCGGAAGTGAATCTGATTGAAAAGCATCAGGCATCGGCAAATAAACAACATAAACTGCGACCAAAGTAACCCCAAGCAAGATCAATACTTTTGAAATAAGATTTGGCAAAACACCTTGTGAATCCGACATACATTCTCCCCAAAAAACCGTTAATAATACGTTTAAAATTAAAATCAGCCCAAAAAAAAGGTGCCCTAAGACACCTCTTCCTTAGATCTACTTATAAATTAAGCTTCTGCTTCCGCCATTTCTGCAGCCATCGCTGCCGCATTTGCATCATCAATCGCCTGCTTCTGTGCAGGGATAGGGTTAATTGATTCAACGGAGTATTGCTTAGGCTCATCCCACGTATTTGCGACATCTGCAGCATCAACATAAAACTGGTTATACCATTGACGTAACTTATAGATTGGACCATCACCATCACATAACACAGGGTTATCAACACGAACCTTGCTGTGCCAGAAGTGTACGTCTTCGAAAAAAGCGGCCTGTGTTAACTGAACATACCCTGCCACCATGGC
>CAJXXT010000357.1 GCA_913063495.1 uncultured Gammaproteobacteria bacterium | reverse complement strand
AAGAAAGCGTATCGTCGACAAATGAATCAGCATCACCCGGACAAAATGATAGCCCGAGGTTTGCCAGAAGAAATGGTCACCATGGCAACAGAGAAAACTCAAACCATTCGTGCCGCGTATGAAATGATTCAAAAGCAGCATAAGACTGAAAAACCGGACATCGCTTGATGTGGGAGCGTAAAACTAAAAAGGGCGGGAGAAATAACGCTTCCACCAGCCGCGAACACTCATAACCACTTGGTGGGACTGTTGACCAAGGTTAAGAGCGGAGCCAGTAATCACACGCTGTTGATACAACCGGTTCCCAGCCTGCTTCATGATTCGACTACGTTGGTTGGCAGAGCTGCGCTGCCCAGTGGTTGGTGTGATATCTAATACCGGTATCTTAAGGTTAACAATATCCTTTTCAATGTTAAAACCATCGATGCCGGTGGGTATTACTGGGTCAATGATAACCAAACCTTTAATATCACTAGATTGCATTTTTGATATTTTGTTGATGGCCCAGGTGGCAGATAACCCTGTCGCAATAATTACGATAGGCAATGCGTTTTGTTCTTGTAGTGTTGATATGGCATCGCGAATACGTTGCTCGACAATGTTGGGGATGTCTTCTTTTGGATACTCTATCGAGGGCGGCTTGTCTTCGTTCTGCTTCTTGAGGCTGTGACTTGCTATTTCTCTTGCTTCAACCGCCTCGCTGGCAGATTCCATCGTGTTTTTAGGCCCTTCATCATCTGGAACCTCCTTGCCACCCTTGTCACCATCAGCCGAATTCATTTTGTTTTCTTCTTCTGGAACCGCTGCTGACTCCTGCATAACGACAGGTTTCTCTTCTCTTTTCGGTATAGGAACCCTTACATCAAAATAGGGGACTGATATAGAGAGGGTTGACCAACCATTTTTGGGTAACTCTATTCGAAGCGCATGGACGTTACCTGGCCAATCTGGGTGTTGCTGATTGTCGTGTAAAATCAGCATATTACCCACGGGGGTGCCACTAAAATCAGGCATCATCAGGCCTAGATATTGGTTTTTTCCTTCGCCTAGCCATAACACCTCACTGTCACTTAGTCCAAGTAATGTAAGTTCTTGAGCAAGTGCTTTGTTGGCCGTGAGTTCGGCTCTGACTGGAGGCTTTCTGAGCTCCCTGGGTGGCGCTTTTTCGACATCGTTATTAAAGTCACTGGGTGTGAGGGCAGAGCCTGCTGAGGAGGGCGGGTCTACGGGCACATCGGTTTCCGCTGCAAAAAACGGCGTGTTTAAATTCGGGGTGATACTTTGTATGACTAAAAGTATCAAAGCGTAAAAAAATGTGTTCAGGCTTCTACAATTCATCTACAGAAGTATAGGTTTTATCGTGTACAATGCCTGGCTTATTCATCTAAAAGTTATTAACAAGGCAAGCACCTTATGGTCGATTATAAAATAGCCCCTTCTATTCTTTCCGCAGATTTTGCGAACTTGGGTCGAGATGTTGACCAAGTATTAAAAGATGGGGCAGATATTGTGCATTTTGATGTGATGGATAATCACTATGTGCCTAATCTGACAATCGGCCCAATGGTTTGTAAAGCGTTAAGAAATCACGGTGTCACCGCGCCTATTGATGTGCATTTAATGGTGAGCCCAGTGGATCGTATGATTGCTGAATTTATTGACGCTGGTGCAAGTTATATCACCTTTCACCCTGAAGCCAGTGACCATATTGACCGCAGCTTACAAATGATTAAAGACGCAGGCTGTAAAGCCGGGTTGGTTTTTAATCCTGGAACACCACTTCACTATCTTGATCATGTGATGGATAAAATGGATATGATTTTGCTGATGTCAGTAAACCCTGGTTTTGGTGGTCAGAAGTTTATTCCAGGCACTCTGTCGAAATTAACGCAGGTGCGCAAGCGTATTGACGATAGTGGCCTTGATATTCGCCTTGAAGTTGACGGTGGGGTTGGTGTTAAAAATATTCGGGAAATAGCGGCTGCAGGGGCGGATACTTTTGTTGCGGGTTCAGCAATTTTTGGTGCTGAAAGTTATAAGCAAGTGATCGATGATATGCGATCAGAATTGGCAAAGGTGTAACTCTGAATACTTGTGATTCTGAAAGTCTTAAAAAGCATAGCCCTGTAAGTGTTGTTAAGGAGTTATCTGTGAGCGCAGTGTTTCAAACGTTATTCTCTGGTAAGCCAGAATTAATTGCATTTGATTTGGATGGAACGTTAGTCGATAGTGTTCCAGACCTCACTGATGCAGTTGATCAAATGCTCGCTCAGTTGGGGCGGCAGCCAGCAGGAGAAGAGCGTGTTCGTTGTTGGGTTGGCAACGGGGCCGAAATGTTAGTGCGACGAGCATTGTCAAAAGACGGGACAGATGAGCAGGCCAATAAAATATCAGAAACTTTGCTAGCGAATGCAATGACCTGTTTTTATCAGAACTACACATCGTGCAACGGAAAATACAGTCAGCTATATCCAGGCGTTGAGAAAACGCTAAAAATGTTAAAGAGCCAAGGGATACCGATGGTGTTAATCACCAATAAACCTGCTCAATTTACCGCAACATTATTGGCGCAGCTCAGTTTAGATATGTACTTTAATATAGTGCTGAGTGGTGATAGCTTGACTCATCAAAAACCTCATCCGGAGCCGCTATTGTATGCAGCCATGCGATCTGGGGCAAACCCAATGAACTGTTTGATGGTTGGGGATTCTAGAAGTGATGTTGAGGCGTCGCGAGCATCATTCTTTAAAGTGGTTTGTGTGGATTATGGGTACAATCACGGGGAACCAATTAGCGCTAGTAAACCGGATTGTTTGGTAAGTTCAATCGCTGAATTACTAGAAGGGTAATTTAGCGGTTTTGCTTGTTGTTTTGCTTGTTGTTTTGCTTGTTGTTCCGATTGTTGAGCTGCGACCTCTGTTCAGCTTAGTCAACGCTAATGCTTGAGGCTGGAGTAAAAGTAGTGTACCTTTCTTGTCTATTGCTTTTTTCTTAGCACTTTAATTGACGTATTATTGAAAATTATCGGAATTGTTATCGTGACCACTCACGTTTTTATGACAACAGTACATCAAGCTTGTACTGGTACCCCTTCTCTATCACATCGTTGGCGATGGTGATATTTCTCTGCCTGGCTATTTAGCTCCTACGGTAGAAAGTCTACACTCTTACTATTCTTTTCTTTAGATGCCAGCCTCGATAGGGCTAGATGCATCGCAAAAATTTGCATAACAGGACACAATCATGTCTCCGGAACAGTTTGAATTGCTGGCGGCGCAAGGGTACAACCGAATA
>CAJXXT010000356.1 GCA_913063495.1 uncultured Gammaproteobacteria bacterium | reverse complement strand
CTCATCTATCGCTAACGTGGGTATATCTTTGCTGCCAAGGCCGATGGTATACAAACAATAGTCAGCATCCATATCGATTGCACCTTTAGCCATAAATGTGGTTAAAACGCCAATCCCTGTGTGTTCACAGAAACGTTTGAGTTGCTTAGCAGCTCGTTTTCGAATGGCACCATTCCCCGCAATGATGACAGGTTTTTTCGCCGAACTAAGACAAGTAAAGGCTTGGTCAATGATTACGTCATCAGCCACAGGGCGACGATAGCGTTTTGGTGTGAGAGGCCGGGATAAACATTCTTGCTTAGCAACATCCTCTGGCAGCTCCAAGTGAACGGCACCAGGCTTTTCTGTTCGAGCAATACGAACCGCTTTACGTACGATTTCAGGAATGGTTTCAGCGTTGTAAATAGTGGTTGCCCATTTTGTCACTGGGCGAAACATTTGTACCACATCCATGATTTGATGTGACTCTTTATGTAAGCGGTGTGTTGCCCCTTGTCCGGTTAGCACTAACATCGGTGCACGATCCATATTGGCATCTGCTACACCGGTAATGAGGTTTGTTGCACCAGGCCCTAAAGTACCAAGACAGCAGGCGGGTTGACCCGTTAGGCGTCCGTATATTTCTGCCATAAATGCTGCGCCTTGTTCATGTCTTGTTAAGACGAATCGAATGGACTCTGATTTTTGCAGAGCCATCATAAAGTCGGCATTCTCTTCACCCGGCACACCAAAAATATATTCTATGCCTTCAGCTTCTAACGATAGTACAAATAACTCTGCAGCATTCATCGACCTGCTCCTCATGATTGTATATTTAAAATTTGGTTAAGATTTAGCTAAAATAGGGTTGATATTTGGCTATGACTTGGCTGAGATTTCTTCAGGGTAAAGCTCGTCTAATGGAACAGACTGACCATTTGCTGTGACCATACGACAATGGTAGCGTCGTAAACGTCTGGGCTCTGGAACACCACATGAATGAGCGATTACGTTTATGTCATAATGCATCTGCTCTGCAAAACGTTTAACACGTTCTGCCTTATCAATTGGGTCTAGGCCCTTTTGCAAACGTTTATTATGAGTGGTGATGCCGGTTGGGCAAGTGTTCTTGTTACACTGTAGTGCTTGAATGCAGCCTAAAGCAAACATATAACCTCGGGCTGACACGACAAAATCTGCACCAACACACAAAGCCCAAGATGCTTCGGCAGGGGTGATGAGTTTACCGCTGGCAATAATTTTAATCCGGTCTTTCAAACCATGGCGATTGAGAATATTAATCACCAGAGGAAGGCTTTCTTTTATAGGTAGCCCCATGTAGTCGATTAAACTTTGAGGCGCTGCGCCAGTGCCGCCATCGGCACTATCGATAGTAATAAAGTCGGGAGCGCTATCGATACCACGTCGATTGATCTCTTCGCATAAGCGTTCAATCCAGCCGTATGCGCCAATAACGCATTTAAAACCGACGGGTTTACCGGTAGCGCCGCGAACAGTGTTGATCATATCCAGTAGATCAGATTCGCTATCAATGTCTGGGTGACGATTAGGGCTTATTGAGTCTTCACCAACATTGATAACCCTGATTTTTGCGATTTCAGGAGTGACTTTTGCACCCGGTAAGATTCCTCCTTTACCGGGTTTTGCACCTTGTGAAAGTTTGATTTCAAACATTTTAACTTGTTCGTGGGCCGCAATTTCTCTGAGTTTTTCTGTAGATAAGTTTCCATTCTCATCTCGAACCCCATATTTCGCGGTACCAATTTGATAAACAATGTCTGCTCCACCTTCTAGGTGATACGGCGATAGACCTCCTTCACCAGTATTCATCCAGACGCCAGCTTGACGCGCACCATTAGACAGCGCTAAAACAGCTGGTTTCGAAATTGCACCATAGCTCATGCCAGAAATATTGAATACGGATGTGGTGGAATAAGGTTTTTTGCAATTCCCTCCGATGGTTATAGGGGGGATGGGTTTTGCGTCCTTATCTAAGGTAGGGTAGGGACAATTGACAAACAATACACTACCAATTGGGCTTAAATCACGGGTTGATCCGAATGCTACTGTGCTGTCAACACCCTTTGCTGCACGGTATACCCATGATCGTTCCGCACGATTAAAGGGACGTTCTTCTCGATCCGCAGCAAAAAAATACTGACGAAAAAATTCGCCCATATGCTCAAATAAGTAGCGAAACCTACCAATAACAGGAAAGTTGCGCCTGATCGCTTGTTGGGTTTGGGTTACATCTATTATGTAAATAATTATCGTAGCAAATAAACCTACCCCTAGAATGAAAATAAATAGGGACGAAAATATTACGATAATTTTACTTATTATTTCAAATTCCATCATGACACCTCTCTGTTGTATCTATGTCAATGCAGAATTGATGCCAGGATTTATTTATTATATTTTACAATGACTTAGCTGGTAATTGCGTTTTTTGATATTTCCTGTTTTATGATTTTAGGCGAAATATCGGAAGTTTTCACGAATTCTCGTAATCAATCTCATAGTTTTTTATTCTTGAGCTTAGCGTTGATGGTTTAAGGCCTAGTAATTTTGCCGCGCCTTTGTTACCGGAGATTTTTCCGTTACATTGGGTTAGTGCACGTAGAATGTTGTTTTTTTCAATATCTCTCAATTGAGATTCGTTTAGGATCTGTTGATTCTCTGGGATTCCCGGTTGCGAAAGGTTTTTGGTTTCGCCTGGTTTGATTAGTGTGGAAGGTTGTTTTTGAATACTATTTGTTTTTTCCGCGCTTGAAGAGGGAAGCGCGCGTTGTAAATTAAGCATGCCGTTTTTTGCGGTAATTACTGCTCGCTCAATGATATTACGTAATTCTCGAATGTTCCCAGGCCAATGATGGCTTCGTAGTTGGGTGATTTGTTGACGATCAAAGTCGTTAATAGAGCGACCCATTTGTTCGCAAAAATAGTCTTTAAAAGTTTGAGCGATGGTGATGATATCATCGCCTCGTTCACGTAAAGCAGGAACATTTATTGGAAATACGTTAAGTCGATAATATAAGTCTTCTCTAAATTCACCGTCCTGTACCGCTTGAAGAAGGTCTTTATGAGTTGCAGCAATTATACGAACGTTAACCTTTTGGGTTGCTGCGCTCCCTACGGGTTCAAATTCACCCTCTTGTAATACACGCAAGAGCTTTACTTGTAGGTCAGCAGGTATATCTCCTATTTCATCGAGAAAAATAGTTCCGCCGTCCGCTAATTTAAATCTACCGATACGACGGCTTGTTGCGCCAGTAAAGGATCCTTTTTCATGGCCAAAAAATTCACTTTCAATGAGGTT
>CAJXXT010000355.1 GCA_913063495.1 uncultured Gammaproteobacteria bacterium | reverse complement strand
ATGCAAAGTTGGCAGACAAGTTATTTGTGAACTTTTCTATATTTCAATCGATGCCTGATGTTTGGGGGATTGATCAGATATTTCCAATTATGCCTACCAAGAATTTGGATAAACCCTTAACGCGTTACGGTGTGGTGCAAGATATAACATGTGATTCTGATGGTCGGATTGATCGTTACGTGGATAATCATGGGCTATCAGATGTTTTAGCGATGCCAGAAAACCATAATGGCGATGAAGAATGCTTGGCAATATTTATGGTTGGAGCTTATCAAGAAATATTAGGTGACATGCATAACCTGTTTGGTGATACAAATTCAGTGGATGTAAAGATTGAGCACGATGGAACGTTTGTGCTTCAGCATGCCATGCAGGGAGATTGTGTTGGTGATATTTTGCAATATGTAAATTTTGATCCGACACAGTTGTTGCAGATGATGAGTGAAAACTTATCCTGTGGTGATTTGTCATCGGATGAGCAATCTGAATTTTTAGCGTCGTTAACAAATGGTTTAGCGGGTTATACGTATTTGGGTTAATGGGACCCATTTGTGGTTTGTTAATGAGTCAGTTGAGAATATTTTAAAAGTACGGCTGTCTAGTGGATGTTGATAATCGGCAGCTTGGCCATGATGCGTAGGACTATTTGTATATCTGTTGATGACTGCTGAACATGTTTTTTATTTCCTCCAGATCCTCATCGATTGCAATAGGCAAGTCTTTGGTGATTAGATCGAGCAACACAATGGCGTTAATAGCTGAATCTGTTTCTAAATAGTTTTTGATTCTTGACGCTATATGCACGTTAATAGTATGGATATTTTGATAAACCACCTTGAGGAAATCAAACGATAGGTCTTGTTGAGAGTCGCCTTGGTGTACGAAGTGTGAGAACAGGTAGGTTGTACAGGCTCTGTACATTGCTTCATCCGGAGTTGAAAATGGCCTGTGGTACCATGCCATAGGTTTAAAAAATTCCATATGTGGACATCCACTTGTTGCCATAACGAGGCCAAGCAAAGAGCTAAAGGCCTCTTGTGCAGAGGTGTCTAAGGTTATTTTCATCCCGTCGAGCTCAACTTCTGCGTGTACTTCGTCATAAGAATTGCAGGAGGGGAGCTCTACAAATGGAATTAGTCGCAAGGCTAAGGGGCATTCTGTGTGCCAAATGCCGCTAAGCGTACAGTTCGGACACTTTTTGTACTCCAGTGCACACCATTCTGGCTTTTCTTTAACCGGAGGGGGGTGTTGGTAGTTGTCATTAGATATAGTTACTGAATAGTCGAATAGATATTCAGAGGATTTAAAGAATATCTTATAGTCGAATGTTCGTGTTTCGGCTTCCATGAAGCGTTCCTTTTCGTGTACAAGGTTAAGTGTAGAGTAAAAAAACGCAGACTGAGCTCTTGTGCAGATTATCTATTCTTTTTTAGGCAATCAGTGTGTTTTACGAGTAAAAAATCGTAAAAGTAATTTTTTTCCAAGTTTGTGTAATGTTTTTGCCTTTTTAACGTCTAACGGTTGACGGCAACGATATTAGCTGCCTAAATAATTTCGCAATTAAAATAAATTCGATGAATATCAAAGAGAAGGGTTAGATGATGAAAGATACTAAGACCATTATGAACACTGCGTTGGCAGGTGCATTAGCGTTAGGTTTGGCGTCAGTTTCAAGCAGTGCTATTGCTGGTAAGCCTGGTTTTGAAAAGTGTCAGGGCGTTGCTAAGGCCGGTATGAATGATTGCGGAACTAGCAAGCACAGCTGTGCAGGACAAGCTAAAGCTGACGGTGACGCTGAAGAGTGGGTTTACGTACCAGAAGGTACTTGTAATAAAATCGTTGGTGGTAAGGTTAAAGGCTAAGCACCTAGGTTGTAATGCCAGCCAAGGTTTCTCTTGGTTGGCTTCTTTGTGTTTCCTTTTTGCGCTTCTTAGCGGTATTTCTATGACGGACAAACAATTTCCGGCGGCATCCAGTATTGTCGGGGCAGGTCTTGGCTTACGTTCGAGTCATTACCAGCATATTTTTGAAATGAAGCCCGATGTGCCCTGGTTTGAGCTACTAAGCGATAACTATATGGGAGAGGGGGGGCTGCCTATTGTTCGAGCAGAAGCTATTCGAGAGCTATATCCAATAACGTTACACGGTGTTGGCATGTCTCTGGGCTCTGCTGACCCTCTCAATGTTGATTATATGGCTCGGTTGAAACGTCTTGTCGATCGGTTGGAGCCGACTTATGTTTCGGATCATATCGCGTGGGTTTCAATTGACGGTAAATATACCCATGATTTGTTGCCACTTCCTTATACTTTGGAGGCCCAGAAAAACATTATAAACAAGATCTCTCAAGCTCAGGATATATTGGGTCGGACCTTGTTGGTTGAGAATCCTTCATCCTATTTGATGTTTAATTCTTCTGAAATGAGTGAGCAAGAATTTGTCGGTGGTGTGTTAGCGCAAACGGGTTGTCAGCTGTTGCTCGATGTGAATAATTTATACGTTAGCGCGCAAAATCACGATTTTTCTGCAAATGAATATTTGAGTGCATTACCAAAAGATAGGGTTAAAGAGATTCATTTAGCGGGCTATGAAGACAGGGGAGATTACCTTTTTGATTCTCATGGTCATACCGTGCATGACCCTGTTTGGTTGCTTTATCAAAAAGCGCTTTCGTTGTTCGGTGCTGTACCCACGTTAATTGAGTGGGATACCGATGTGCCAGATTTTGAGGTGTTATTGGGTGAATCGAAAAAAGCACAGAGAATTTTGGATGAGGTCTTTTAGTGATGAGTAAGGATATGTCTCTTCTTGAGTTGCAGCAGTCGTTCTATCGAGCGGTCTTTGAACCTGAGTCGCTAGAGAATGACGAATTTTATGAGTGTATTAAACCTACGGTTAACATGTCTGGTGAAAAATTGGTGAATGTATATAAAGATAGTATCTTAGGTGGCCTGATCGAAGCGTTGTCTAGTATTTACCCCGTGTGCGTTAAATTAGTGGGTGAGATGTTTTTTAATCATATGATTGCAGACTATCTTAACAGGTATCCTTCAGACTCTCCTGATTTAGGTGATTATGGCGCTGAGTTCTCCGGTTATATCGCGGATTTTGAGCCAGCAAAAGAACTCGAATATTTGGCTGATGTAGCAAAGCTCGAATGGTCGTGGCATAGGGCGTTTAATGCGCCGGATTCCATTGGCACCGATATCAGTTCCTTAGCTGACCTTGCAAGTGTTGCAGAAGCTGATCAGGGTAGTATTCATTTTGTGACAACACCTTCAGCGATTTTGGTGCGCTCGATATTTCCTATTCATCAGGTTTGGCAAGTTAA
>CAJXXT010000354.1 GCA_913063495.1 uncultured Gammaproteobacteria bacterium | reverse complement strand
TCTATACGTGTGGGCACAGATAAAATTGATGGTTTGGTTAATTTAGTTGGTGAACTTGTGATTACTCAGTCCATGTTAGGGCAATTGGGTGAAGAGTTTACGATGGATAAGTTGGCGCGATTACAAGAAGGTCTGGCTCAGTTAGAACATAACACTCGAGATTTGCAAGAAAGTGTTATGCGAATTCGTATGTTGCCGATTAGTTTCTCTTTTAGCCGCTTCCCCCGAATGGTAAGGGATCTATCTCTACAGTTAGATAAAAAAGTAGAACTTGTATTAGTTGGTGAACAAACCGAATTAGATAAAACGGTCATGGAAAAAATAGGCGATCCTCTGGTTCACCTCGTAAGAAACTCACTAGATCATGGTTTGGAAGTGCCTGCAGAGCGTATTGCAGCGGGTAAACCTGAAACAGGGGTCATTACGTTAAATGCGTTTCATCAAGGCGGCAACATTATTATCGAAATAACGGATGATGGTGCGGGGCTTAATAAAGAAAGAATTCGAAAAAAAGCGGTTGAAAGTGGATTGATTGATGAAAAAGACCTATTAACCGATGAGCAAGTGAATGACCTTATCTTTCGACCAGGATTTTCTACGGCGGACGAAGTGACGGATGTGTCAGGTCGTGGTGTAGGCATGGATGTTGTTCGTCGAAACATCCAAGAGCTTAACGGCACCATCGAGGTAAGCTCAGAGGAAGGTAAAGGTAGCGTTTTTACTATTCGCCTACCTTTGACGCTGGCTATATTGGACGGACAGTTAATTCGATTGGGTGAACAGAAATATATAATTCCTTTGGTATCAATTGTTGAATCCCTGCAACCTAATGCCGAGGATATTAATCATGTGGCTGGTGGTTGTGATGTGTTTAAATTAAGAGATGATTATATCCCGATTATTAAGTTGTGGGAGATATTTGGCGTAGAGCCATCAACAAAAGAATTGTCAGAAAGTTTACTTGTTGTGTTAGATGCCGGTGCAGATAAGGTCGCTTTGGTTGTTGATGATTTGTTGGGACAACAACAAGTTGTTATTAAGAGTATGGAATCCAACTATAAAAAAGTAGAGGGGGTTTCCGGAGCAACCATTCTTGGTGACGGTACAGTATCACTCATCTTAGACGTTTCCGATATGATTCGTATGGCTGGGGTGTGTCACCAAAGTAGCAAAGTGGTACCGATTAACGGTCGGCACAGGGCTGCGTAACACCCCCCCTAAAACAGGCTTAAAGAGAGGCGAATATGGCATTAGCAGAGCAATCATCTTTAGATAGTGTCGATGAGTCTATTGGTGGTAATACGCTAGTAGAGGATGAAAATCTTGAGCAGTATTTAACGTTTATTATGAGTGGCGAGGAGTATGGCGTTGACATTCTTAGTGTGCAAGAGATTCGCGGGTGGGAACCTGTAACCCCTGTGCCCAATTCACCTGTACATGTAAAAGGAGTCGTTAATCTGCGTGGGATTATTGTTCCTATTGTCGACCTCAGAGCTAAGTTTCATTTAGATAACGTGGAGTATGGGCCTCTCACCGTAGTGATTGTATTACGTGTTTCGTTTGACGACGGAGAACGAATCATGGGTGTGGTAGTTGATGCAGTTAGTGATGTGTATGGCTTGTCATTGGAAGATATGCAAACGGCTCCAGATTTAGGGGATCATGTTAAAACGAATTATATTCGCGGGTTGGCTGCCGTGGATGATAAAATGGTCATTGTTCTTGATATTGATGCCTTGCTGGAAGGTGATATGCGTAGTCCAACAGAACTTAATGTTGTTCATTAACGCTGCTTGTTATCAGTTGTAGATAGCTATCACTTATAGATTGCTCTCACTTGTAAATTATCACGTAAATGGATTGTCGGTGTAGTTATGCAGACATTAAACGCCATAAAAAATGCGGATGCTAAAGGCGATAGTTTTTCTAGTCGCGAATTCCCGATGATGGATACTGATTTTGATTTCATTGCACGTATGGCCAATGAAAAAACGGGGATCCAGTTAGGTAAACATAAGAGAGATATGATCTATAGTCGAATAGTTCGGCGAATACGATCGTTAAATCTACAAACGTTTTCGGAATATTGTGATTATCTGAAGAGTCATCAAAACGAAGAGATGACAAATTTTATTAATGCGATAACCACTAATCTTACGTCTTTTTTTCGAGAAGAGCATCATTTCGATTTTTTGAAAGATACCGTTATTCCTGAGATAAAATCAAAAAATACAGTTTCGAAAAAATTACGAGTATGGTCTGCTGGCTGTTCAACAGGGGAAGAACCTTATTCTCTTGCTATGACATTTCATAGTGCTTTCTCTGATGCTCGAGGTTGGGACATAAAGGTCTTGGCGACAGATTTAGATACCAATGTGGTGTTACATGGAAAGACTGGGGTTTATGTACAGGATCGTGTAGATGGATTGCCAGCATCAATATTGAAGAAGAATTTTAATGAAGTTGTTCCTGCCTCGGGGCGAGGACGTGCTTATGAGATGTCTCCTCACTTGAAGCAGTATATTACGTTCAATCGCCTTAACCTTTTGAGTGATTGGCCTATGAAAGGAAAGTTCGATGTTATCTTTTGTCGGAATGTTGTGATTTATTTTAATAAAGACACTCAAAGGATATTGTTTGACCGTTATGCTGACATGTTAAAGCCGAATGGCTATTTGTTTATTGGGCATTCGGAAACACTGCATGGTGTTACTAAGCGATTTGAATCCTTGGGGCGCACTATTTATAGGAAAATATCATGAGTACTGCGGGGTTGACGTCGACAGTACACGTAGGGAATCCACCATCACCACCCAAAGTACTCAATGGTTTTGAGCACATTAACCGTTATTGGGATAAACGCCTTGGGGTTTATGCAGCAAAAATTCTGCCAGGTCAGCTATATGTTAGCAAAGCGGGTGAAATGGTTGTCACTGTGCTTGGATCCTGTGTTTCTGCCTGTGTCAGGGATCCAATAAATGGTGTTGGTGGCATGAATCATTTTATGCTTCCTGTGCAGCATGCTGAAAAGGCTGGGATTAATCCAGAGCTAACAGACGCCGCCCGATACGGGAATTGGGCAATGGAATTTCTTATTAACGAAGTGTTAAAAAATGGAGGCGTTCGAAAGAATCTAGAAGTGAAGTTATTTGGTGGAGGGAGAGTTCTGGCGGGTATGAATAAAATGGATGTGGGTCAAAAAAATATTGATTTTATTCTACATTATCTTGATCAAGAAAATATCAAGATTGCAGTACAGGATCTGGGGGGAGAGTTTCCCAGGAAAGTGTTGTATTTTTCAGACACTGGTTCAGTCAAGGTTAGAAAATTGAAAACGACTCGAAATGACGTGGTATTTGAGCGTGAAAAAGATTACGCGAAATCGATTAATCA
>CAJXXT010000353.1 GCA_913063495.1 uncultured Gammaproteobacteria bacterium | reverse complement strand
CGTCATACGGTCACCGGATTCAGTGAACTCCGAATGATGAACACCAATTTCGATATCTTCCGAGCGATAACCTTGCTCTGCGGCAGCTGAAATACCGGGCAGCGCAAGAGCTGCACCCATTAGTGCTTTGAGTGCGTCGGTCTTAGCCGTTTTCTTAGTTACAGCCACAACCGCCCGCTCCTGTGCTATATCCGCCTGCGGTTGATTCTTTAGCGCTATAAGTGTGTTGCTCTAAGATGGCTTGTGAAGTATTTGAGTCTCGTAACATGACGGGATTGGCAAGGTTTCCTCGTTCCCATGCTTGGACCTTGTGATAGCTGCATCCACTGCTAACGAGCATAAAAAATGCCATAACGATTAAGGTAAGTTGTTTGGCGTGCGTCATAGATGTTATCTCTGTGTAGCAATCTTGCGTTGCTTGACTTCGGCCGCCGAGCATAGACTTAGCGACTTATAATGTCCAATATTTGCGGGAGTCATTAGGTGTCATAAAATACGTGACCTAACGAGCGTCGCTTAGATTTTGGATAAACTTAGGGCCTTAAATTGGGGCCCTAGAAGGGGTTAAGAATGACATTGTTAAGAACAAAATCTGTTAACTGTTCGTCAGTTTGAATGTTGAAATTAAACTTTAGTTTTTCTCCTGTGTTCCAACTAAATAACTGATATTTAGGTATGTTTTTCGTAATTGAGTAACCTAGAGTAACTATTTTGAAAGACGGAGCGAGAGGGGGTATAAAAGAACGTAAAAAGTAGTCAGACTGAATGCCAATTTTTCACCCAAAAGAATAGGGTCTTCTATACTTCTATCAATAGGCTTTTTATCACCTGGGCACAGGTGTGGCTAAGACTTGGTATGAATGAAAGATAAATTGAGTTCAAAAGTACTGGAGGCGTGGTTTTCTCCAGCAGTGTTGCTGATGAGTCGGCTAACTTACGTTAGTAAGTTTGCTGTGGCTACGGCATTATTTGCTGTGCCTCTTATCTTGGTCGTGATTAATGAGACGGTAGAGCACTTTCATAAAATAGAGCAGTTAGAGCGTAAATTTGTTGCAGTAGAGCGCCTTACTGATATTCAACAAGTAAGTCGTCACATCGGCGCGATAAGAAACAACCGAGTTCGTACCTTGTTGCACCCGAAATCGCTGGTTGAAAGTGACTCGGAAAAACATAAGGTGGCAATACTAGAGGCGCTCGCAGTGTTAGAGGAAAGGCCGTCTATTGCTAGAAATAACCTTGTTAAGCTGGCTATTAGCAATTTGGCGATGGCTGTTGTATCGGGCCGTGATAGTGCGGGGACTGAGGGTGATAGTATTTACAGTGTATTTGATGTTGGCAATGGCGTTGTAATACAAGCGCACCGTTTGGGTATGCTGGTTGTTGCTGAAGCGGGGTTAATGAATGATGATGATGTATTGTCACTTAATATTGCCTCTTTTTTGATGAGTGATCTTCAGGCCCCCTTGGAAAATTTTGGAAAAATTGAAAGTTTTGGTGCCTATTTTCTTGAGAAAGGGTATCTAGATTCTCAAAGTATTTTGGTGTTCTCGTCCATATCAAAACAGCTGGACGCAAGTTATCTAGTAATGAGTCAAAACCTATCGTCTATTTTTGAGCGCTTTGAGGAAGCTAATCGATCGAAAGTTATTAATATATCGTTGCTCGAAGAGATTCCGCAATTATTAATCTTCTCGGAAGATGCAATTGTTATTGATCCAGAGCTAGGAATGGCAGAATCCGAATATAGAATAGGGTGTCAAAATGCATTAACTAATGTCCATGAATTTCAAGATCAACTTATTGAATCTTTACTTAGCCGTTATCAAGCAAGAATTAGCAGTTTAAAAATAGATCAATGGCAGAGAGCGCTATCTATTGGCGTATTGGTTTTTGGTGCGATATATTTATTTATGGGTATATTTTATAGTGTTGAGCACTCATTGCTTCAATTGATATCGGCTGCAGAGCGCGTATCAAATGGTGACCTTGATACTAAGGTAGAAATAGAAACTCGCGATGAATTGTACCAATTGTCTCGTGTGTTTGAAAAAATGCGAATACAGCTTAAAGCCAGGGATCAAGCGTTGTTTGATCTTGCCATAACGGATGGGTTGACCGGTCTTTTTAATAGAAAATATTTTAATGATTGTATCAACCTTAGCCTTAAGAATGCGAGTCGATCCAATAGTGATTTGACATTGATTATTATAGATATTGATTTTTTTAAAAATTTAAATGATACCTATGGACATCAAGTTGGGGATAAGTGTCTTATAGAGATGGGAGGTATTTTAACCACAGTCCTTGAGCGAGAAACAGATTTGGCTTTTCGTTATGGAGGGGAGGAGTTTGCTGTCATTTTACCAAATATGTCCTCAAAAAATTGTATAGGAATGGTCAGAAAAATATGGCAGGCAATTCGAGAATTTGAAGTCGTTGTTGGAGTTGAAGCTTTGTCGTTTACAGCAAGCTTGGGTGTCGCAAGTAGTGATTTAATTGGATCCTATGATGTGTTTTCGCTGATTCAAGCTGCAGATAAAGCATTATATGCAGCAAAAGATAACGGTCGTGACTGTTATGTTGTTGCGGAAAATACAATCGATGTATTAACTGAGCGAGATAAATGAAAAGAGTCAATTTATTAGCTATATCAATATTTATTTCATTTGTAGTTGTTATCACTAGTGCTAACGCGCTTAATGTGGAAAAAACACCCTATGGGGCAGAGCTTAAAGGTAACGTAGATGGGTCAATCCCTGATTGGCAGGGCGGACAAGAAAATAGAAAAGAATTTGGCGCGGGACTTTTGGAAGAGAAGCCGCTATATACCATTGATGCCTCGAATATGAATCAATATCAATCGATATTGCCAGGCGCGCTTGCTGCACTCATTGAACGATATCCAGAAACGATGAAAGTGCCAGTATTTACCAGTCATCGACCTGCCTACTATTTTGACTGGATATATGACGCGGTTCGTAAAAACAGAGATAGCGCCAAATTGATTCGCGGGGGTAGCGCGGTCGTTGGTGCGTATCCAGGAATACCATTCCCAGATCCAAAAGATGGATATGAGGTATTATGGAATCACATGTTGTCATTTCGAGGTGTATCTTTTGACGTGAAGGCCTGGGAGATGGTGGTTCAAGAAAGTAGACGATCTTCAGTTATTAAAAGTAGGGTCAAATTATCGTCAGAATATTATAATAAGGATCGAGAAAAATCTAAGGAGGATCAAATACATTCATATTATCTTTCCACGGTTATCTCTCCTCCCAAACTATCTGGTAGTTCTTTATTAGTACACGAACGCGTAAATGGCAGTATTATTCCGAGACAAGCATGGGGTTATCTTGCGGGTCAGCGTCGGGTTGTTCGTATTCCAAGCATTGATTATGACGCACCTATGCCTCGATCTGAAGGTATACGGTTTGCGGATGAAGTTGATATTTATATTGGTTCGATTGATCGGTATGAATGGCGTTTGGTGGGAAAAAAAGAAATGATTATTCCATATAATAATGAAATATTGTATGA
>CAJXXT010000352.1 GCA_913063495.1 uncultured Gammaproteobacteria bacterium | reverse complement strand
TCTTCGGTGTCCTCTAGCATTTGAACAAGGATGGCGCGGGTATCATAGTCTTGCATAGTTTCACAATCTGCGATGGCAGCTTTAAGTGCTTTGACTACGGTGTACTCCAAATCCAAGTCGCTTTTAAGCATCTCTGGAACGTCTTTACCGACGTTAATTGGGTCTCGCTTAGAAAGGCAGGGCGTGCCCTCTAAAAACAATATGCGTTTGATTAGTGCATCTGCGTGACCTGTTTCATCTTCCATTTCATGGCCAATGCGTTCGTATAGCTTTGTTAGGCCCCAATCTTCATACATTCTAGAGTGAATAAAATATTGATCCATTGCCGATAATTCACTAGCCAATAATGTATTGAGGATATCGATGACCTTGGGGTTACCTTTCATGATTTTCTCCGGTGTAAAGTGGTGTGCCAGAAGGTTTAGCTGTGAATCATAGATTGCATATAATTCTTGATGCCAATGTTTTTGATGAGCCCTTGTTGGGTCTCGATCCAATCGGTATGTTCTTCTTCTGATGTTAAAATATCTTCGAGAAGGTCACGGCTAACATAATCTGCAACCCCTTCGCAGTACGCAATGGTACTTTTTAAATCTGCCATAACGGTTGTTTGAAGAGAAAGGTCACAACTCAACATTTCTTCAGTGTTTTCACCAATAAGTATTTTGCCGAGTTTTTGCAGATTGGGAAGGCCTTCTAGTAACAAAATACGTTCAATTAGCTTGTCAGCGTGCTTCATGTCTGCGATAGATTTTTTGTACTCATGCTCGTTTAACTCATCTAATCCCCAATTTTTAAACATACGAGCGTGCAGAAAATATTGGTTGATAGCAATGAGTTCATTCCCAAGGCAGGTGTTCAACAATTGAAGGACTTTTGCGTCACCTTTCATGGTGATATCTCCGTTGTGTGTAATAAGGGTCTATCCTGTTTGGCTAGACAACACTGGAGATTAAGTTTAGTTGGGCTGGGGGGAAAAAGCTAAACCAAAATCGATAAGTTTTTGTACAAGGGAGAGGGAGGAAGAAAATACCAATTGATTTATGTAAGGCTACTTACGTTTTAAGTTCTTACGCTTTAAGTTCTTGCGCGAGATGAAAACCTCTTGATAGCTGGAGTTGAGAGAGTGTATCGTCAACAACACCTTTAGCGAAGGGGACACATTGGCCGCAGCAATTACCAACGCCTAGCTCTGATTTAATATCTCCAAAGCCGCTGGCACCTTCATGAATTGCGCTACGAATGTCTCGATCGCTTATTCGATTGCAAATACATACCAACATGGTGAGGAGCTCCGCTATTAACTTCAGTTTTTGTACTTTAATCTAAATGAGAGCGATTATCAAGTGTGATTGTGTATCATTACCAAATGTTACCTATTCTCATTAGTGACGAAGGGCGGGCAGGTTCTCTGTTATTTCTTGGTATGCTTATTCGGATTGTGCATAATGCTGTGTGATTAGCTTAGGGCTACTTAGACTTATTTGAGCAAATAGGATTTTCATGAATGTAAGTAATGCAGCGGTTGATGCCGTGTTTGCAAAATATGCCGACAAAGATGTTGATATTCAATCGCTGAATGAACCTGATAGATCGGTGATTTTATCTATTAGCGCGCAAGGTATTATTGACAGTGGTGGTTTCATTACTTTTTTTGAAGACGATATTCAAGAAGGTGTTGATTACCAATGGTTTGTAGATGGCTATCGAAACATTGGGGAGGGGCAGTTGGCGAACAATTTTTCTGAGATTTTGTCACTATTCCCTGAAGGTAAACCGCAGGAGAGCCTGGAAGAGCGCCAAACGCATCTCGCTCGTTTTTTTGATGATGAAAGTCCTGAATATATCAATATTCTGGGAGCGTTAGAGAACGCTTTTTTTGATAACAATGAACGTGTTTATGCTGCAGCTGAGGCATTCATCATTTCAAAGAGTTGACCGTAGGGGTTAATGAGTTGTGTTTTGAAGTGAATGACCTTTTAGGCCCCTCGTAATAGACTGTCTACTTCGTTTAAAAGCAGTAGAAAGGTCATGTTATGTCGGAATTAACGGTAAAGTCGTCTTTAGCCAATCCTATTGAGGTTGCAGGGCGTGTTGTCAGTAACGCTAAGAAACGCTTTTTTGAAGCCGAAAGCCTTGTTCAAGCGGGAAAGACTCCGTTTGACCTAATATACCAAGGTGAAATTGCTCAACTTCGTTATTACCCTCCCTTAAGCGAAGAGACTATTAAGGTTGGTGATCAGGATGTCGAAGTAGCAAAACAAACGCATCGAATTCCTCTAGTGCTAGTGGCCCCTTTGGCCGCGAATATGTATATCTATGACTTATTTCAAGAGCGTAGCTTAGTGCGTTATTTAAGAGCAAAAGGCTTTGAGCTGTATTTAATTGATTGGGGTGTGCCAGAGTGGTCTCAGAATCACTTCACACTAGCCACTTACTTCGCCGAAAAGATGCCCAAAATATTGGCAGAAGTAAGAAAGCACAGTGGCCAGCAGCAATTAAGTTTGCATGGCTGGAGCTTGGGTGGGTTGTTTAGCACCTGTTATAGCAGCCTGGGTGACCCTGATATTGTTAATCTAACATTGGTTGGTGCACCTTGTGATTATCACGCCAATGGCGAGCTTGGAAAGCAATACCAACGTATTGAGAAGCAACTGTCCTGGATAAAAAAGACTACGGGGTGGCAAATACATAATAGCCCTAAGCGGTGGTGGCGCTCCCCGGGCTGGATGAATTCGCTGGCTTTCAAGCTGACTAACCCTATCGGTAGTATTCAAGGTTATTTGGATTTATTGAAGAACCTGCATGATGAGGAATACGTAATTTCTCATGCAACAAATGCGGCGTTTCTTGATGATATGCTAGCGTACCCTGGTGGCGCTGGGCAGGACATAGTGCAATATTTATGTGCTAACAATGTTCTTGCTAATGGGCAGTTACCAATGAAGGATACCGATGGCAGCATTAGTAATATCCAGTCAAATATCTTAATGGTATGTGGTGATAATGACCCGATCGTTACTCGAGAGAACAGTGTTGCGTTGCTAAATCATGTGCAGAGCAAGGATGCAACGGTGCTAGACGTTGCTGGTGGACACATGGGAATATTGTCAGGAAGTAAAGCGCCAGCAGAAATTTGGCCCAAAGTGGCCGATTGGTTGGCGGCCAGGTCAAACTGATACAGCATTCTTCAAAGGTAGAGCTATAGTTAAATAATAAAGGTGCTCACATGAGCACCTATTAACTGTAGTTGGGGTGTTATTTGTATCATTTCTTTGCTTATGTTTCTAAGCTGAAATACATTCTTCGATGGGGCCTAAAACGCAACGTTGAAAATGAAAATGTTAAAGAGCATAGTTTTGATGTGGCGGTGATTGCTCATGCACTTGCGATTATTAAAAACCGTTACTTTGATGGTGACCTAAACGCTGATCGCATTGCCATGATGGCGTTGTATCATGATGCTAGTGAGGTGTTGACGGGCGATTTGCCGGGGCCAATAAAGTACTTTAACCCAAGTATTGCTGAGGCTTATAAGGAAGTAGAGAAAGCCGCAGAGCAAAAGCTTATCACAATGTTACCTGATGAAATGCGCGATGACTTTTTATCGCTAATAGACTACAAAGCTTCTGGAGATGAAATCGGTAGTCTTATCAAAAGCGCAGATATTATTTCTGCCTATTTAAAATGTATTCAAGAAGTTGATGCAGGGAACGCGGAGTTTGTTGTCGCGAAATC
>CAJXXT010000351.1 GCA_913063495.1 uncultured Gammaproteobacteria bacterium | reverse complement strand
ATTTCTGAGAGGTCTGTGCCGGGCTCTGCTTTGGCAATAATTTGTTCATATATCTTAATGGCAGTGATATAGGTGAGGTTTTCATCAACGGCATTGGGTGTCGGGGAGGCCTGCTCTGATATGTCGATGGCTACTTGGGGAGATTGTGGCGTTATATCTTGGCCAGATTGCTGGGTTGAAGACTGTTCTTCAGCATCTTCTGAACTGGTTTCAGCGAGTAATTTCTCTTCTGTGCCAACCATTGTCAGGTCTGCCATACGTTTTAAAATGGCATGTCTCTCTTCTGGTTTTGAAAATAATGAGAGCGCCTGAGTATATGTGCTGATTACTTTACCTACGGATACACTTTCTAATGATTGTGCACGAAGGGTTATATCCACGCGCTTAAGATCCCCGAGAGTTTTCCCGGTGGCATGGCGAGGAATGCTATATTCCGAACGAGGCTCTGAATGAGAGCAGGCCACTAAGAATAGCGTGACGAGTGCGCTCAGAAAGATTGTTCTTATTGTCTTTATTCGATGTGTTGAAATGCGGCTCACGGGTAATAACGATCCGTTACTGCTTAATATTATTTGGCATTGATTAATAGTCTAGAATAGTCAATGAGTTAGCTGTTAAGCAAATTTTTAGCAATGCTTTTTTTAAACGCTGCTGTGGCTTGCTACAGGATTAAGAAGCATAACCGATTATCTATTAAAATATATGAATAAACGGCAGATTTTGAAAGGCTTTTTGAAAACTGTGTGCGAGTTATACAATTTAGCATGTTATTAACGTCAAATTACTGGCTTCTTGGTTTGTTTTAGTAAAAAACAAAGCAAATGCAAGAGTATTTCCTATGATTGTAGAAAAGGAATGCACTCAATAACCTTATCAATGCTGTGTTTTCCTTAAGAGGTATGAATTTTGGTGTGGGAATATGAATAAAGAGTTAGAGAGCCATATTACAGATTACGTCGCTGATAATTTGGGAGAGAGCTATCGATCTGCTCGTATACGACGTTCTGGGGCTGGCTGTATTAATGAAACTTGGGAGTTGTATGCGGAAGGTCAACCCTCTTTGTTTGTCAAAATAGGGAGAAAAGGGTTTAGCTCTATGTATCAGCGAGAATATGAGGCGTTGATTGAACTAAGGAAGGCGCGGAAGTTTCATGTGCCAGAGCCACTGATTACTGGGTTACTTGAAGATGAGTGTGCGTTGTTGGTGATGGAGTTTATTCCGTTAACACCGGTACGTCGTAGTAGTGAGAGCATGCTTGGTGAGGCGCTAGCGGAGATGCACAATATAGTGAATACCGAGTATGGTTTAACGGAAGATAACTATATTGGTCGCTCAATACAACCTAATGGCTGGTCTAGTAATTGGTGGCAATTTTTTTGTGAAAAGCGCCTTTCATACCAGTTGGGTGTTGCGATGGAAAGCGGTATTCATCAGGAATTAGCATCTCAGATACAGGATATTATTCAACGGGCACCTGAATTCTTTGTGTCACATCAACCTACAGCGTCTATGTTGCATGGTGATCTTTGGTCCGGTAATGTATCCACCGATAGTCACGGAGTGCCGGTTATCTATGACCCCGCTTTATATTATGGAGACCCGGAAACAGATATTGCCATGAGCCAAATGTTTGGAGCCTTAGGTCACGGTGTTTACGAGGCGTATTACGGTAACATTTCTTCGGTAGAGGGGGTAGAATTGCGACGCCCACTATATGACCTTTACCATTGGTTGAACCATTTTAACCTATTTGGCGTTACCTATTTAGGACAGATCAACCGGGTCGTGAAACAGCTATTACATTGTATGAAGTAATATAGTAAACCTCACTACTCTTAACCTCACTAAATGGGTGCCTTGTGCAGTATGAAAATTGTAGTTGATGAAAATATGCCCTTATCCGATGCTTTTTTTAACGGTTTCGGTACCGTCGTTCATAAAGCAGGGCGTTTAATTACACGAGATGATTTACTTGATGCCGATGCGCTCTTTGTTCGTTCAATTACTAAAGTTAATCAACGTTTGCTCGAAGGCACCAAGGTTGGCTTTGTTGGTACCGCAACAATAGGTGTGGATCATGTTGATCAACATTACCTCGCAGAGCAGGGGATTGTTTATGCATCTGCCCCAGGGTGTAATGCCAGTGCAGTGGTAAATTATGTGCTGACGAGTTTGTTAGAATTAGAAGTATCACGCGGCATTGATATTAACGCGGTGCAAGTAGGTATTGTTGGGTTAGGGAATGTAGGAAGGCGATTAAAAGCAGCACTTGAAATATGGGGGGTAAAAGTTGTTGCTTGTGACCCATTGCTGAACCCGAATGATATTGATGGATTAGTTTCAATGGAGGAGGCCTTGCAGTCTGATGTGCTGTCGCTGCATGTGCCTATGGTGAAAGAAGGTACTCATCCAACGCATTATTTGATGAACTATGAGCGGTTACAAAACCTTAAGCAGAACGCGGTGCTTATTAATACCTCCAGAGGAAGTGTTATCGATAACCGGGCCTTGCGTAATGTGCTTGCCGACCGGAGTGATTTATCGGTTGTATTGGATGTGTGGGAAAATGAACCCATGCTTGACCGAGAGTTGGCGAGTGTTGTGGATATAGCTACACCGCACATTGCTGGTTATAGCTATGATGGCAAAGTAAAAGGGACGGAGATGGTGTATCAAGCATTCTGTCGATATTTAGGAGAAAAGGCTTCTATCACATTAACTGATGTCATTGATCATGCGTTAGATGTAACGATAGATCCAGTAGTGCTGGAAAAAGAAGGTAAGGTGGATGCACTCTCAATGGTGGGAGCGGTTTATTCGATTATGGTAGATGATATTGGGCTTAGAAGTACGTTAAAGAAGTCAAGGGAGCAACGAACCGCTGCGTTTGATCAACTGCGCAAACACTACCGATTACGCCGAGAGTTCTCAACTATTTCGGTGAGAAACAAAGAGTGGCTGGTAAGCAACGTGTCAAAACAGGAGTTTAAACGATTACAGGCGCTGGGCTTTTGCGTGTAGCTTTTATGAAGGGTTACAGTGGCTGATTATAATGGCTGATTATAGTGCTTGGGCAATATGATCGTAGCCTTGTTGTTTCACTGAAGGGAACTTCCACGAATCTGAGAGTACGCTGCAGGCGTGTTGAATCATAGTCTCAGTGATGGGCGTTTCATTCCCAAGTTCATCAATAATAGCGCCACCATTAAATTGATTTTTTGCCGCTTGGTTTAAGGTTGGGTTTAATGTATTCATATTTACAACGGTTTTTATCATGATTCTGCCTTATTCTAATGCCAGCCCATGAGAGGGCTTGGTAAACGACTTACGCACTTTATTGCTCTTGTGTTGCTATTAGATGACAATACGCCCTGGTTTTTATAGACGTTCTTTCAGTATAACGAGTGAAACCAATGTATCCATGTAATTGATGGATCGTAATGTAATGAAAAGTGTCGCTTTGATATTTTTTGCAACAAGACCCTCGTGTCGGCTTGACGTTGAGCATTTCTCGGCCTAATAAGGATGGCTGGGAGAGAATGGTATGGTTATAAGGTGCCAATATATGAGAAAACATCTTCGAATCGGGTTGATCGTAAACCCGTTGGCTGGAATTGGTGGTGCCGTTGGGCTCAAGGGTAGTGATGGCCAAGCGATTGTTGACGAAGCAGTAAAACGAGGGGCCATTAAAAGGGCGCCGTTAAGAACATTGCACGCTCTTGAGCACATGCGTGATTTTTTTGATTGCCTTGAATTTATTTG
>CAJXXT010000350.1 GCA_913063495.1 uncultured Gammaproteobacteria bacterium | reverse complement strand
GACATGAACAGGACATGCCGTCGGGGCGGTAGTGTTCCATTAAAGCAGGGCGTCGTCCATGAAATGTATTCATCAAATGTAATGATTTGTAATTGGTTAGCCCACGCTTAGGGAATGTTTATCGCTTGATTCTAGCGCTTTTGATATTGTTTGTAGAGAAAATAGCCTAAATGGTCTCAAAAGTGATAAAAATGCACGGAGCTACAACATTTACTGATAATGAATAGCCAGCCAAATCGTAATGCTGTCGGAATCCGTGGATTCTACTCGGTGTTTGGTGTGAGCGGGGATGTTTATGTAGTCCCCTGGAGATAGGTGGGTTAACGCAGAGTTAGTTGGGGGGTTGTCGGCAAATCGGATATCAGCGCTGCCCTGCAACAGGATGACCCACTCGTGGTCATCCTGGTCGTACCATTGGTTATCTGCCGTACATTGGCCTTCAGATACAATACGTTCAATTCTTACGTTGCTGCCTTGTGCCAAGGTCTCAAATACTTCTGATGAGAGATCTTTAGGCAACTTTGAGAAAAGGTTGTTTGTTATCATCCAGCGTTAACCTAAGTAGATTGTTTTAATGTTGCAGCATAGTTTATCGCAGAAAGACAAGCCTGCAAGGCTGCTCCCAATGTATCTGCTGCCATCGCTGTTCCGTATGCGTTAACGTCACCTATTTTTAAATTAATGTAGGTTGCAGCTTGAGCTTTGCTTCCCGTTTGGTGCGACTCATGTTGACTGGCGTGTTGAACTGCATGCTCTTCATAATCTTGGATCTCTATATCAAACCCCGTTTTTTTGCTCATTGCAGATACAAACGCATGTAATGGCCCGTCGCTTTTTTCGTTTAACTCATAAGGCTGTTCATTAGGTGAACTTTGAGAGCTAACCGTTGCGGTTAATCCTTTTTGATCATCCCAATTGTAGTGCTCTAATGCCCAGGGGGCATCGGATGAAAATGACGACAAGAACAACTCGTGAATGGTTTCAGGGCTTAATGCTCCTTGATGATGCTCTGTGACTTTTTGAACTACGGGGCTAAAGGCTAGTTGTAACCATCGAGGCATCTGTATGCCATATTCATTCTGCAAGATAAATGCGGCCCCACCTTTACCTGACTGGCTATTGATACGAATGATTTCTTGGTAGCTGCGACCAAGGTCCTTCGGGTCAATGGGAAGATAGGCTACCTGCCAAGGGGCTGTTATTTCTTGCTGTTGTAAACATTTATTAATAGCATCTTGGTGGCTTCCTGAAAAAGCGGTAAAGACTAATTCACCAGCCCATGGATGTCGGGGATGAATAGGGATGTGGGTGCACTCTTTAACGGTACGGATAATTTCATCCATGTCCGCTAAATATAATTCAGGGTTGATGCCTTGGGTATACAAATTCATTGCCATAATGACAATATCCATATTACCGGTACGTTCGCCATTACCAAGCAATGTGCCTTCTACTCTGTCGGCCCCGGCCATAACGGCCAGTTCCGCTGCTGCTACCGCACAACCACGATCATTGTGAGTGTGCACACTAATATCAATCCACTCACGGTAACGAATACGTTCGTGGATAAACTCTACCTGATCAGCGAAAACATTGGGTGTTGTACATTCAACGGTTGCAGGCAAATTAATTATTGCTCGCTGTGATGGATTGGGTTGCCAAACATCAAGTACGGCATTACACACATCAAGGGCAAATTCAGGTTCGGTAGCACTAAAACTTTCTGGAGAGTATTCAAAGTTCCACTGAGTTTCAGGGTATTTGTGAGAGATTTTTTTGACCATTGTTGCGCCAGCAACCGCAATCGCTTTTATGCCAGCTTTGTCTAATCCAAATACCTGGTCACGCTGTACAGGGGATGTTGAGTTATAAACATGCACCACCGCTTTTTTTGCACCATTTAACGCGTCAAATGTTTTTTCGATCAAGGGTTCTCGGGCTTGTGTTAATGCTTGAATACTTACGTCATGAGGGATCATGTTCTCATCGATAATTTTTCTGACGAAGTCAAAATCTGGTTGGCTTGCTGCGGGGAACCCAACTTCGATTTCTTTAAACCCACATTTTACTAATAGCTGAAACAATGCGACTTTTTGATCGACATTCATTGGCTCCATTAATGCCTGGTTACCATCTCGCAAATCCACAGCACACCATTTAGGGGCCTGTGTGATTTGTTTGTTGGGCCATTGTCGGTCAGTTTTTTGAATGGGGTGGAACGGTTGATATTTTTGATGATTAAACGCCATAACATGAATCCCGTGATTGTCATTAGTCAGAGTTAAAGTGTGGGGGAAAGGTAAAGCGGGATGCCACCGGCAGTACCGGTGGCTATGCAAGTCGTCGTGCGGCGAAGATCATGAGGTTTCCCTAATTATGGAGCGATGTGGTGGAGCAATGTTATGGAGCGCAGTTATAGAACAATGGTAATGGGTAAATACGCTTAAAAGTGGTCATGGAGGTTTTGATAAAACCGTTGCAGAAGCGGGCAGCACCTTATGGGTGCCGTTTGGGTTGGGTAAACCGTTGTCTTGCTTGCTGCCTAACCAGTGAAAGAAGTATAGGGTGGATTTGTTGGTGAGTGGTTGCGAATATGCTATATAAAATAGCGTTATGCGCAATAAAACACTAAAATAGCATTAGATATTGAAGTATTATTCTGTATGTTGGTATTTTAAGGGTTTTTGAGGTTTATGTTATGGTGTTGGATCGTACAGATAAGCGCATTCTGGTCGAAATGCAGCGAAATGGAAGAATCAGCAATTTGGAATTGGCAGACTTAGTTGGCTTGTCACCATCCCCTTGCTCCCGTCGGGTGAAGCAGCTAGAGGATGCAGGTTATATTGATCGTCATATCACGTTGTTAAATCCTGAAAAATTAGGATTAAAACTGACAGCACTGTTATTTATCAGCATGGATCGTCATACCCCGGATCGTTTTGAACGATTTGAGAAAGAGGTATGTTCATATCCTGAGGTATTGGAGTGTGCTTTGATTACAGGGCAATCATCGGACTATTTATTAAAAATTGTGGTACCGGACATGGATAGATACCAAGAATTTTTATTAGGGCGGTTAACCCGGATAGAGGGTGTTACGGGGGTCCACTCCAGCTTTGTCTTACGTAAGGTAGTAGATCACTCGCCGTTGCCATTGGAATATTTAGAGTAACTGAAGTTGTAACAGTAGCTACATGCAAACACGTACGTATTCAATCTTTGGGCACCGATCCATAATGATTTGAATGCCTGCTTTTTCTGCTTGTTGTGCGGCTTTCATATTGATGACGCCCAACTGCATCCAAATAACCTTAGGGGAAACTTGAATAGCTTCTTCGCTAATTAAGCCTGCAGCTTCAGAGTTTCGAAAGATATCCACCATATCAATAACATCAGGGATTTCGGCTAATGATGCGTATACGGTTTCCCCTAATAACTCACCTCCTGCAAGTCTAGGGTTAACGGGGATGACTCGGTACTGTTTGCTTTGCAGAAATGCCATAACACGGTAGCTAGCACGATGCGCTTTATTGCTCGCACCCACTAGGGCAATGGTTTTTGTATTTTGTAAGATAGAGCGAATGTCGTTATCTTGATATTCCAATTCTTGGGTGTTTAGCATACAGGTTCGCTTTTTATTGTGCCGTTCGTAAAGTGGCTGGTGGCTGTCGAAATAAGATGAATCAGGGAGCGGGGGTAGTGATGTGTGAGTTTATCAGCAAGTTTAGGGTGAGCTTGTCGGTTTTTTCTTTTGAATCAGGTAGTTGCCATTGTAATTGGCTGAAGCGACTTGTTGTAGTGTTTTTTGACCCTACCGTTTGTGCTGATGGCGCTATAAGATGTTTT
>CAJXXT010000349.1 GCA_913063495.1 uncultured Gammaproteobacteria bacterium | reverse complement strand
GGCTCGAATTAGAAGGGATTGATTTTCTGAATGGAAAAATCAATCTAAAGCGCTATCTTTGGGAGCCATAACCTCTTAACATGCTATCGCTTTCATTCATTCTAATATGCTGCCTGTCCAATGAGCCAAATGAATTCCTCTGATACCTCCTCAACACCATCTCTTATTGAAGCAATTTGTAATCGCCGTATGTTGGCCTGTGTTTTTACCGGTTTTACCTCCGGCTTACCTCTTTATGTCTTGATTACATTAATCCCCGCTTGGTTGCGCTCCGAAGGTGTTGGACTAAAAGAAATTGGGCTCTTTGCATTGATTCAAATCCCTTATACATGGAAATTCTTCTGGGCACCGGCCATGGATCGCTTTTCGTTACCTTTTTTAGGGTTACGTCGGGGCTGGCTTCTAATTACCCAAATTGCCCTGCTAATTAGTATTGCTAGCATGGGTGTATTAGAGCCTCAAAATGCCATATGGGGCATCGCTTATTTAGCATTTGCTGTTGCCTTATTTAGCGCAACTCAAGACATTGTGATAGATGCCTACCGCCGAGAATTACTCAACGATAATGAGCTCGGCCTTGGTAGTTCGATTCATGTAAATGCATACCGTGTCGCTGGATTAATTCCCGGCTCATTAGCATTAATCTTAGCGGATCATTTTGCTTGGCAACAAGTTTTCCAAATTACCGGCCTATTCATGTTAATTGGAATAGGCTTTACATTGGTCATCAAAGAACCCAACATTTTCGATCGACCCAAAACGATCAGAGAAGCCATTGTAGACCCATTTAATGAGTTCATACATCGTAAAGGCTGGCAAGGTGCACTCCTAATCCTAAGTTTTATGTTTTTATATAAACTAGGGGACAGTATGGCAACAGCCCTCTCTACTCCATTTTACCAAGACATCGGTTTTTCATTAACTGAAATTGGCGTCATTGCAAAAAATGCAGCCTTATGGCCAGCAATCATTGGAGGAATGCTAGGCGGCATTCTAATGATCAAAATAGGAATCAATAAAGCCTTGTGGCTATTTGGCGTTGTTCAGCTAGTTACTATTTTAGGGTTCGCTGCCCTAGCAGAGATCGGCAATAACATTATCGCTTTGGCCGTTGTTATTAGCATGGAGTATCTTGGCGTTGGGTTAGGAACAGCTGCGTTCGTCGCATTCATAGCAAAATCAACTAACCCAAAATATACCGCTACACAGTTCGCCTTATTCACAGCACTTGCAGCGTTGCCGCGAACCTTTGTCAACTCCTCAGTAGGCTTCATAGTTGACAGCACAGGGTGGACTCATTTTTTCCTACTATGCACGGTACTTGCCCTTCCCGGGATGGCTCTGCTTTGGTTTGTTGCTCCGTGGTCAGAAACTCCCGTCACAGAAACACTTTCCTCAAAAGAATAGCTTCTTCTGCCAATCAGTGACACACAGCCCAGATTCAATGCAAACGCCCTGTTAAGGTGAATCTATACACTTCAGTTGTATCTCAGTAAATCATCAAAAAGCTGATGGAAATTAGACAGATAGGCTTCTGTCTACCACACTAATAAGAATAAAAACGAAAAGCTGATCCCGACCTATGCCAAACGCTGACCTACCTATTATGGTTGTTGATGATGCCCGCTTTAGTGGTGCGGTTATCACTCGAACATTAAAATCCGCAGGCTACAAAGACGTTAGAACTGCCAATAGCGCTATCGCAGGTTTAGAAGCGTTAGAAAATAGAGCGGTTAGTGTACTTATCGCGGATTGGCTGATGCCTGAGATGGACGGTTTAGAACTCGCTGGACGTGTTCGACAATTGGATGAAGCGACCAATCATTTCACTTACATCGTATTGTTAACTGCCAAAGAGGGTACCAAAGTACTTGCCCATGCATTTGACAATGGTGTCGATGATTTTATCAACAAGTCAGTGATGAACCAACAATTATTACCAAGAATCTATGCTGCAGATCGCCTAGCTGGCATCCAAAACCGCTTGTTAAAAGAAAACCAACTGCTCATTGAATCCAATCAGCGATTAAAGAAAAATAACCTTTTAGACCCACTGACTGGACTTGGCAACCTTCAATATGCAGTGCGACGCCTGGATGATGCGATGCAACATGCAGAATCTCGCGGTGGTGCTGCCTGTTTTTTACTGATCACCATTGATAATTACAATGAACTGAAACGCATGCATGATAAACAAATCCTACGACAAATCATTGTTGCCGTAGGTCGACGCTTGCGGCAACTGGTACGCCCTTTGGACATTGTTTCTCGAATCAGCACTGATGAATTTGCGGTAATCACCCATCAAGATGATATCCAACACTGTAACGCAGCGACTTATCGCCGTATTTACGATGCGTTAAATGTCAAAGCAGTAAAGACCTCAAAAGGGTTTATTTCTATCAAAGCCGCCATGTGTATGTCTGCAGCCGATAGTTCTACATCATTCCCGAAGCCTGAAAAAATGATATCTGTCACAAAACATCAAATTAACCAAGCTCGTAACACTGGGCGACTAATGGTGATAAAATGGCGTCCCACGAAAAAAACAGACGACTAAACACTTCAGCATGCTTGAAAATCATTGGTATATTTTAGGTGCAGGCGCCATAGGTTCATTATTCGCCTGTCAATTTGAGCGGGCCAATATACGCTCAACACTATTAATTCGAGCAAGCCAAACTCACCTCAAAAACACATCCAAATCCCTTGATGTAACGTTTCTCGATGGCAGTAAACAACACTTTTCTATCCAAACACAACCATCAGTTCAAGCATCAATTCAACCATCGCTCACACCCTTAGACGAATCACCCCCGCCTACCCCCATTCGACAACTAATTCTCACCACCAAAGCACACCAGAGCCAGACAGCGATTGACGGTATACAATCCCGGTTAACTGAAGGGGCAATCATTGTTGTAATGCAAAACGGGATGGGGGTGGCTGAGCAGCTACAGGTTCAATTACCCCAATGTGCGATTTTTGTTGCAACAACAACAGAAGGTGCTCACCGACCGACGGAAGATTCACTAATACATGCCGGGGCAGGAGAAACATGGATAGGTAAGCTGCCTTCAAGCAACCCAAAAGATTGCGGCAAAGAATATATTACCGCTCAAAACATCGTTGAACAGTGGCAAAGAAGCGCACTATCTATTCACTACGATCGCAACATCACCCAACGATTATGGACAAAACTCGCCATCAATTGTGCAATAAACCCGCTAACAGTTAAATATCAATGTAACAATGGCGCGCTGCTTACAAATCCCGAAGCCCTACAGCTTATGGAAGAGGTCTGCCAAGAGTTACAAAACATAATGACAGCAAAGGGCATCCACGCACACTCAGACCTATTTGCAACGGCAAAACAGGTCGCAAAAAACACCCACAGCAATATATCCTCAATGCTTCAGGATTACAGGAATCACCGACCTACCGAAATCCACTTCATTAACGGTTATGTTGTTAATGAAGCCAATACCCTCAGTATTCCAACCCCAGTAAACCAAGCATTAACATTAGAAATAACAAACAAGGCATACCAAAATAGCTTAGGGGCCTAATTATTCACAGCCCCATATAACCAACCATCAAAAGCCCTTTGTCGCATTTTCTGAGCCATACAGCTTATCCAAATTAGGAGGGTGTATTTCCGTCAATCGTTCTATTGCTGCTTGCGCATGCCGTTGACATGCTACCTCCAGCTCCTCGCTATTATCTTGGCCAACACATAATACATAAACAAAGTTGGCTGTCGCTTCTAGCTGGCCCAACACATACTCTTCATGTTGCTTTCCCCGGTGAGTCAACGCTGTTCTTACCGCTGCATCCAGCAAAGCTTGAAGTTGCTC
>CAJXXT010000348.1 GCA_913063495.1 uncultured Gammaproteobacteria bacterium | reverse complement strand
GCTATCCAGTGTTGCTCTTAAGTATTGCTCTTTTTTCTTTGTCTCCTCTAAGTTTTTCGCCCAAGTCGTCGCTAATAACTCGATAGATTCGACGAGATGACGAAATTCCGGTATACCCAGTACCTTTTTATTTTTAGTGATCAATTCCTCTTTTTTGTAAAGTTCGCCATCAAATGCGTCACTGCGTAGAGCGCGGATAACACGGGTGCTCGAATCAATCAGGTGTGTCAAACGAAAAGCCCAATATAGCGCAGCAATAGAAACCGAAAAGATACTAAATACATATACGATATTAAGATAAACATTATCAACCAAATAATGTTTAATGGCTGGATCCCGTGTTATGCCGACATGCAGGATACCTTTTGTTTCGCCATTCATTCGCCTGGCGTACTCATATACAATCTTATCTGTTTTGGTGTGGCGATCTACAAATTGGAATGCCTGGTTGCTAGGGTTCACAAAGTGTGATTTAAAACTGGACTTGATGTCTCCATCTCTAAACACTTCGTTGAAAATAATATTGTTTTTAGCAAAATACAGGAATTCTATGAACGCATTGTCATTAATTAGTTTTCTTATTTTTACGGGTGAAAGTAATGATTTATCAATCTCTTTGCCTGCACCATCCGTTACCGATAAGCCTAAAGTTAATTCTATGTACTGTATATTTAGCGCATTAATTGAAGCTTCTTTATGGCCCTTAACAAATATGGATATCGCAAAACAAATTGAAACTGAAGCAATGATGGCTGTCAGTAGTATTTGATGATTGAGTTTCATAGATCTGTACTACGCTGGTTTTTCCATATATCTATATCTTTTATGGGCATTGGTTTGCCAATAAAATATCCCTGACCAACATCACAACCAAGACTTTTTAGCGCTGACAAGGTCTTCTCATCTTCTATGCCTTCGGCAACTATTTTCATGCCCATTTTTTTTGCCAACAAAATACATACTTCAACAATAATCATCGCTTCAGCATCGTGCAGCATGCGCCCCACAAAACTTTGATCAATTTTAAGTTCGCTGAACGGGGCTTGATAAAGTAGTGACAATGAGGAGAAACCCGTACCAAAATCATCTATAGAGAGAGAAAACCCTTTAAGGCTTAGCCTATTTAGTACATCCAGAAATGAAACAAGATTGGTCATAACCGCACTTTCCGTTATTTCGAATGTTATGTTTTTGGGATCTATACTATATTCAGACAGTAAATGGTTAAGTTGATCAGGCAAGCTCAGGGAGATAATGTCATTGGCTGAGATATTTATCGAAATCATGATGTCTTTGCCAAAAATAGTATTTAGCATTGCGTTATCTTGAGCCACCATAGAAACGACTTGATTAGTCAGCAGGCTGATTAACCCCTCTTTCTCTGCCATGCTAATAAAATAACCCGGATGAACAAGGCCATGTTTAGGGTGGTGCCACCTTACTAACGCTTCGACACCGATAAGCATATTCGTTTTAAGACAGATCTGTGGTTGATAGTAGATAGTAAACTGTTGCTTTTCGATCCCTACTTTGAGGTCTTCCTTAGAAAAAACAGGATCTTCTTCAGCACCTTTGCTAGAAACCTGTACTTCCCGGATAGTATTGAGAATTTCACAAAACTCCTTAAGCCTAACGGGTTTGCTAAAGCAGGCCGTCACATTAATGCTATAGGCTTGAGCTAAAAGTTGTGCAGAATGTAATGTTCTTTTGTCAACGCCACTTATTAGTATCAGTGTCAAGTTGATGCGGCGCTTAATAAGCTCTCGGATGACCTCAATGCCGTCTAGCTCCGGCATGACTAAATCCAGCACCAAAACCATGCTCGATGGTAGGTCAAATTCAAGAAAGCGCAAAGCACTTTGTTCACTTATAACCTGCCAGCCACATTTCTCAGCCATTTGCTCTAAAAGCGTTGCATAGTGCTGATCATCGTCAAGGATGTACAGAGATTGAGGGCTAATTCGGCTCATTTTCATTCACCACAAAGCAAATAGAAAGCGATAGATTAGCTTTAATATAGCACCAAATTTTGGTGCTATCAGAAAATCGATGTTAGCGAATCAACTCTTACTCGATACCCTCATTTGAGCCTAAACCAAAGGGCATACAGAGCAGGTACAAATAATAAGGTAATCATTGTACCGACTGTCACGCCGCCAATAAGCACGTATGCTAGCGGCCCCCAGAAACTATCAAATGTTAGCGGGATAAAAGCAAACATTGCAGCTAGTGCAGTAAGAACTACCGGGCGAGCCCTGCGTACAGCGGCTTCTACCACAGCGTCAAATTGTGAAAAACCGCCGTTAATGTTATCTGACACTTGCTGCGTAAGAATCAGTGTGTTCCGCATCAGAATGCCCGCTAGACCTGTCAATCCAAGCAGTGCCACAAACCCGAAAGGCTGATTGAATAGCAATAATGCGACAACTGCCCCAATTAGGCCGAGAGGTGCCGTGGCTACCACAATGAAGGTACCTGAAAAAGATCGCATCTGAAGCATAATAAAAACCAGCATAAATGCGACCATTGCTGGCTGTAGTTTTTTGATTGATGCATTTGCTTGATTTGACTTTTCAACGGCACCGCCAGTGTCAATCCGATACCCTGTAGGCAAATTGGCTCGAACCTCTTCTAGCTTCTTCGAAATGGCGGCGGTTACATCGTTCGCTTGCGCCCCGCTTACATCTGCATTGATTGCGAGATAGGGCTCCCTGTTATATCGCTTAATAACAGGTTCTTCGAAGCGTATTTCTATCGCCCCTAAATGGCTAAGGGGTATCTTGTTCCCTTCTCTGGTTAGCACTTCAAAACTCGATGAGTTTTCTAGCCCTTTTGCAATTACCTCAACGGTTCGAATATCTTGACGAACTTCTGCGACAGGTATTCCGTCTAGTTGAAACTGCAATTGTTGTGACACTTCTATTGGCGTTAAACCAAGGAGTCTAAGACGCTCAACATCCATTGAAAGATGCATAACAGGGACACGCTCATCCCAATCAAGATTAGGCGTTACAATGTTTGGATTTTCTAACATCACTGCCCTCACTTGATATGCGATTTTGCGTAATACCAAAGGGTCTGAACCAATCACGCGAAAGCTTACGGGCCAAGTTACCGGCGGCCCATAAAGTAGGCGGTATACCCGTAGACGAGCTTCTGGGAATGCCCCTTGGTTAATGATTTTTTTCAATTTGGCCATGATCTTATCCCGGCCTTCCGCATTGTGTGCAACAGCAATAACTTTTCCAAACGCAGGGTCTGGCGACTCAGGGTTTGCGGATATGAAAAAACGAGGTGCGCCCGCACCGATGTATGAAGATAACGTTTTAACTTCTGGCATAGGGTTTAGGATGGCCTCAAGTTTAACCACCGAGCGTTTTGTTGCATCAATACTGCTTCCCTGGGGCAGATAAATGCCTACCAAAACTTCGGGACGATCTGAGCCGGGAAAGAATTGTTTCTGTACGGAACCCGTTAGCCCTACAACCGCTAATATCAACAGCAATATTGTGATGCCAACAACGGTTTTTCGATGTACCACACACCACGTAATGATAGCGCGCAGGTAAGCGTAAACTGGTTTTTGATAAAGACTGTCTTCGCTCTGAGTGTGCCCTGAAAAATCCGGGAGTAGTTTTACCCCTAGGTAGGGAATAAATGTTAAAGCCACCACCCATGAAACCATTAGCGCGACACCAACAACCCAAAAGATATTACCTGCGTATTCCCCTACGCCTGATTTTGCAAAACCAATCGGGAAAAAACCTGCAACGGTCACCAATGTACCAAACAACATTGGCGCAGCCGTAGCCGTCCATGCATACGCAGCTGCACGCACCCTGTCCAACCCCTCCTCCATTTT
>CAJXXT010000347.1 GCA_913063495.1 uncultured Gammaproteobacteria bacterium | reverse complement strand
ATTCACTATCATTTCAAAAATAAAGAAGCGCTGTGGAAGGCAACGGTTACGCGGTTGTTTGGGCGTTTTAATGAGGAATTCGCATCTGCGATTGGTGAGATCCCTCGTAACGACAAAAAACGTTATTTGATGGAAGTTATTCGCCATTATGTTGCGTTTTCTGCTAAATACCCGGAGTTTGGCCAGTTTGTCATGCGCGAAGGGGCTCAAGAGTCTGAGCGTTTACATTGGTTGGTTAATGACTGGATGACACCGCTGCTGGGCCAATTCAAAGAAGTATTTCAAGAGGGTGTTCAAGAAGGCTGGTTGAAAGATATGCCATTCCCTCAGCTTATGTTGTTGATTACAGCGACTGCTTCGCAGTTCTTTTCTTTGGCTCCATTGATGAAAGCGTTGTATCACGTTGACCCTGAGACCCCGGAGCAGGTGTTGGTGCATAGCGATGCCGTGGTTGCGGTGATAAGTGCAGCTATTGTGAATGTACCAGAGACAGCGCAAGAGCCTGCTTTAATGGCTGGTTAGTGTGTAGTGACATGATTGTATGAGAAAGGCTGTTTACTGCATGGTAAGCAGCCTTTTTTTGTTTGCGCCCGTTAATGCGTTTAGAATAGCGAATGCTGTAAGTAAAAGATGAAAATGAGGGCGTAGGTGAGGGTAATATGATTGCAAATGGTCACCCCTATGGGGGCAAAGGTTACGTGATATTGGAGGAGGGGGAGATAAATCCAACAAACTATGGGTTTGTTATACATCATTATCTAGTGTCTCATCCTGATGGATCTCAGGAGCCTGGTACCTACACTATGGACGAAGCGAAAGCTAAAATTGATCAGCTGATGATGCAGCGATAAAAAAATGATTTAAGTGTTTGACAGCAAGTAAGAAATCCGTAGAATACGCAGCTCTTCTGGGGTGGTTAGCTCAGTTGGGAGAGCATCGCCCTTACAAGGCGAGGGTCACAGGTTCGAACCCTGTACCACCCACCATGAAGAAAATGTACAAGTGGAGCGGTAGTTCAGTTGGTTAGAATACCGGCCTGTCACGCCGGTGGTCGCGGGTTCGAGTCCCGTCCGCTCCGCCACTTGTCCATCCTTTTATGCGTCCTGCATAGATTATTACTTTAAAACTTATCTCCAAAATCAAACCTGCAATTGAACCTAGCAATAGCGCTCAATCTCAGAGGATTTTAGTGTCTGTAGATGTCACGATAAAGATTAGTCGCCTTGTAGTTGGTTCATGTCTGTTAGTAATTCATCGATGTTTTTATTCATCATTACCTGCAGTGCTGTTGAGTCGGAGAATTCAGAAAGTAGTGAGTGCATTGACTTTAAAAGCAATTCTTCTTGTTGATAGTCCAGTGATAACGAAATAAAAACACTTTCCATTTGTTGTTCAAGCTCGGCTATACGTGTGTTGGTTGTTTTTTGGTGCTCTGAGAATGTGGTTTTGAACAGGTTTTTGATTTTTGCAGCTTTCTGTAATGCCAGCTCTATGTCTTGCTCTTTGCGCTCTGCTAACTCCATTTGAAGGCCCAAGCTAACAATTCTGGCGCCAGCCGAATTGACCATGATGTTGGTATGGTCCTTTAAACGGCCGTATTTCATTGAGTCGCAAGGGGGAAGATCTTTAAGTAGTACGGAGATGTTGTCATGGTGAATGATGATTTTATTGGCATGCTCGATGATTTTTGCGTTGCCCTTAAATTCCCCCAAAATCACAGCTTCAAGTGAGTCGTTGGCGCACCGGAAATTGAGAGCGCCATCGTTACACCGAATTTGTAGGGATAGGTTGACGTCAAAATCCTCAACGGCGTTACAAAATGCCATGCTCAGCTCGTCAAAGTCCTCACAGCCACCGATTGCTTCCATAAAGGTAATAATTGTACCTAGTTCAAAGCTGTTTTCTATGGCAATACGGGCGGTATCGCTGGCTTTGATAAGCTGCTTTTGTATTTCAATGTTTTGAATGGATATTTGGATTTTCTCATGCACTTCAATCGGATTGAAGGGTTTTAATAGGTAGTCGTCAGCCCCTTGTGAATAGGCGCGAGTGCATGACTCTGTTGTGTTATCGGAGGACAAAAATAATACGTGGCTGGGTGGTTGTAGAGACTTTAGTTTGGAGCACAAAATTTTTGTTGGAAGGCCCTGCATTGTGGGGTTAATGATGGCAATGTCTGGGTGTATCGTGACGGCTCGTTTGATGATATTGCTGCTATCGTCAAGACTGCTGACTATGTAGCCATTGTTTAGCATTTGCTCAAGCAGTGCAATGTCTTGCTCTTCATGTTCTACAAGTAGTATTTTGATTGAATCCGGCATTGATGTGAGGCTTCCGTTTACGCGGTGTCTGGCGTTTGTTTTGTATAAAGTGTAGCCATCAATGGGTGGTTTTTAAAGGAAGTCTTAGGGGTGTTTGTTTTGGCGTTATTACTGCCTTTTTGATGTGGCTGGAGTGTTTGGAGTAATGGCTAGCTATATGTCGACTACAAAGGTGATATGAGGGTAAAGATATGATATTTTCTTGGTAGATAAAAAATTAAAAAAACGTCGCTAACTGTTTGACACAACGAAAAAATTCCGTAGAATACGCAGCTCTTCTCGGGTGGTTAGCTCAGTTGGGAGAGCATCGCCCTTACAAGGCGAGGGTCACAGGTTCGAACCCTGTACCACCCACCAGAAGAAGAGCAAAGAAGTAAAAGTGGAGCGGTAGTTCAGTTGGTTAGAATACCGGCCTGTCACGCCGGTGGTCGCGGGTTCGAGTCCCGTCCGCTCCGCCACTTTTTCTTTATGCTTTTCTCTGGATCTTGAAGTCACTTCTATTTTCGAACACTGTATTTATGTTCTTTCTCTGAAAAATCCTTTTTTAAATTACCAAAGCTTAATATATTATGTTGCACGTCTTTGTGAGCTGCGTCCTGACGGTGTAATTTCGTATGTTCTATTTAAGCGATTTTCGGTATTCGCCTGGCGTTATGCCAGACCAACGTTTAAATGCCCGTTGGAAAGCTCCTGGTGTTGAGAAACCTAATAAGTAGGATATTTCTCCAAAAGAAAGCTCCGTATTTTTCATATAGCTTAACGCTACATCTTTGCGCATCTCGTCTACCAGTGTTTGGTAGGATGTATCTTCATCTTTTAGTTTTCTTCTCAGTGTCCAGGTGGGCATTCCAAGTTGTTGAGCTACATCTTCGATAGAGGGTGTTTTCCCGTGCAGCATCGTCCCTAAGACTTTTAGCACTTTGTTTTTGTGGCTATCCGCTTGGGAGACCTGAGTTAGAGCTTGGTCACATTGGGTGATAAGTTGCTCGTGTAAAGAGGGGTTTGAATGTAGCGAAAGAGTTGATAGCGCACCTTCGGTTAATACCAGTTCATTTTTCTCTTGAGCAAAATATACTGGACAGGAAAAGGCTTTTTTATACTGCTCATAATAAAGCGGGGTTGGGAACTCAAAATGTGCGCTGGCGACAAGGTCTGTTCTGCCGGTTAACCATTCAATTGCATTGCTCCAGCCACTCAATACAGCGTCTACTACAAAGTAGGTGTAATCGTTATAAGGGGCAATGGAATAAAACTCTACGTGTGGAGCGTTGTTTGTCGTGGTTATGCGTGATGCTCCTCGATAGCAACGACCGTAAATGGCTTCATAATGAATGATAACTTGAAGTGCCTCCCCCAAGTTTGGGGATGTCATTGCTCCGAGCCCAGGTAGGCCAAAGCGTGTAATGCTACTTGTTTTACCTGCAATTAACCCTACAGCAGGTTCTTGGGTGATTTTTATGGCGTGATAACCTAGCCTCATTAGGTAAGCGAGGTCAACTCGATTGTCACCGTCTTCAAGTTCTTTGGGGTCAAGTCCGATAGCGGCAAGCAATTCTTCTTTCGGGGTGCCGTGTGATGTCACAATATCAAGTAAATATTGAATGTAGCTGGCTGT
>CAJXXT010000346.1 GCA_913063495.1 uncultured Gammaproteobacteria bacterium | reverse complement strand
TCTAGCACTTTGATCTGTTGGCTCACTGCGGAAGGGGTAATGTTGAGTTCTTCCGCCGCTTTCTTAAAGCTAAGGAGACGAGCAGCTGTTTCAAAGGTTGGCAGTAGTTGTATGGGAGGGAGTCTTTTCATTAAATAGTTCTACGCTGAGTCATTAGCATAAAATTACACCACATTAGCAGGGCTAATTCAATCCTAAGGAACCATCGTTTGTCTTGCACCTTTGTAACCATAACAATGGCTTTGCATTATTCATTTATCACAGTCAATTGCTTATAACAGCGAACTACGAGGGAACAATTTACTATGAAATATTTCATGATTACTCTGACATCAATGCTGATTCTATCCGGTTGTACTCCGAAAGGGGTCACAATTGCTAATATCCCTTTGGCAGAGAATATCCATTTTAGCGAAGATAATCGCCTTTTCGTTACAGGTGATGGACTCTATGAAATTGTTAACGATGGAACTATATCCGATGTAGATTACAATTCTAGTTTCCAAGCTAAGTCAATTCATACCAATGACTGTTTCGCTACGGGAATAGCGGAACTTCAAGATTGGTTGTTTTTTGCCTGTGGTGATAACCCAATCAGTCCCGCGAAGGAACCTAATGAACTATGGGCACTTAGTCTATCTACCGATGCCCTCGTCAAGGTAGGTGTATTGGAAAACTTTATGCTGGCTAATGGAATACTAGTCCTTGATGAAAAAACGTTGTTAATAGCCAATTGGGGGGCTCTGCCAGGGAAGGGTACTATCGGCAAGGTCGGAATTGATTTTAGCAGTGGCTCGCCCCAGATATCGCAAAATGAGTGGGATTGGGGCACAAGTGAGCACGGTCTAGTTAACCCAAACGGGTTGAAAATGCAGGGTGACACTCTCTACATTTCAGATAATAACAAGCTAAAGGTTCTCAATTTGGATAGTGATGATAATATTTTATCCATCGAAACTATCAATGCTATCAATGCGCCAACACCAATACTTTACGACGATATTGCGCCTTACGATGGTTACCTTTTAGCGGCCAGTTTTGTTGAAGGGAAGATCAATATAGTGGACATTGAAGAGGAGTGCGTTTCTCAGTCAATAACAGGTTTTTTCACGCCCTCATCAATATGGGTTGGGCAAGCGGAGTATCAAGGTAAGTTACTAATAACAGAGAAATACGGCAACCGACTAACTTACATCAACATAGACGAGATTGACGCGTTACTTTGTGAGTAAGTTAGAGGGTTCGGATGTAACAGAACCCGACTAAGAATATACGTTATTTAGTGCTTTATGGATAAGTGAATTATCAATATTCGCACGACCCCAGTGTTTAAAATTGGGTAATAAAAATGCCATTAATTCACGCAATAAAAACGGCCCCACAGCGGGACTTATGGTAGCCCACTTAATAAAATCAGATAGTTCTTTGGCACTGGGCTTTTCGCTGTGCTTAATCAGTTCCCGCATTAATCTTGCGTAAACCTGATAGACAATACTCGATGACTGAATAAATACGGTGGAATACAGGTAACGACGTTCGAGGTTATCACCGTATAAATGGACATAAATATCATGACAAACCGATTGATGCTCCATTTCTTCCATTGCATGCCATTCAAATAGGCGACGTACTTCTTTATCCTGCCCGTAGAAAAGACCTGGTTTGCTCAATCCGACTTTAGACATGGAATAAACGGCATGCTCACCGACCACGACGCCAGCCATTAGCTTCTTCAAACTGAGGGTTTCTTCAAGTCGTTTTATCGTGTCGTCAAGCTCACTGCAGACATCCTCTAAACCAAATCCCAGTTCCGACAAGCGTTTATTCAACCGTCTATGCTCTCTAGTGTGGACGCCCTCTTGCCCAATAAACGAGCTAAGATCCTTTTTTAACGCTGGGTCTGTGACATCGCCACCGACTCTACGTGCAACACGCATCAGTATGCCCTCGGTAATAGGAGCGGCGAGAGATATCGCGTTAAAAAAATGACTGATGTAGGTATTGTTTCGGGTATGAATAACCGGTGTATTTGAGAAGTCAAAACGCGTGTCTTTACGCACTTCCAGTTCGAAGGGGGTTGTTCTTACGGCATTTGTTGATTCAGTCATAACGGATTCCTGCAAGTGTGTATTGTTTGTGTGTCAATGTTGAAGAAGGGATGAATTATTAATATACGGCGAAGGGGTACATTATGTATTGCGATTATGTGCCTAATCCTTAATAATTTACGCCAATACTTGCCAATAACTGTTGGAATTACAGTAATGATACAGATAACCGGTGCTTTTCTTCAGGTCGTGAATGAGTGGTTAGTGCAGGAAAAACGAGAGGATTTTTCCTTACAAACAGAGATTATGCACTGGAGGCCAGAGCAATCTATTCCTATGGACAAAGCCTGCAGGGTACTTGAAGATGCAGCTGCTCTGTGTCCGGATAACGCGCCAGGGCTACGTATGGCAATGCACGTAGATTGGCGTCATTTGGGGGCATTTGGACGAGTTCTATCTAACGCAAGCACGATGGAAGATATGATTTATCGTTACCTCACGTACGAGCAACTTTTTTATGGTAAAAACCTGGCAAGCATTCACCGGGAAAAAAATCACATTGAACTCTCTTGGCGTGTAGGCACTCCTCCACGAATATTGTCACAACTCAGTATTGGGGCTTTCGCTATCTATACAAAGCAATTATTTCCCACCAGCCAAGTCATTGTTGCTGTTAGCTTTCCTCAACCAGCCAATGGAGAGGCAGCAATATATGAAGATTTCTTTAACTGCCCCGTTACTTTTGATGCCTTATCAACAGTTATTTGTTTTAACAACCAGGCGCTTAACTGTTGCCCTCATTTTTCAGATGGGTCTGCAGTGGATATACCTGAAGGTACAGCGTTAACGTCAGTTGATGCCAGTGAACAGGTTATGCTTAATCACATTACGCAAGAAGTGATCGCACTTTTGCCTGACGGCAAGGCGACTGTAAAAAATATCGCTACCCTAATGCGTATGTCTTCACGCACATTGCAGCGCCGGTTAAGCAATTATCCAGATGGACTGAGAGGACTGATTGACGACATTCGTTACGACAAAGCACGTGCTTACTTGATGGATCCCTTACTCAACTTCAGTAATATTGCGTCGCTACTGGGTTATTCAGAGCAAAGTGCTTTTAACCTTGCTTTTCGTCGCTGGACCGATATGACACCAGGTGAATGGCGTGCGATACAATTGGCGGTTTCGTCGTAAATAGTTCGATTTCAACCAATGTAGCTCGTGCAGAATGAAAGTTATTGAAGCCTAACATAGGCCGAGTAACCCGTTTTATTCGCCAGCAAATACCTGGTTGTTTCTTCTTTCTATGGAAGGCTTTTTCCAACTTTAGCGCGAAGTGAACAACCCATCGATTCAGTGTGCTATCATCAATTCTGAGACCACGCTCTGACATCGCTGGATGCGATATAAACCTACGGTGCTGGTTTTCTTATCGTTAATACTTCAGGCAATAGGAATGGCATAGTGCATGATTGAGCTCTCAGACTCTGCATCATGGTCCGGGCCGTATACTTCTATATCTGCCCCATAGGTATGTTGTTTTCCCGATCGCATTAGCCAATTTGAGTAAATATAATTCACTGTGTTATCGATATACTTCACTTCACCTTTGTGTTCAAATTTTGCATAGGTGGCCGATGGTATCGTAATACTCTCCATTCCCTCGGGGGTAGGAGATTCTTGAGTCACTTCCATTGCAGCATAATAAACAAGTTGATCTGAATGGCTGCTGCACTGCAAAATTATACCGTAGCAGGTACCTCTTATTGCATGTTCAATTTCTTGGTATCGTGATAAAAAATCCTTCCACAGAGGGGGTAACTTATCGCCAATATTATTTTTCTCAGAATCTACATTGTAAAAAAGCGTTTTCAGCCCAACTAATTGCAGACTTTTTTGCTTATAGATTTCTGGTTCTAACGATAGCTTGGTATTGATATG
>CAJXXT010000345.1 GCA_913063495.1 uncultured Gammaproteobacteria bacterium | reverse complement strand
TATAATCCGTATGCACCATTATTTTCATCTGGACCATTGGTCCATTCAACTCTTACCCTACGAATAACAACACCGTTCGACCCTTCAATTCTAAGGCCGTCTCCTGCTGTATCCTCGATAGCAAAATCTTCTGCTACAAAAGCATCTGCAAATACTTGAATACCTTCAGCGCCATCTGCCTGCCCTTTAAAAGACAAGATGGTTTTATCCATGCCTTTTCCGCGCAACGTGATATGAGACGTTAAAATAATAACATCACTACTGAATTGAAAAGTCCCCTCTGGTAACTCTATAACAGTGCCCGGCTGAGCGGTTAATAAAACCTCTCGCAGGTCGTATGAAAAGGTCTCAGATGCTTCTAACACCACAACGTTATCATAGTCTTGAGCTTGTGCCGCCGAAAAGCAAAGCATGCTTAACAACACCACTAAAATCCGACTGCTAGTTCTAAATGCCCCCATGCCTTTAGAAAAAGTCATAGTTCTCTCCTGTTGGTTTTTCTTATTAAATTTCTCTTATTAATATAGCAAGACGGCAGTACCATCTTGACTGGTGAGTTTCGCCGCTCGCTATGTTATAAGCAAGGTTATATTGGGCATTAGAAACATTTTTACACAATTGGAAGGCTATAAATTCAATGACAAGCCAAGCAACTAATCTATGGGTTAGAAACACCGTAAACTTATTACTATTTTGTGCTTTTTTTAACCTAACAGTATCAGCCAGCTTTGCCGATACATACAAAATTGATAATGCACATTCAAGCATCCGGTTCTCGATCAATCACTTGGGGTTTAGCTATACAACAGGGCGATTTGACAACATTGATGGCATATTTTCATTTAACGAAAAAAGAGAGCTTTCATCCGCAAAAGCTAAAATTTTTGTTAAAACCAATAGCATCAATACAAACCACAAAGAACGAGACGACTTACTAAAGGGCTTTAGTTTTTTTCATACCGCCAAACATCCAATTGCCATGTTTAAAGCAGAAAAAATTACCCGAAATAAAACCAACAACACGCTTACAAATACAGGAACAATTACCGGCAACTTAACATTAATGGGTAAAACTCACTCAGAAACATTTGACCTAACCTTCGTAGGCGAAGGAAGAGACCCCTGGCTTAGGTACCGAATGGGCTTCAAGGCAAGCGGGATTATTCAACGTAGTAACTACAACCTCAGCTTTATGGAAGGTGCCATAGGGGATGATGTATTTATCGAGATATTCATTGAGGCAATTAAACAATAATGACCGGCCAACAACAAAAGCTAGACAACTCAACAAAGAAGGGGCATATTAAAACGGAACAGCCATTCTCTTTTAATATGAAAAATGGAGCACTCCCCTATGAACTCACAAAGAACCGTTTTAGTCACTGGTGGTGGATCCGGCATAGGCAAAGAAATATGCAAACGATTTTACAACGACGGATACCAGCTTGTTGTTGTCAGTTTAGATGCGGGTGAACTCGATGTCCTCCATGATGAACTGCTTGCCCTAAACACAGCCAACGCTCAACCAGTCCATAGATTGGCCCTCGATTTGACCCGCCCAGATGCTTCCCAGCGAGTTTCAGATTTTTGTGACGAAATCCATTGTGACATTGATATTTTAATTAATAACGCTGGTTTTGGCTTACATGACAAACACGCGGATCTCAACCTTGATCAAGTCAATGCCATGCTACACCTCAACATTCTAGCGGTATCCAGTTTATGCCATTTATTCGCTAACAGAATGAAGCATTCAAAACCATCAACACCAAATACCATCATCAATATTGGATCAACATCTGCATTTCAGCCGATACCCATGCTAGCAGCCTATGCGGCATCCAAAGCCTTCGTTGTAAGCTTTACAGAAGCATTAGCTGTCGAACTAAAAGAAGATGGTATTGATGTGCATTGTGTTTGCCCTGGCACGACAAAAACGCCGTTTTTGGATGTCGCAGGTTTAAGTGACAACACGAGGTTTGGGTCAACTGCTTATATTGCACACAAGATTGCGATGTCCCCAAAAGACGTCGCAAATCTTGCATTCAATATTGTAGGAACAAAACAAACGACTGCGGTACCTGGGCTGGTGAATAAACTACATTACCAAATGACACACTGGTTGCCCAACGTAATGGTTCAACCCGTAGTAAATCGATTATTTAACCGCTGACCCCAGCTCTTGGGGGATGGCACCTTCAAAAAACACAGCATCCGTTCCTGATAAAATCTCCTGCCAAACATACGGTTTAAATGATAAACGCTTAAGATTCTCTCCAAGAACAAACGTGTCATTTGAACCAATCAACCCCATTCTCCCCCACCCACGCAGCAGTGTTTCGCCTCGAGTCTGCTTGTAGTCCGTTGGCGTCCAGGACGCCAGATTTAGCTGCAAAGGGCTCCACAAGCCAAATTCTTTTTTCAATTCAAAATCAATCTCAACGGAAGACACTGAAGTCGACCAAAAGCGATTTTCTATTTGAAACTGTTCATAGGTCTTAGGGATACCCCACACTTCAATTCCCGTAGTAATCGCAAGTGGGCTATCTAAAGAGATCGTCTCGAAATAAACGCCTGTATCTGGCACCTTACCTGCCAGAAAATCTTTAACCGTGGGTAAATAGGAACTTCCAAAACCGATAAGATTTTCAGCTATTGTTGCATTCGGATTCGTTGTCACACCAATCAACGTCATAACTTCTTGGTACGGGCCAAGACCTGCTTCCCGATAATCCAGCACGTATATGATTGCCAGGCCTTTATCTTTAGATATTTTTATTGGATACAGATCATTTGCTTGCATGCCATCAGCAGCAGCTTCAAGATCAATTGTTCCAATAATTGCCATTCCCCATAAATTACTAACGTGTAATGGGAGAAAAATCTCTTGCCCTGTTGTTAAAATAGTGGCTATGTCACTCTGCGGATACTCATCCAGCAAGCCCGCTTTTGCCGAATTTAGTAAAAAAAGGTATACAAAAACAACCTGCAAGGTAAAACGAACGTGGAATCTACTTTTCAAAACAATTACTCCTTGTTAATCACTATCCAAAGTTCACGCTTCTTTCACGTGGCTACCAGAGGCGCATCATATAGCCTCAAAAGCAAAAAGCGAGTAATTAGCGCACATCCTGGCCCGAAATCACCATAAAACTGCACCGAATAACCTGTTGTTCTAAACTCCTATAAGGGATATTCAAAAGAGTCAAAAATATGAATTCAGGTATGCATTAAAAAGGTTAGATTTATGGTCAACGAGTATTTAGATGTACTAATCATTGGGGCTGGTTTATCAGGAATTGGCGCGGCCTGCCACTTAACAAAAAACTGCCCTACCAAGTCTTTCGCCATATTGGAAGGCAGGGAAAGGATGGGCGGCACTTGGGATTTATTTCAGTACCCTGGTATTCGTTCAGACTCAGATATGTATACGCTTGGTTATAACTTTAAACCTTGGACAAACCCCAAAGCAATCGCTGATGGCCCTTCTATTCTCAGCTATATAAAAGAAACAGCCCAAGAGAATAAAATCGACAAACACATTCGTTACCAACAAAAGGTGAAATCAGCCAATTGGTCCAATAAAAATGCTTTATGGACAGTGACTATTGAAGATGCCTCAACAGGAAAAGAAAAAACAATTTCCTGCAATTTCTTCCTCTCTTGCGCTGGTTATTATAGTTACGAGTCAGGCTATCAACCGGAATTTGAAGGGAAGAATGACTTCGAAGGGGATATTATCCACCCTCAGAGTTGGCCTAAGGACTTTGATTACAGCGATAAAAAGATAGTAGTGATTGGTAGTGGCGCCACCGCAGTAACAATTGTTCCTGCAATGACTGACAAAGCAAAGCACGTCACAATGCTGCAACGCTCTCCGACCTATATGATGTCACTACCAGCAAAAGACGAAAGCATTAACAAACTACGAAAATACTTACCTGACAACCTGGTATATCGTATTGCTAGAACAAGAAATGTTGCCCTTTCCCTGGGAACCTATCAGATAAGCCGTCGCTTTCCAGAAAAGACAAAAGAGTTCCTATTGGCCCAAGTAGAAAAACAGCTTGGC
>CAJXXT010000344.1 GCA_913063495.1 uncultured Gammaproteobacteria bacterium | reverse complement strand
AACGTGATATTGGGATGATCAAGCAATGTGTTAACCGCATCGGCCGGGCGCAACCACCCACCTTGTTTGAGTAATAGCGCAGGTGTCTCACAAGGGAAATCTAATAGTGCCGTTGTTTCTTCTGCCGATAATGGAACGGCGATATCCACAGGCCAACGGCCACTGTTGACTAATGTAACCTGTTCTTGCTTTTCCTTGTCACAATACGCTAGACGAATAACACCGTTTAGATCCCAGTCTTTACCTTTAACAAATGTGCTTTTGCTAAGTAACTCAAGCAACAGCGGCGTTGAGTATAAATAGGCAAGCTGATAAAAGCGGTTCTGTGGGTTGTCATATTGGCTTAGTTTAGTGAATGTTACTCCGGTAGGGTTTCCAGACCCTTCTTGTGCTGTTTTTGGATGTTTCTCTATTACATGGACTAACCAACCACGGTTTGCCAAATTGCGGGCGATACTTGCGCCTGCAATACCTCCGCCAATAACCGCAGCTGTTCCAGGGGTTTTATAATACGTTGGTTCAGAGAACCAAGGTTTTTGATTGTGCATTAAATGGCTGGAGTGTTCCGGTTCTTTTTTAAAGTCGCCGTGACAAATTTCACGTTTCGGATCAAGCCCGGGGAGTTTGTTAACGTTAAACCCAACCCTTGTTAACCCTTTTTTTACGATATTTTCAGCGGTAAATGTTGAAAATGTGGTTCCAATGCCGCTTAGTCGTGCGATTTCATTAAATAGTATTGGAGACCACATGTCAGGGTTACGGCTAGGGGTAAAACCATCAAGGAACCAGGCGTCAACACGTCCCTGAACCTGTTGATACGCCTCTGCTGCATCAGAAAATATTAGGGTCAGGCGAACCTTACCTCCGGCTAATTCAATCGTATGAAAACCAGAAACCAAGGGAGGGTATTTATCCAACAACTCTTGGCAGAAACTCTCTAAAATAGGCCATTTTTTATATGCTTTTGTGAGATCACTTCGTTGTAGAGGGTGTTTATCAACGGAAACAAAATGCAAACGAGTGTAATTGAAATCTTGTTGATGCCAAAGCTGCCATGCACAAAGAAAGTTTAATCCCGTTCCAAACCCGGTTTCAGCGATGGTAAACACGCTGCCCGGTTTGTCCTGCCAACATGACCAGCGTTGTTGCAGACCATTACGTTGTAGAAATACATCGTTGGTTTCTTCAATCCCATTCTTTGATGAGAAGTAATCATCGTCAAACGTTTTTGAGTGGGGGGTATCATCACGCCACGTGATAGTGGCAGGTGTGATGTTGGAGGTATTGGTGGCATCTTTCAATGATTGGATCCTAAAGATAAACAATGTTGAGAATGAGAAGGCAGTTTTACTTGGCCACGATAAACGGGGCTTTTATATACTCGAAATGGTTTCTACACTAAGATTCGCTATGAATAACAATATATTATGGTAGGGCTAACTTACTAAGGCGACGTAGTGTTTACATCAATCATTCAGCAAATTACCTCGGCATTTTCCCCAACATGGCCTATTGTCGCTCCAGTTTTTCTGTGTGTTTTTGCGGGTTTTGTCTGGAAAAAGCTGAACCGTCCTTATGATACAGGCTTTGTTAGTCAGTTAGTGATGAATATTGGTGCACCCGCATTGATTATTTCAAGTTTATCCATGACACCGATCACGCCTTCTCAGCTAACCAATATGCTTGCTATATGTGCAACACTCATCGTTGGGTTGCTTGTAAGCTCTGTTATCATGTTGAAAATACTAGGCTATCCCGTTAGAGATTTTATCGTTAGTTTGACGTTTCCTAATGTGGGAAATATGGGGTTACCTCTTTGTTTATTTGCTTTTGGAGAAAAGGGGCTCTCATTTGCATTAGCACTATTTATGATTTTCTCGTTGTTGCACTTTTCATTAGGTGTGGCAATTTTGTCTGGGCGTTCCGTGTTAAAACAAACCTTAACGAACCCAATCATTTATTCGGTGATTGCTGCGGCGGCGATGGTGTTTGGCGACTTCCACTTGCCTTATTGGGCAAGTAAGTCCGTTAAATTGTTAGGGGATTTCACCATACCCATGATGTTACTAACCTTAGGTGTTTCGTTAGCAACGTTAAAAGTTGAGCATGTTAGCAAAAGTGTTTTGTTAGCAGTGTTGCGGTTAGGTTTGGGGTTAGCTGTGGGGTGGGGTGTCTGTGAACTATTTGATTTAGAAGGAGTAATGAGAGGTGTAGTTATACTGCAAGCAACAATGCCGGTGGCGGTGTTTAATTATATGTTTGCAATGCAATATAACCGTCAACCTCAGGTGATTGCCGGGATGGTGGTAATTTCGACATTATTGTCATTTATTACCTTACCATGGCTATTAAGTTGGTTGGTTGAAATTTGACCTCTTATATTTAGAGACTAATCTAGTAACTAGGTAGCTTGTATATCGCAGGTTAATGACCCCTTGTTATGAGGTGCGCGAGATCAACATCTGTCAGCGTATTATCATGCTATGGATAGCGCTGTTATTGGTTCAACCATCGATCGCTCAAGAGGCGGGGTTACGTTTGGGGGAGCATCATGGGCCGGTGGAGCTATATCAGTACGTCGACTACTTGAAGCACGAAGGTGAAAGTGCCACGCTTCAAAATATCATCGATAAACCAGCAAACGAGTGGCAAGCGATAGGGGCACAGACGCCGAACTTTGGGTATTCAGACGCTACTTTTTGGTTTCGATTTACCATTAGCCGGGTAGAAAGCAGCCGAATAAAAAACAATCGCGTTGCAGGCGCACCTTCGCACCTTATAGAAATCAGTTACCCATTGTTAGATGAGTTAGCACTGTATGAAGTGTTGGAATCCGGAAGTCGAATGATTGCAACCATGGGGGATGGGTACCCCTTCGACAAGCGACTTATTGATCATCGAAATTTCCTCTTTCCAGTAAACTTGCCCCCCGAGAAAAAGGCCACCTACTATCTTCGTGTGAAAACATCATCTTCTGTGCAGGTGCCGATGACGATCTGGGAAGAGCGAGCCTTTTTTGAAGATGCAACCTGGCAAGCGATTGTACAAGGTGTGTTTTTTGGCATTATGTTGGTGATGGTACTTTATAATGGTTTTGTTTTTATTGTTGTGAGGGATATTAGCTATTTCTACTATGTTTTGTATGTGACGTCATTTGCACTGTTACAGGCAACGTTGTATGGCTTCGCGTATCAGTATGTTTGGCCAAATAATATATGGTGGAATGACAAAGCCGTAGCATTTTTTATACCCTGTACTTTATTTTTGGTTATTCTTTTTACTAGGGATTTTTTAGGGCTTACGAATCAAACATTAACGGTATCAAAGAAAAATATTTTTTTAGCGTTGACGACATTTTTATTGTTTTTTGACCTTGCCATAGCAATAGGAGCTTGTGTTTTCCCCTATGTGATTATGATTAAGTTATGTATTGTCGCGGCGTTAGTAAATAGTGGGGCTATTTTGTTTATTGGTTTTAACAGCCTACTCCGCGGAAATGATGCTGCGAAGTATTTTTGTTTAGCGTGGGTAACGCTATTGGTTTCAGTGATTGTTTATGGCTCTAACAAGTTTGGTTGGATACCAAGAAGTTTTTTCACAGAAAACTTTATGCAAATAGGGTCGGCGGCGGAAGTGATTTTGCTATCTTTCGCTTTAGCCGATAGGTTTAATAAGGAACGCCAAGATAAATACGAAGCACAACAGCTTGCTTTGTCTCATGCGCTAAAGGCACAGGAGGAGCATGAAAAGTTGGTTGCTATTCAGAAAGAGTCTCATGAAAAAGAAGTGCTGGCCATTCATAAAGTCATTGAAGCCGAAGCAGAAAGCAAAGCAAAAACACAGTTTTTGGCGACAATGAGTCATGAGATCCGAACGCCTATGAATGGCGTAATTGGTATGACGGAACTTATGTCTGATACCCCGTTAAATGGTCAGCAGAGAGACTATCTTGATGTCATTCGTAATTCAGGACAATCATTGCTGACAATTATTAATGATATTTTGGATTATGCGAAAATTGCAGCGGGTGAAATGGAGTTAGAAAAAATTAGCGTTGATATATCTGTTCTGATACAAGATTGTGT
>CAJXXT010000343.1 GCA_913063495.1 uncultured Gammaproteobacteria bacterium | reverse complement strand
ATGGTTGAGTTTTATCAGTCTTACGCAGACTACAAAGATTTAATGGATCTTACAGAAGAAATGCTACGTACCATTGCTCAAGATGTGTTGGGAACTACGGAAGTGGTTTATGGCGATGACACATTTGATTTTGGTAAGCCTTTTGACCGTATGACCATTATTGAATCCATTTTGCATTTTAATCCAGAGATTACCTTGGAGCAGCTTGGTGATATTGAAAGCGCCACAAAAATTGCAGAAGGATTGAATATTCCACTTAAAGATATTTATGGCTTGGGTAAAATCCAAATCGAAATCTTTGAGAAAACCGTTGAGCATCGTTTGATGAATCCAACGTTTATTACGGAATATCCAACAGAAGTATCCCCATTAGCACGTCGAAGTGATCACAACCCATTTGTAACCGATCGCTTTGAGTTTTTTGTGGGTGGACGAGAGATTGCTAATGGTTTCTCGGAGTTAAATGATTCAGAAGATCAAGCCGAGCGCTTTCAGCGTCAGGTAGAAGAAAAAGATGCTGGTGATGATGAAGCGATGCATTTTGATGCTGATTATATTGCCGCGTTGGAATACGGGATGCCTCCTACAGCAGGGGAGGGTATCGGAATTGACCGTTTAGTTATGCTGTTTACCAATTCACCATCAATTCGTGACGTTATTTTGTTTCCACATATGAGACCACAAGTAACATCTGACTGATTTTATACAATAGATTACGAGAGATAAAGAGAGAAGAATATTATGGGAAAGCTAAAAGCTTTTATTGGAAAAGCCCTATTGGGTGGTGTGCTCGTTTTGTTGCCTGTGACTATTTTACTGGGGGCATTTAACTGGGTATTTAAGTTTGTCACAGACATGATTCAACCGTTAACGGATGCGGTGGTTAAGAATAATGGCATGCCTGAAGTTGTAGGTGATGGCATTGTTGTCGTGCTGATTGCTCTAGCGTGTTTTGTCGTAGGTACATTGGTAACGACAGGTGCGGGAAAGTGGTTGCATACATTTATCGATGATAACCTTGCTCGGTTTGCACCGGGTTATAAGTTAACAAAAGGTATTGTAGGTCAATTTTTGGGCGATAAAAGCACCTCCCCATTTACTAATGGTGAAGTTGCAAAGGCCAAGATTTTTGGTATAGATTCCGATACAACCGTTACTGCATTGGTTACCTGTAGACATGAAGACGGATCGTATACCGTATTTGTACCAACAGGCCCTAACCCAACTAGTGGCAATATGTACCACTTGCCGGAAGATCAAGTGGAGTTATTCCCAGAAGCTTCTGTGGAAAGCATGATGAAAACCATCATTGCCTGCGGAGCAGGTAGCGATGATATGTTTGCTGGTATTGAAATTGAGCCAGAACCAGAGCCAGAACCGGAACCAACGCAGTCGGGGTCTGTGCAAGCTGCTGAACCAAGCCTGGGTAAGAATACTGGAACAGTAAAGTGGTTCAGTACAGATAAAGGTTATGGGTTTATTCAGCACGATGACGGTTCTGAAGTGTTTGTACACTTTCGCTCGATTGTTGGTGAAGGCCGACGGATTTTGCGAGAAGGGCAAGTGGTTTCATTTGACGTAGTAGAAAGCGACAAAGGCCCTCAAGCAGATAACGTAAAAGCGCAATAACTTACCGTTAGTTAGTGCCTTATGATCAGGGGCGATCTGCCCCTGATATCTTTTCCTTTCTTTCTTCCTTTGCTCTTCCCCTCGCCTTCTTCAGATATTCCTTCTGAGTGTTCACCTTACTTGCACGTTACAAGTCATTAGTCTATTTGTGTCTATAGCGGTTTATTTTTATAAATAAAACTCATGAGTTCTTGTTGCTTGGGTTTTTGTTTGGTAGATTGATGGAACTGGTTAGTTTTGTTTGGGCTGATGACGATAAAATCCAATGTGGATAACGGGTAGGGTGATGCATGCCAACAGCAGAAGAATATCGAAGAATCGAGGGTGGGCCTCAATGCCCGCAAGAGTGTATTTGGTGGGATAAGTATTCCCACGAGAATCTGGAAAAATGGCGCCAGGTATGTGATGACCCTGCGGATGCTTGCACGGCGTTGATAAAAAGGGGCCGTCCATCGGACATGTTAGACGAGGTAATGGCGCGAGCAAAAACGGAAGGGGGAGTTTTCCAAACGTTTCTTGATGAGTGTAATACGGTACCCGGTTGGGTTGATTTTGAGGAAATGGAAAAAGGGCGACGGATTTTTCAACGTTACGCACCGATGCAAGGTTTAGTATTGATGTGCAGTAGCTTGGTTGAAGGGTACGCCCATAATAAGCCTGCGCAAGTGTTAGTGTCGACAGGTAGATTGCAACGAGACGTCACCAAACGGATTTATGAGACGGGCCAGCTATTGCATAACATGGTTGGCAAAGAAGGGATTAGACCTGGTGGGCAGGGCCATCGAACATTAATGGAGGTGCGCCTCATACATTCTGCCGTGCGCCAATTTTTGTGGCATGGTGGGAAATGGGATGCCGACAAGTATGACCAGCCTATCAATCAAGAAGATATGGCGGGTACGATACTTGAATTTGATTTTATGGTTGCCCGCGGCATTCGTAAATTAGGCGTTAATGTCACTGATGAAGAAATGGCATTGATGCATTATTATTGGCGATATGCAGGGCATGTTTTGGGGGTGAAAGAGGCGCTATTAACAACAACTCCCGCAGAGCAAGAGGTGTTGGCATTGCAGTTAACCAGCCACTTATATCAACCGACGCCAGAAGGTGAATCGTTGGCGAAGGCGTTGTTAAGGGACATGGCCGGGGAGCCGCCGTTCAATTTGTCTGAAGACACATTGCTAGCATTTTCTGAACTACTTGTGGGCCCTGTATTGTCAAAAGACTTTCACATAAAGCCGAGTCGATTATCACGAATGAAAGTGCAGATGATTTGTACGCTGTTGAAAGCCAGCTCTTATGGGGCCAAATTCGCCCCTGAAACATTTCAACAGTTATTGGAAAGTGCGAACCATAAATTACGACGTAAGAGGATTGAAGAGGCGTTGGGTGACCCAAGTACTTATGCGTTTAGAGGTATGGCATAGCGTTAACATCACCTAGGTGCGGTGGCAGTGTTTTTAACTATGCGGCTTAGGTTTCTTGGCCGTATAGTTTTTTTGTCGTACCTTGTCGTACCTTGTCGTACCTTGTCGTAACCTTGTTGTGACAGGAATAAAGCTCAGAATAGTGACAAAAATGGGCAGAAAATGATGGTGGATGTTAAATTTTTTGTTGATTGATTTATAAATTCTCTTTTGGAAATAATGAACCTCTGTCTGTAGCCCCCGATAAACCTAGCATTTAGCATAGCGTAAGAAAGTTGGCCTGCTGTTTGCAATCCCTTCCTGTATAAATTACTGAATAACGAATAGTTAAAATAATAACAATGTTGGAGAGGTGCATGCAGACCCCCTTGTCGGACGAGCAAGTCGATCAGAAATGGTCTGATTTGGCTGAGAACGATGACCTAAATTGGGATTTGGGCGCAATTTCAAATCGACAGGAAGCGATCGCTTTTTTGTTAACATTTGAAAATAAATTGTGTGTGTATTCTGCATATGTTTCAAAGCTTTACAGCACTTACAATATTGTTGTGCCAAAAAATTCAGATAGCGGGAGTATCACTGTATTACCGGACCCTCATGCATTTCACGATACGTTCAGTAACATACCGCAAGATGCTGTTGAAGCAACCGGTATTTATTTGTATCCAGGTGAAGCTGTTGGAGAAAGTGGACTATATATAAAAATACCTTCTAAAGGTTTTGGTAGTTCCAAGGAGTTGCCATTTGCGGAAGGGTTTGGCGCATTAATACAAGAATATCGAAGTACAGGGGAATGTTTTTTGCCAGTACTTCAAAACGGTGATTTGAGAGAGTATGAAAATGCAATGCCATCTCTTCACTTGCATAGAATATGTTTAGATAAGCTAGAAGGCCTAGTGTCTGATCTAACATTAAACAGTATTAAAAATATTGTTGCCGACAACTTGATTGCTTTATATAAGAGCCATCAATCATAAAGAACACTTCTGTGTGACCTCTTGACCGGTTAGTTGTGAGCTAGCCGGTCTTT
>CAJXXT010000342.1 GCA_913063495.1 uncultured Gammaproteobacteria bacterium | reverse complement strand
GTGGTTACTGAGATGGCGAGTTGTTCTATGCCTTGGGCTAAATCTCGTTCTAATGGGGCTCGGTCTAGTATCATTTTGGTTCTTTTGTGTTTGGATTTTGAGAGTTTAGTTCGTAGCGGATCTTTGGGTACGCATATGAATAGAGAATAAGGTTTCAGAAATCGCTAAAGATCGCATCCATGCGTGCTCGACTGCGGCGTCCTTGCCGCAGACGTTTCTGAAACCTTATTCTCTATTCATATGCTCATCATTTACTTTTTGGATCACTGGAGTAGGCGATTTTTGGCCATTCATCCTGTTATTTGGATTCCGCTACTATCGGTCTTGCTCCTCGATGCTTCTTCAACGACACCAGTAACAACGACACTGCGGCTGGTGTAACACCTTGAATTCGGGACGCTTGCCCTAACGTTTCAGGTTTGCACTCCACAAGTTTCTGTTTTACTTCGTTAGAGAGGCCTTTTACTTTGTCATAATCCATACCTGTGGGTAACTTCATGGATTCATTACGTTTTAACTTTTCGATATCGTCTAGTTGACGGCTAATGTAGCCTTCGTATTTGGCTGCTATTTCAACTTGTTCCGCTACCACGCCCGTAACACTTGTTTCACCGGTAATTTCGGCTATTTTTTTGTAATCCAGCTCCGGTCGTCGCATTAATTCCATAAGGGAATACTCTCGTGCTAGAGGGCGCTCGATGAATTCATTGAGTTTTTCCGCTATGTCAGTACCCGGTTGAACCCAGGTATCTTTCATTCGCTGAGTTTCTTGCTCAATCGCTTCAGATTTTTCTGAGAATTGCTGCCATAGAGTGTCGTTGATTAAGCCTAACTCTCTACCTTTTGCAGTAAGTCGGATATCGGCGTTATCTTCTCGTAATATCAGTCTATATTCTGCTCGGCTGGTGAACATTCGATAGGGTTCTTTTGTTCCCATACTAATTAAGTCGTCAACCAATACGCCGAGATAGGCTTCATCGCGTCTTGGTGTCCAGGCTTCTTTTTCTTGTGAGCGTAGTGCAGCGTTTAATCCAGCTAATAGACCTTGAGCTCCGGCTTCTTCGTATCCTGTGGTTCCGTTAATTTGTCCGGCAAAATAAAGGCCTTCAACAAATTTGGTTTCTAAGCTGTATTTCAAATCCTGTGGATTAAAATAATCATATTCAATGGCGTAACCTGGCCGGGTAATATGTGCATTTTCTAACCCAACCATGGAATGTACAAGATCAAGCTGAACATCAAACGGCAGACTAGTAGAAATCCCGTTTGGGTATAACTCGTGAGTAGTTAGGCCTTCTGGTTCAATAAATATCTGGTGTGATGATTTATCGGCAAATCGGTGAATTTTATCTTCGATGGATGGGCAGTAACGGGGGCCAATTCCTTCAATAACCCCGGTATACATTGGGGACCGATCTAAACCTGCACGAATAATATCGTGCGTTTTTTCATTGGTGTGAGTGATATAACAAGAAATCTGTTTTGGTTGATCAGAACCATCTCCCCAAAAGGACATCACGGGGGTAATGTTATCCCCAGGTTGTTCTTCCATCTTGGAAAAGTCCACACTTCGAGCATCGATTCTGGGGGGGGTTCCTGTTTTCAGTCGATCCACTCTAAACGGCATTTCTCTAAGGCGCTGGGCGAGTGCGATAGACGGTGGATCTCCGGCTCGACCTCCACTTTGGCTTTCCAAACCTATGTGGATAAGTCCACCTAAAAAGGTTCCCGCTGTGATTACAACGGTATCGGAATGAAACAAAACACCCATATTGGTGATAACACCACGGGCTTTGTCACCTTCCATAATCAGGTCATCGGCCGATTGTTGGAATATATCCAGGCACGTTTGATTCTCTAAAGTATGGCGAACTGCTGCTTTATATAAAATTCTGTCTGCTTGAGCACGGGTGGCACGTACCGCCGGACCTTTTCGAGAGTTAAGAACGCGATATTGAATACCAGCCTTATCCGTTGCTCTTGCCATAACACCGCCAAGGGCATCAATTTCCTTAACAAGGTGGCTTTTTCCGATTCCGCCAATTGCGGGATTACAGGACATTTGCCCGAGAGTTTCGATGTTGTGGGTTAACAACAACGTTTCAACACCCATTCTTGCAGATGCTAATGCGGCCTCACAACCTGCATGGCCTCCACCGATGACTATAACTCCATAACGCTTGGGGTAATCCACTACTAACCTCACAAAAATAATATTCTATTGGGCAAAACGGTATCTGGCCGCAAGTATAAGGAGTTAATCGATAAATAAAAGAGTTTGTACATTTATTGGACAATCTATAACATAAATTAGCCGTATTACTGGTTTTTATTTAACATAACACCGTAGTAAGTACTCACCACGCATTAATAACTTACTTCCCTATACAGAAGCTGGAGAATATCCTGCCTAACAAATCATCTGGAGTAAATTCACCGGTAATTTCACTGAGATGGTTTTGAGACATTCTCAAATCTTCTGCTAACAGTTCACCCGCTCCATTATCGGTTAACTGAGTTTGTCCAACCCTCAAGTAATATCGTGCTTGTTTTAACGCTTCCAAATGACGCTGCCTTGCGGTGAACCCTCCTTCCAATGCGGATTGGTATCCCATGGCTTTTTTGAGATATTCTCTCAACTCATCAACACCCTCACCATGTTTAGCGGATAACCTTATTGTAGGTAAACTTGTAAGCTGTTCTGTTGGTAACGTTGTTGAGCTAATTTGACTCGAATCTACGGTACCACTTATATCGTTTTTCAGATTGAATGTGCTAGATTCTGAAACTCCGTGTTTTTCATTCGTTTTATCAATTTTATTTCTAACAACAATAACTTTGCTTAAATCGGGTAACTCTGCAAAAAACTCTGGCCACAATGTATTGATATCATGCTCTTGTACATCTGCAGCATCCACCAACAAAAGCACCCGATCCGCTTCTTTGATTTCCGTCCAAGCTCTGCGAATACCTTCTTTTTCGATAACATCAGGGCTTTCACGTAACCCGGCCGTGTCAGTTATATGCAAAGGCATACCGTCAATGTGAATATGTTCACGTAACACATCCCGTGTTGTTCCTGCAATATCGGTCACAATTGCAGTATCCCTTCCCGCCAATGCATTCAGTAAACTGGATTTTCCTGCATTTGGCCGCCCAGCAAGCACAACTTTCATACCTTCTTTTAACAAAACACCACGATTGGCTTCTTTGAATACAGCATCTAATTGATCAATGATCGACTGTAAATCACCCGCTACCTTACCATCCGCTAAAAAATCAATTTCCTCTTCTGGAAAGTCAATCGCCGCTTCTACGTATAAACGCAGGTTAATAACTTGTTCAACCAATACATTAATATGATCGGAAAATGCACCGTTTAACGATCGAATGGCACATCGAGCCGCTTGTTCCGATGCACTATCGATAAGATCAGCAATGGCTTCGGCTTGAGCCAAATCCAGCTTATCATTTAAAAACGCTCGCTCAGAAAACTCTCCAGGGTTCGCCATTCGGGCTCCTAGATCTAACACGCGGTTTAATAAACTGTTAATAACCACTGGACCACCATGTCCTTGCAGTTCTATAACATCTTCGCCCGTAAATGAGTTTGGACCGGGGAAAAACAACACCAAACCTTCATCAATAACTTCCTGATTATTATCTAAAAATTGCTGAAAGTGCGCAAAACGAGGTTTAAGTACTTTTTGCTGCTGAATTAGCTGCAACGCAATATCGTTGGCTTTTACACCTGAAATACGAATGATGCCAACACCACCTCGACCAGCAGGTGTTGCCTGTGCGGCGATAGTGTCAGTTGAGTGGACTACATCATTCATGGTTAATTGCTCTTGTGCTTGTTTTCAAAAAAGTCATGCAAAAAAAAGGGCTCTTAAAGAGCCCTTTTTTTATTTAGCTTCTGCTGCTTTTTCAATACCGCGTGTTATATGCCATTGCTGGGCGATGGATAACAAGTTGTTAGTTACCCAATACAACACCAAACCTGCGGGGAAGAATAAGAAGAACACACCAAATACTAGCGGCATCATTTTCATCATCTTCGCTTGCATTGGATCTGGTGGTGCTGGATTCAACATTTGTTGGAAGAACATACTTC
>CAJXXT010000341.1 GCA_913063495.1 uncultured Gammaproteobacteria bacterium | reverse complement strand
TTTTCTGTTGGTGATACATTCGCTACACCGGGCATGAAAATCGTAATAAAAGAGGTGTCGACTATCGGTGAGCCAACTCGGTTATTGTACGAGTTTGATAAGGCAGAAGATAAAGTGTGGCTAACGTGGGATAACATTAAGGGCGAATATTCTGAGATTGCTTTGCCCAAGAGGGGAGAGGTTCTACATTTTTCCAGTACTATTGCTGCGAAATAATACTGCTACAAAATGACAATGCGAATGGTTACTCATTTGGCAAGTTGAAAAATGCCCGCACGGACATTGTTTAACTTGCTAAGTATTCTCGCATTGTTGCTTTAGGCGATTCATCGCCAATTTGTAAGCCAATTAGTACCATAACATGACAGCTTTGATGGTGCTTTAGATACCAGCTTTAGTTGGTGTGCTATTTGGGTTGAATTTCAATGGATTGAAGGGCCTAACGCCATGATCTTGTTAGCTTTGGGCAGTCTTTTTATTCATAACAGTGTAGAATTCTGGGAGTCATAATAATATCGCCAGATACGGTTTATTGGTCTATAAATAGACCGTTTCGAGACATTAATGTGCTGCTAACCCAATATACTTTGCAGCCTTTAGTTGGTCTCGCATATAACAAAAATTAAAAGGTGCTGTATGTCCGTTGTTGAGTTGTTGTCCTTCCTTGCTAAGAAAGATATTCGTTTGTGGTTAGATGGAGATAATCTCCGTTTTAGTGCACCGGAAGGGGCATTTACTGCTGAGATAAAAGGTCAAATTGTAGGCAACAAACCCGCTATTATTGAGTTCCTTAAACAGGCACAAAAATCGACAGCAGAAACGATTAAAACAGTCTCTAGGGATCAGCCTTTACGCGCGTCTTATGGGCAGCAACGCTTGTGGTTATTGGATCAGCTAAACCCTGGTGATGTGACCTACAATATGCCGACGGCATTACGTATCAAAGGGTTTATAGATCCTGCCATATTGGATCAAGCCTTTCAGGCAATTGTGGAGCGTCATGAATCCCTTCGAACCCATTTTGAAGAAAAAGATGGCGAACCGTTCCAAGTTATATCTGAAGGTGGACAATGGAGTTTGGAACAAGTCGATTTATCCAAACTTTCCGATAGCGAAAAAGAAACACAAATTACCCATTGGGTAAACGAAGATGCATTAACCTCATTTCACCTGAATGTAGGCCCTTTATTCCGGGGTAAACTCATCACAGTAAATACTACGGAATCAGATACGCCAGAATTTGTATTAATCGCCTGTATGCATCATATCATTTCAGACGGCTGGTCAATGGAAGTGCTGGTTAAAGAGATGATGGCCTTTTATATGTCTAAGGCCACAGGTTCGCCGGTTATGTTGTCGGAATTGCCGATTCAATATGCGGATTATTCTGCGTGGCAACGAGACTGGGTTGATAGTGATGAATTAAAAGAACATTTAACGTATTGGATGGACGCTCTTGAGGGAGCTCCGCCTGTTTTAAAATTACCGACTGATAAACCCCGTGGCGAGATGGTGAGCAACCGAGGGGCCGTTTATAAATTTGAAATGCCAGCGGCTTTGTCTTCTCAAGTTGAAGCATTTTGTGATCGGAACAAGTTAACACCTTATATGGTGACGCTGGGTGCTTGGCAATTATTATTGTCCCGTTATGCGAATACTAATGACGTAGTGGTTGGTGCACCGGTAGCTGGTCGTGATCGTGGAGAAACGCAAGACCTTATAGGGTTCTTTGTAAACCTGCTGATGATGCGTTTAAAACTTGATGGTTCGTTAACAGTTGATGATTTTTTTCAACGTGTGCGTTCAATGGTTTTGGATGGTTTTGGGCATCAAGATTTGCCTATTGATATGCTAATGGATGAAATGGAGATTGAGCGTCAGCCAGGATATTCTCCATTAGCACAAGCAGCTTTCCAGCTAATCAATGCGAAGGCAGGTGATGATGGCAAGGCAATGGGTGTTGGCCCATTAGAAGTCTCAGAAATACCTTCTTCAAGTACGTCTGCTCGTATGGAAATGGTATTAGGTGTTGCTAGACAAGAATTATCAGCAAAAACATATGATTATTCGGGTAGCCTAGAGTACAACACGGATTTATTTAATGAATCTACCGTTGCTACGATGGTTGAACAATATCAGCATATTCTTTTAGCCTTAACCGATAGCCAATCAAAAACAATAGAATCGATACAACTGTTTAGTGATAATGAATTGTTAGTGGCGCTAGGCGTTGACGCAGCGAATGCGCATCTATTGCAGCTAAATGCCTATCAACGTGATTTCTACCTTGCTTACAAAGTTAAGCCAGAGAGTTTTGAAAACTCTTACGGCATCAGTGTTGATGTACCGGGTGATATTGATATAGAAAAACTTTCTCAGGCTATTCAGTTGGTGGCGAATAGCTCTGAAATGTTGCGGGCAAGTGTGATTGAGAGTCATTTGGCCACAACGGATGACGCCTATTTTGTTGTTCATAATGAAGTAACGACGGTTCTTGATGTGCAGCGTATTGACGGTGACCTTCAAGAATGTGCTGACACGTTAATGCATAAACCTATTGATATTCTTCGCCAACCTCTTGCGACCTACCACTTGTTAGAGGCGGTTGGTGATGGAGTTTCTGATAAAAATAAATCTAAAAAACTGGTTTTCTGCTATCACCATATATTATTGGACGGCGCATCAACGTTTCTACATATGGATGCTGTGTTGCGATGTTTTGCAGAGGGCCGTGTGGCTGTTTCGGAGGCAGATGATGCACAAGTAAATAAACAAGCCGATACAGTCAATGCGACGTATCAGACATGGGATAAAATCCATGTGGACTCTGATGCAGTATTATCCTTTTGGAAGACACAATTAAAATCGGTTGAAGCATTGCAGTTTTCAATGCCTGAAACGTACCGTAAAAAACAAAACATTAATGCGTTTAATGATGAAACGGTGTCTTTGCGCGTTAACCCTGAATTGCAGAATCGTATCACAGAGTATTGCCGACAACAAAATATCAGCATGCCGTTATTCTTTAAGGGTGTTTACGGTATCTTGGTTCAACACTATTGTCGTGCTGAAAATGACTTTCATGTGGCAGAGTTTCATGGGAATCGCCGGGTTGCCAGTGATACTGAGCTTGGTTGTTATTATCAGCAAGTGCCGATGGTGTTTCCCATCAAGCTGTTTTCTAAAGATGAAACTATTGCTGATTTGCTTGGTTATGAAAAAATATACCGATCACAAGTGCAGGCATATCGTTCAATTTCGCTAAGTCAGCAGGCAAGTATTTTGCCGCAGGCTCCAGCGGTATTTATGTACAACTATTACAACTTTGTTTTAGATCGTTCTATTGAAGGTAAAAGACTGAATCCTGTGATGTCTGCCCCTAAGGTTGAACGTGGTGTGCAGATGATCGTTGGGGAGCTTAGTGATGGTGTTGAACTTAGCTTGCGATATGATTTAGACAGCTTTGTTGATTTGTCCATGCTTGATCGTATGGTGTTTATTGCGGAGCAAATTGTTTCAGGTAAAGCGGAAACAATAGGGCAATTAAATTATGTTCTTGAAGATGAGGGAATGTCCCTTCGCCTTGTTGGTGGTACTGATGCAGGGAAAGAACAGGCAGGTCAAAATAAAGTTTTAGAATCTAATAATCACCGAAATATAGTCCAATGGTTTGAGTCTCAAGTGGCGCAGTCGTCGGATAAAGTCGCGCTTGTCTATGATGATAGTGAGCTAACCTACAAAGAACTCAATGTTAAAGCTAACCAATTGGCTCGTTATTTGTCAGAGCAGGGTGTGGTTGCAAACAGTCGGGTTGGCATTTGTTTGGATCGTTCAATCGACCTTATGGTCTCTATTCTGGCGGTTTTAAAAGCGGGTGGTGCTTATGTTCCTATGGATGCAAACTACCCTAAGGAGCGTTTGGCATTTTTAGCGTACGATTGTAAAGCTCCGCTTGTTATTACGCATTCAAACGTTGCAGACCGTCTACCCAATTTTGACGCTAGTGATGAAAGTAGCCATTGCCAAACATTCTTAATTGATCACGATTGGTCTCAAGTTGAGTCTCGTGAAAGCAGCAACTTAGACGTGAAGGTTTCTGAAAATGATCAGATTTATATTATTTATACATCGGGATCTACCGGGCAACCAAAAGGGGCAGTGGTAACCCATAGCGGCGAGTTAAATCTGCAACATTGGTATACCCAGGAGATGCAGTTTTCTCAG
>CAJXXT010000340.1 GCA_913063495.1 uncultured Gammaproteobacteria bacterium | reverse complement strand
TATTGTGGCCAGTGTTATCAGCAGGTGTAGAAGATGGCAGTGAGCGAGATCGCTATTTACAGTTCCCAATTTCAGAAACACGATTACTTTCTGCCTCCATTATTTCTGGCGTGCTTAAGCCCGTAGGTTTTTTGATGTTTGCACCATTGATTGGCGCTAGCATCGGATATCTTCAAGGCCAAGGCGCAACAGCCTATGGTGCTGCATTTCTTTTGTTGCTAGCATTTATAACCATGTGTGCAACGTGGAGCCAGGCTGGTGTATATCTTCTGAGGGATATATTAAGAGCAAAAAGCAATGGCCGAGCATTAACACTAACGTTGCTGGTATTTATTGCGATAGGTATGTTATTACCCCAAGTGGACATTTCTTGGCTGTATAAACAGAGTGGGGGCGTTGGGGTTAATGTAGACATTGAGTTAGAAGAGTTTGCAAATATTGCCAATGCTTTTTCCAAAATACCACCAGGATATTTAGGTGAAGGTTTATATGCGCTTGTTGAGGATCGGACAAATGGATTCATTCTTGAATGTGTTGCCATGTTTTCATTGGCTCTTTTGGGGATTTTGAATGCCAAATATCGATTACAAAGGTCCAACTATAAATCAGCTTCCTATCAATCGCTTCAACAGCATCAATGGTTAATATTCAGCGGAAGAGGGGGCGTTAATAAAGTACTAGCTCAGCGAGAATTATTTGAACTTTGGCGTAACCCAAGGTTTCGGTTATTAGCTATTGTTCCTTTCTTTTTGATTATTGTTTTGCGTTTAGTTTCTGCCGACGAATTAATGTTTCACTTTTTTGATAACATCTCTCAACTGTGGTTAATGGCAGGGGTGGGAATTTATGCTGCCGCTTTAATACTTTTAACATTCACCCATAACGCTTTCGCCTATGATGGCCGAGGGCTGTTAAACTTAATGAGTGCACCTATAACACCAAAACAAATTCTATTGGCAAAAGCCAAGGTCCACAGCATGATGAGTTTATGTTTAGGGTTTGCAGCTTGTATTTTCTACTGGCAATACGTATCAGTTGACGTAAGTGTCGATTGGTTTTTTGTTGCGTTAGCGGGGGTGTTTGTATTGGTACCCGTAGTAACAAGCTTCGGTTTATGGGTATCTGTTCACTATCCGATAAAATTCGACGCCAGCTTAAATCGCAGGGAACGACAACCCTTATTGGTGTCCTTGGCTAGTTTTTCGGGTGTACTATTGGGGGCGTTGCCGTTGGTGGTTTCTGCCAAAATGTTGCAATCTGGCATTCATATCAATCTTGTCTTTTTCGTCTTGGTGGGGTGTGCGATGGTCGCTTGGTTAGCGCATTGGTGGACTATTGATTACGTCAGCCAAGCCTTTAGCCGACGTGAAGACCAAGTGTTGTCGGCTATTACACGGGTTTAACGTGTCTCTTCATTATGACAGATCCTTTTGTTTCTCTGGCTTTTGGTCGTAACGACGGAGAACCCCGTGCGGACGACGGAATAATTTTGGGTTATTTATTTTAAAGTCTTGATCTCTATAAGAACCCGTCTTTACTTAAAATGCGAGTTAATAAATCGAGAACTTAAAAAGGGATTACGCATGGAACAGGATCAAACAGCACCCAATTGGTCAGTAACACCTTACCCAGGGTTACAAGTCAACAGCACAGCTATTTCGGATGATGGATACAACCTTATCACGGGAACCTCTGCAGAATATGATAGCAGTGACAATTTCGCAGTTTATTACTACAAAACAGAAGGCTCAACCGCCACACTAATGTGGCAAGATTCACTGGGTCAAAACATTCAACAAGGCGTTTTTTGGGTAGCTATTTCAGGTGATGGTAATTACGGCGCTGCCGGTGGCCAATATGGCACTGGAAAGGGTTTCTTACGCACCTACGATATGGGGGTAGGTCTAAGCAGTAAACAAGAGTTTTCTTACACCAGCCGCATTAACGAAGTTGAAATATCCTCTGATGGCTCAGCCATTGTCGCAGTAGAAAGCGCTAATATTCAGTTCTTCACTAAAGGTACTAGTGGTTACACCCAGGCGGCGACCGAAACAATACCTGGAGGCTATATGCGTTCATGCGGCATAACTCCTGACGGACAATATTTGGTGGCTGGGGGAGAGGTGTACAGTGATACGGATGAAGCAATGGATTATCGGCATAAAGACAATGCTTCTAGTTCAACTGGGATTTTATACCTGTATGGTAATGTAAGTGGCACATTAAATTACCTCGGTCACTATGAAGCGGACTATGGTATTTTGCGGGTGGTTATAAGCCGTGATGGCAAGTATTTTGCCGCCTCAACAAAACAGGGACAAGTACTGTTATTTGCCAACCCTATTACAAAGCAAGATAAGCTAATGCCGCTATGGGTTTATACCAACCCCGATTATCAGTTAAGTTTGAGCTATGCTTTAGCCATCTGTAATACACCCAGCGGTGAGCTTTATGTGGCCTCTGGAGGAAACTTCGTTCCTTCAAGCAACCCCGCTTATGGGTATGCCTATATGTTAAAAAATGTGAATAACGCCCCTCAACGATTATGGATCAATAAACTCGATTACTGTCCAAATCCAGGAATGAATATGGATGCTTACGCTAAATTCGTGACATCAGCGGATGGCCAACCCATATTTAGTGACGAGGACAGCGCTGCGCCTCCTTCGGAGACACAAGGCAATTTTTACTTGTTTAATGCCCAGACTGGCTATGAGTATTGGAAATACACCACATCGTTAATGAACTGGCCAATGACAATCAATCCTGGCGGCTATGCGGTATTTTCGGGGAGCGATAATGGGGGTATTTATTACTGGAGCCCTCTAAATTTATTGGAAAAAGAAAAATAGTCTACTGAGGGTCATTGATCCACTTTGTCGAAAACTCATATCGTAGGGAATTCACTCGACGCCGCTTTGTAGGCTAGGGGTCCCTACGACCACACCTGAATTCCTCCCACAGGTTTTACATTGACACCCTCAATCGACCGTTGGCATGTTCCTTTCTTTAAAGAGTAAGCTATAAGCATCCTTAACTTTTTGTACAATTTCATTCGACGCATTGTTGCCAAATGCCAGGTAAGCATGATGCGACTGAACTAAAAAGGCCTTTTCGATTTGATCAATCGGTTGAGCAATTTCTTGCATGTCAAATGCAATACTTTGGGATTCTGATAACACCAAATCAACGCGTGAACCAATAAGTTGTTTTAACGAAAGTTTTATATGGTTGGTGGGCGTGATTGTTGGGAAATTATGTTTGGCCAGGAACTGATGGAGAAACCCACCTCTACTGGTGCCGATATTATATTGTTTCGCATCTTCCAATGAATTAATAACAATATCTTTTCTAGTACTTAGTTTATAGAAATAACTCATATCCGTCATTGCAACCGGTGCAACCCATATGAATTTTGAGTCTCTTTCAGGTGTACGTACGATTGGGTAAATCAGTGTATTTTTATTTCTTACAGCCATCATATAGGCTCTTGCCCAGGGAAATACATTGATTTGGTATTCTAAGCCCGAACGATCCATTATTTCTTTGACTACTTTAGTAGAGCTTCCTCTAATTTCCCCATCTTCCTCGTAGCTATATGGTTTCCATTCTTCAGTGACAACTTGAATTATTGAGTTCTCTGCACTCGCTGTTTGTACAAAAAAGCAACTAGCCGACAGGAATAATATTATGTAGCGCGAATAACGACTCATTGCACCTCCAGGAAACTTCATTCTTTACCTAACTTTATACATTAAAGACAGATAGGAGTTAAGTCAGAATTTCAAAAGTACCGTGATATTAAATACCTTATGTTATAGAACTCAGCAGCGCCAAGACAGCGTTCCGTCAATTTTCCTTTAATAAGCACCTCTAATGAGTTTGGATTTCAACTAATCTTGGTGTCTAGCAAACCTTGGGACGTCCAAATATTCCTTTTTCGTGACTACTTTAAACCTGTCTCTGTTAAACCGGCTACTGCATCGTACACCGCCCCTTGCCAAGAATAGGAGGGTTTATAGTTAAAGGTACGAGAAAATTTATCGTCTGGAAAATGAGCCCCAAACCGAGAGTTGGTTAAAAGAAAAAGATACAGTTTATCCGACAGATTGACGATCATGGATAGCAATGATCGCTTTGTTTCGGGTATATCTACCTGTAGTTGTTTAGCATACTCCTGAACCAACTCAGACCAAGTTAAATGATGGCTTGCAACGTTGTAGATGGAATTGGTAGGGGGCTCTGATAAGCCTTGTTGAATCACTTTTTCCAAAATATCCGCCAGGTTCTTAACTGCAAGTAATGAAAACAAAGGATTATTATTGCCACTGGTAAAGTACGTACCATGTTGCAAATTACGTGCAATTGCCGG
>CAJXXT010000339.1 GCA_913063495.1 uncultured Gammaproteobacteria bacterium | reverse complement strand
GTCGGGGTAGAGAGATTCGAACTCCCGACATCCTGCACCCAAAGCAGGCGCGCTACCAGGCTGCGCTATACCCCGTTCTTTTCTCCAGTTGGGCAGTGCCCTTGAAGAGGTGGCGATAATATACAGCTACCCCACCTCAGTCAAACATTTTTTATAAAATTCAATGAAATAAAAGTTTTTAAGATCATTTGCACTCTATACTTTACGCGGCTTATTCAACAATGAGAAAATGCACAACTCATCCCCATTCCTGAGAAGCTTTGACATCTGCTTTCGCTTCTCACTATACAACCAGGTTCTTCACCAAATCAGCCTATGACAGCACAAATCATTGACGGCAACAAAATCGCCGCCGATCTACGACAATCCATATCTAAAGCCGTCACACATCGTATCGAACAGGGGTACCGCCCTCCAGGGCTCGCTGTAGTCCTATTAGGCGACGATCCAGCCTCCTCGGTTTACGTCGATAAGAAGCGCAAAGCCTGCGAAGCCATTGGGTTTACGTCCAGAGCATATGATCTACCTATAGAAACAACACAAGAAGCGCTTGACGAGCTTATTGATGACCTTAATGAAGATGATGGAATTGACGGCATTTTGGTGCAGCTTCCATTGCCAGACTCATTAGATGCAAACGAAATCATTAATCGCATCAACCCTGCAAAAGATGTTGATGGATTTCACCCGACCAACGTCGGTCTACTTGCCCAGCGAATGCCTGGATTGCGATCCTGCACACCAAAAGGCATCATGACGCTATTAGAAACCACAAACATTGACCTTCACGGATTAGAAGCGGTCATAGTAGGAGCATCCAACATTGTTGGCCGCCCAATGACACTGGAGCTATTGCTCGCTGGTTGTACCACGACAACTTGCCACCGGTTTACTGCTGACTTAAAAAGCCACGTACAAAGAGCCGACCTGCTTGTAGTCGCGGTAGGGAAAACTCACTTTATACCAGGAGATTGGATAAAGCCGGGCGCTATCGTTATCGATGTTGGCATTAATAGAGGTGAAGACGGCAAACTACGGGGGGATGTGGAGTTTGATATTGCAAAAAACAACGCAAACTGGATCACCCCAGTACCCGGTGGCGTTGGCCCAATGACTGTTGCAACCCTTATGGAAAATACATTAACAGCAAACATGCAGCGCTTCCCTTAAACTGCATTATTCAACACCTTTCATAAAAAAATAGCACCAAAAATTGGCAACAAGCAAAACACCTGATATAACCCTTTTACATTCACAAAATAGCTAAGGCACACAAAATGGAACTAATCCTAGTCATCCTTCACACAAACTTCGGTAACATCACTCTAGAGCTTGATAAAGCAAAAGCTCCTATTACCGTTGAAAATTTCGTTCAATACGTAAAGAAAGGCCACTACGACGGCACTATTTTTCACCGCGTAATCAGCAACTTTATGATCCAAGGCGGCGGCTTTGATGTAGATATGAATCAAAAACCAACAGATGCAACCATTAAAAACGAAGCTAACAATGGACTTAAAAACACAATTGGCACAATCGCTATGGCTCGCACCTCTGACCCACACTCTGCCAGCACTCAGTTCTTCATAAACGTAGAAAACAGCAGTTTCCTTGACTTCACATCAGAAAGCCAACAAGGCTGGGGTTATGCTGTATTTGGTAAAGTAACCGAAGGCATGGACGTTGTAGAAAAGATTAAAACCGTAAAAACTAGCCGTAGCGGCGGACATCAAGACGTTCCAGTAGAGCCTGTTATTATTGAAAAAGCCGAAGTTGTAGAAAAAGCAGTCGAATAATCAGGACAAGGTAATAATCTCAACACCATGAGAACCGTATTTATATCTGACCTGCATTTAACAGAAAAGCGCCCGGACATAACCCGGGCGTTTTTCTCGTTTATCAAGCGAGAATGCATCAACTCAGACACGCCAACATCCGCACTTTATATTCTTGGCGACTTTTTCGAGGCCTGGATTGGCGACGACTGCTCCACCCTGCTTGCCGAAGACGTTAAGACACATCTAGAAAGCATCACCAATGCCGGCATCGATTTATATATCATGCACGGTAACCGCGATTTTCTAATTGGGCAATCTTTTTGCAACGACATAGGCGCGCAACTTATTCAAGATGGCACAATCATTCACCTTGATGAGAAGCCCGTATTGCTAATGCATGGCGACACACTCTGCACCCAAGATGTTCAGTATTTAGCATTCAGAGAGGTCGTAAGAAACCCTGCATGGCAGCATGATTTTTTATCAAAACCCATATCAGAACGACAAGCAATAGCCCAACAACTCCGACAAAAAAGCCAGGAGTCAGCGGCAGACAAGTCAGAATACATAATGGATGTCGACCAACAGGAGGCCGCAAAAAGACTCAACGCAAGCCATTGCAACCTATTAATACACGGCCATACTCACAGGCCAGCTGTCCACCCCCTAACAAGCCCCGAAGGCGGGTATCGTTACGTACTAGGTGACTGGGACAAGTATGGCTGGATGATTGTAGCTAACGATTCAGATATTGAACTCAGCAAATTCCAGATCACACCTAGCTAGCATGCATCTCTAGCGTTAGGTGACGAAACAACGCTACAAAGCAGGGACTCCACTATGGAAACGGAATTCTGAATCAACGCTTTCAATCAATTCTTTTTCACGCTCCAGGAATAACTCAATTCGATCATCAATACCCTCCGATGCGTATAGCGCTGCTAACGCCAAGTAATCTTCATAGTGACGACTTTCCGATTTGAGCAAAAACACGTAATAGCGCCCTAGAGCCGCTGTACGCTCACTCTCCATCAGGCGAGGTGCAAGAGCCGCAAAACGCTCGCAAGAGCGGGCCTCAATAATAGCTCCAACGATTAGCGTATCAATCAGCCGATTAGGCTCATCCGTACGAATATCCTGACGAAGCTCTTTCGCGTAACGGCCCGCAGTCATATGGTCATATTTCACATCAAGCTGCTCCATAAATTCGAGCACCTGCTCAAAATGAAGTAACTCTTCCCTTGCCAATTGAGACAATTTAACCAGCAACTCCTTTCTATCAACATATCGAAACAATAGACTCATTGCCGTAGAAGCAGCCTTCTTCTCACAGTGAGCATGATCAATCAATAGGATATCAAGGTTTTTCTCTGCCTCTACCAGCCACGGCTCTGGTGTTGCACACAAAAGAAATTGTTGTATGTTGCTAATATCAACCATTTATCACCCTGCAATGTTATACGCTTACTTGGATAGGCGCGCATTTTACTCTATTCTTGCGCTTAACTAACTAACGCTGACAAAGAATTATTGTGAAAGACATCCTCGCCGCAAGTTTTTTCAGAGCCGCTGGCTCCCTTCCCCTCTCAATTAACCGCCAGTTGGGCAAAATTGCCGGGTGGTCACTATGGGCTAGCAACTCTGAATTAAGACACTTCACCGAAATAAATATAAACTTATGCTATCCCGACCAGTCACTCGCGAAAAACCAAAAACTGGTAAAACAAAGTTTAATAGAAACAGGAGTGACCCTATTTGAACTAGGGGTTGCCTGGACAAAAAACCCTCTACAACTTATACAGCGGATAACAGAGGTTGAAGGGGAAGAGCTTCTTCGTGACGCAATAAAAGACGACAAAGGCGTCATGCTACTTGCCCCCCACCTAGGAAATTGGGAGATAGCCGGTTACTTTCTGACTCACTTCTATTCAATGACCACCATGTACAAACCCAGCAAGCTAGAAGCGCTCGATAAAATGATATATAAGGCCCGAACTCAACTAGGCTTGAAAGTCGTTCCTGCAACGAATCATGGCGTTATAGCGATGTTTAAATGCCTAAAACAACACGGCATTACAGGTATCCTACCCGATCAAGAGCCCGACACATCAGGTGGCGTGTTCGCCCCTTTGTTTGGTATCGAAGCACTTACGCCTGTCATTGCCTCAAAAATGCTTCAACGCACAGACACTGTTGCTCTCGGCTTTTACTGCCTAAGGCTCCCTAAAGGTAAATACCGTTTAGTTTTCAAAAAAGCTGACCCCATGATTTACTCTAAAGATCTCTTGGAGTCTGTTACCGGTTTGAACCGCTCAATAGAAAAATTTATAGCTGATGCCCCAGAGCAATATCAATGGGAATACCGCCGGTTCAGCAAGCGACCAAACAAAGAACCCAAATTATACAAAAAAAACACCCCCGCTTAGATCCACCAACAAATGCCAAACAAAAAAAACCGAGAGCGTTTCCGCACTCGGTTTTTTCATATCTTAACTTTCATATCTTAACTTTCATATCTTAACTTTCATATCTTAACTTTCATATCTTAACTTTCATATCTTAACTTTCATATCTTAACTTTCATATCTTAACTTTCATATCTTAACTTTCATATCTTAACTTTCATA
>CAJXXT010000338.1 GCA_913063495.1 uncultured Gammaproteobacteria bacterium | reverse complement strand
GCACCATGCTGCTCAACAATCTCTGCAATTAAAAATAGCACATCTTGCTTCACTTCATGAAACTTCACCCAATTGGTTGTTTTCGTAAAGGTATATACAAAAAAATCCAACGAGGAGGCCGCATAAGAATTAAAATTCACAATCAATGTTTGTGTATGGTCAATATCGTCATGATCAATCAGCATCTGTTTTACCTTAGCAATAATAGAAGGTAACTGACTCACATCATCATAACGAACGCCCATCGTTTCATAAATACGCCGATGGGTCATTCTGGATGGGTTCTCTAACGCGATACTGGTAAACATTGAATTCGGAACATATAAAGGACGTTTATCAAAGGTACGAATACGTGTTAAGCGCCAACCGATATGCTCAACGGTTCCTTCAATTTTACGATCAGGAGACCTCACCCAATCACCCACAGAAAAAGGCCTATCCATGTATACCATCATGCCACCAAAGAAATTGGCAAGTAAATCCTTAGCTGCAAAACCTACAGCAATACCACCAACGCCACCAAATGCCAACACACCTGAAACGCTATAACCCATAGTTTGCAAGATAACCAAAACACCGGTAATCATGACGGATAAGCGAAGAAGTTTGGCAACGGCAGTAACCGTTGTTTCATCCAACGGCTCTTTAACATAACCCGGGGTTTTCAAATTCTTCTCTGCCTCAGAGATAAATCGAATAACCGCCCATGCTATTATCGCAATAAACATCACACCAACAACAGGTTTGACGATTTCTTGAACCTGGGTCGATTGCAGCTCTTGCGTGATCTTCAGAACCAAACGTGCACCGACGAGAAAAACAAAATAACGAATGGGTTTACGTCCTGCTTCTAGTAACGAGTCATCCCACAAATTTTTAGTTTTTTTCGCCTGTATCGCTAATTTTGTGAAAAACTTTCTCAAGAAGTAATTCAGCAACAACGTCAGAAAAATCACAATAAAAACGTGCATCACCCAGTCATGGGTTGCTTCCTTCCCAATCATCAAACTAATAAGCTGATCAAATTGATCCATATCGTCCATTCACCCTATCGTTATTGTTATTGCTCTAAATACTACATTTATACAAGTTTAGACATTAATCGCTGAGTGTTACACCAACGTTCCATCTGTTTTAACGTACCCAGGTCCCACGAACATTGCGAACGCATTGCCATTAAACGCTCCTGGTCGGGCTGCCACCTTTCTCTTTCAACCCAATCGAGCACCTCCAGCGCTTTATCAAATTGATTGCACACGAGCACCATATCGCAACCGGCCTCTTTTGCAGCCTGTGCACGCTCGGGGTAACTTCCTGCCATTGACGCACCTTCCATCGTAAGGTCATCACTAAAAATCACCCCTGAAAACTGTTGTTGCTCTCGAAGCACATCTTGCAACCAGTAACGGGAAAAACCTGCAGGCTGAGGATCCACCTGATGATAGATTACATGAGCAGGCATAATACCTTTTAATTGCTGAGATAGTGCCGCGAAAGGTTTAATGTCATCAGCTACTATCACAGATTCAGCACGTTTATCTGTGGGTATTGCCACATGGGAATCCGCCTCAACCCAACCGTGACCAGGGAAATGTTTGCCTGTAGCAGCCATCCCAGCCTCTTGCATTCCCGCAATATAAGCACTTGCTACTTGAATAACGATTTCTGGATTTCGGTGAATTGATCGGTCACCAATAACAGCACTGCGGCCAAAATCAAGATCAAGCACCGGGGCGAAGGATATATCTACACCTAAAGACAACATTTCCGCAGCCATCAGCCAACCAAAATCCTCGGCTAACACTAATGCGCTTTCACCATCACGCTCAAAGGCTTCGCCTAACAAACGCAAAGCAGGTAGTCGAGTAAGCCCGGCCTGAAAACGCTGAACACGGCCTCCCTCTTGATCCACGGCAATAATGATATCAGGACGGACGTTACGAATATCATCAATTAACGCCGTAACTTGGTCTATTGATTCGAAGTTTCTACGGAATAAAATCAAACCACCCACTCCGGGGCGACCTAATGTTTCAACTTCCAGCGGGGATAACGCTAAGCCTTCAACATCTAGCATTAATGGGCCCAAAGGCATAATAACTCCTGTGATTTTGTCGGCATCAAATAATGATAAATAACGATTAGTTAAATGAGAGAATGATACCGAAAATACGTTATAGATGCTTGTTTTTCGTTAACAACTAACATAATCCAAAATCACACAGCATAATCAAAATCACGCGACACTATCTAAAGTCACTCTGCCGTTATCATTACATCAACACCAACGCTGACATGGTTGAATAATTCAATAACATCCTGGTTTCTCATGCGAATGCACCCATGTGAAAGGGGACGCCCCATGGGTTCACTGTCAGGGGTTCCATGAATATAAATATATCGCCTCATACTATCCACTGAACCTAACCGATTGTATCCAACCTCATTGCCACACAGCCATAAAATCCGTGAAAGAATCCAATCTCGCTGTGGATACTGCTGTGCTAGATCGTCAGAATAGACCTCTCCTGTAGCTCTACGCCCAACAAACACCGCATTTTTAGGTTGTGATCCGCCAATCTTTGCTCTGATACGGTGGAACCCTAGGGGTGTTTTACCACTATTTTGGGCGTTCCCGACCCCTGCTAATGCACTAGAAATAGACCACTCATTTAGCAATGAGTCGCCGTCATATAATTCAAGGGTTTGCCGATCAATTGAGATAACAATGGAATAGGAGCTAATATTGCCACCAATTATTAATGCGTTTGTGTTCAGGGTAATGTGTAAAAAATAATATCTTGAAGCGAATACTACAATGATATTACTACCACAACATTACTACAGAGACACCTTAACCCCCGCAGAGATAAAGGCAAGAAGACGTCTAATTACATTTTGAATTTTCGACTCTTCTCCAGAATCATCACTTAACATAGCCTCCAAAGCGCCATAATTTGACAGTGAGAAAACCGCAGCACCCAATGCAAAGTGTGTATTCCAAAATAAATCGGTATCGGTAAGCGCTGGGCATGCTGGGCGCAATAAATCTACATACCGCGTTGAAACCCGCCCATAACGCTCGCTCAAATAATCTCGCAAATGCCCCTGGGACTGAGTATATGCCAATCCTAACAAGCGCATAAATGAGGCCGTTCGAGTAACGTCATCTCCGTGTGCAGATAAAATAGCCTTGGACAACAACACGAGCAAATCATCTAACGACAATTCTTTAGCGCTTGCTTCAGCTTCATCAAGTCGTAATGTGAGAGAGTCAGCCAAAGGCTCTAAAAATCGCACAAATACGGCTTGAATTAGCGCTTTTTTTGAACCAAAGTGATAATTTACCGCCGCTAAATTAACATTCGCCGTACTAGTAATGGTTCGCAATGAGGTTTCCGCAAAACCGCGCTCAGCAAATAACGCCTCCGCTGCGTCTAATATGCGATCAACCGTATCTTTTTGCGCCATGGAACACCTTTTGATTCATAAACAGATGTTTGAAACATACGTTTGCAAATGTATTCTGTCAAGGTGGCAAATAGCCGCGACTACCCTAACCCCGCTTAGTAAGTATTAAAAATACCTTACAACTTCGAATTGAATATAGCTGTCTCGAGTAAAGGCCGCTAATTTTCGGTTACTTCCCCCCCCCTCTGACCCAAGCTGATTCAAGCTTTCCTCAACCGTAGGGGCATCTCCCGTATTCGCAAACACAAAAATATCAATAGTCACAAACCAATCTGCATAGAACCGCCGGCTTGCCTCCAGCGTCCATAATTGCTCCTTTGTGGTACTGTCCACACTCACAAAAACCAACGCCTGTGAACTGGCCACATCATTTAATGTCCAACGTGTACCTACCACCACATCCCTTTCAGATGCATGAGGTGCATCAAACCCACGATCATCAAAACTATATTCAGCAATCCATCCCAAATCAATATCGGTATCAAATATGCCAACTTGAGTATATTCAGTACCCGCCACTGCAGCGGTATATCGGTTCCCCTGACCACTACGGAAAACACTTTCCAATTTCCAAATCCACTCTCCCGCAATGTACTGCGCCTCAACCCCGGTCTGATCGATAATAGGGTAATAGGTGAGTAATTCGTTTTTATCGGTTAAACCAACAATGGTTGGCTCTCTAGAAGTACCACTGAAATGAGACAATGCTAATTCCCAGTCATCTATAGAAACTTGCCAACGAAAAGCCGCATCAATACGCTGACTGTCCTCCCCCGACTCATACTCTGCATGGTCACGAGTAATAACAAAGGTAGAACGGGGCCGCCCGTCTACACCCGCGAATAGCCGCTTACGATGCCCAGGCAGAATAAAAAAGTCTATTATGCCCCAATCGTTCACCAGCGACAGGTTAACCATCGGCTGCCCTAACTTCTCCTCTCCATCTAACCCCCGAGATAGATCTGATTGGTTAAT
>CAJXXT010000337.1 GCA_913063495.1 uncultured Gammaproteobacteria bacterium | reverse complement strand
TTGGGTGGTATCGCGATCGAGGATACTGAGCGAGAGTGGGTTTTTGCGACATCCGTATACGCGCCCCAAGCTATCGGCTATGGCAGGGAAGAAGACGGCCCTGGAAGGTATCAAGGCGTTGAGTTGTCGATTACCCGAATAACCTATTTTTCACCATCGGTAGCGTTTTCTGTTACCGACACACTAATGTTCGGCTTATCCCTTGGTTTTTCATGGCAAGGATTTGGATTGGTTAGTGATTTGCGCGCACCAGAAACAACCATTCCTTTCTTGAAAGCGACCGTTGATGAAGTTGGCCCTATTCTAGATGAAATTGGGTTAACAGATCTTAGTGTTTTCAGCCCCTACGATACACTTGGACGCTTAGAGGTTGAAGTTGAGGATGCGCTGTCCATTACGTATAACCTCGGTTTGTTATGGGAACCAACACCATGGGTATCGTTTGGTATAGTGTATCAAAGCGAAGGGGTATCTCATATGGAGGGGGACTTTAAAATGGAGGCGCCTTCTGCACTTACCGACCTCACTCGCCCCATTGCAAATACACCGTGGCTTAACAGTATCATCGCAACACTGGGCGGGGGGCCAATGACAGGGCTTGCTAGCCAAGAAGGTAGTGTTGAGCTAGACCTGGTTACACCAGCGCATTTTGCCGTAGGCACATCAGTAAAGCTATTCCCTGATCTCAAAATAAACGTCGATCTAAAATGGACAGATTACGAAACATGGGAAGATTTGGCGTTCACCTTCGATCAAAATTTGGATTTTCTGGTCTTGGCAAACTTAGCCAATAATGTGGGTGCCTCTGCATTTAATAACGGTGAGGATACAGCAAATCCAAACGAAATGATTATTTCTCGACGCTATGAAAGTGTATGGTCATGGGCTTTTGGTGCAGAATATGAAGCATCAGATAACCTTGTGCTAAGGCTGGGTTATGAGCCAAGAACAAGCGCCATACCTGATGACCGAGTCGATTTGTTTGCCCCGTTATCTGAGGCAAAATTGTACACCATTGGCTTTGGCTATCAACTGGATAAGGATACGCGCATTGATGCTGCTTTTGCATATCTCGATTCATCATATTCCGCTAAAGCGGGGCAATCAGACAATCTAAACACGACTACACCCGGTCATATCGTATACACACCTTACGCATTCCTTGATGTGAGTGCATCTGTATCAGCATATATGTTTACTTTTTCATACGATGAAAAATTCTAATAAAAGGTAGGAGTCTATGGGTGACATATTGGTAAGTGGCGAACTCGCAATATCACTTCTTGATGCTGCAGTAAAAACCGCGCGTAGCCACCGGGGAAAACTGAGGGAGGAGTATGCCCTTGGGCAACTTGAGGCAGTTTCAAACGTAATTTACATTTTATGCATTAACCAAGGGGGAATGGAGCAGCTTGAATTAGCTTGTTTGAAACAAGCAGCGCTGGCGGTTCGTCGGCTAGATGAGCTCGACAACGGAAGCGATTTGGGCTTAGATAAAAAATTTGCCTAGGTTTCCAAATTAAATAGCAGAAATGAAAGTTCTACATACAGGTGTTTATATGTCAAATCCAATTAAAATGGTTGCAGAAATGTATCCATGGGTACCTTTTCAGAAGTTACTCGGTATTAAAATAGAAAGCTACGACGACGACTATGCAGAAATCTCTATCCCTTTTAGAGAAGAGTTAGCAGGAACACCGAATGTATACCACGGGGGCGTGATAGCTAGCCTAATTGATCTTACAGGGGCGTTATCGGCTTGGTCTGGTCATGATGATACAAAGGGAATGAGGGCCTCTACGGTATCGCTTAATGTGCAATATTTGTCAGGGGCAAAAGGCGAGGATATTGTTGCAAAATCAAGAGCCGTTAAACGAGGTAAAGAACTGGTTTTTTGCTCAATTGAGGTATTCTCTGTAGAGTCTAACAGACTGATTGCTAAGGGGGATATTGTATATCGTATTGTGTAGATACCAAGAGGAATGTATTTCCCCATTGATATATGAAATCATTCTAGATAACTTGAATTAGGTCGCCTTGCAGCACCTATAATTAAGAATGCAGTGTATTTGTTGCCAGTGGCATCAAGGGTATTTTCGAGCAGTGAAATTTATTTTTAGCAACATAGGTAGAATCCTACGCTACCTAAATATATTGCTGCTACCTATTTTTATTCCCATTGATGCCCAGGGGGAAACAACTGAGGCTGTCCGTATCTTTGGAGAACCTTCATATTCGCTTAATCTGCATATGGATGTATTCACTGATGTTACTGGACGTTTGACGTTAGAGGATATTCAACAGCTTCAGTATCAAAAACAATTCGTCAGAAATAATGAACCTACTATTAACCTCGGAATGACTGAGAACCAACATTGGGTACGGTTTCGTCTAAGCAATCCCGGTATAAATGGATCCACCGATGAGATTGAAACATGGTACCTCGAAATCGGACGAGCATTGCTGGATGTCGCTGTATTATATACACCGCTATCTGATGGAGGTTATACAGCAACAACATCTGATCTAAGTATACCTTTTAGTGAGCGTGATATACGCCATGTCAATAGTGTATTTCCTGTTTCAATGGCTGCTGATCATGAAGGCGTGTATTACCTTCAGGTAAAACACGCGACCGTATTGCTGCTTCCCTTAACCTTATGGACGCCGCAAGCCTTTGTAGAGAAAGTTGCATCAGAAGAGTTTTACTACGGAATATACTTTGGTGTTTTGCTCGCGCTGATCGTTTTTAACACATTCATATACCTGCAAAGCATGGATAAATCGTACCTTTATTACATTTGTTACATTATATGTCTTGGCTGGTTTCAATTGATCGAAGTAGGACACGGTTTGATTCATAGTGACTTAGTTTTTCTACTTGGAAAAGACGATGTTGTTATCTCGATATGGACTACCACAGGATTTGCAATTTTATTCTTTCGAGAATACCTTTTAACTAAAAAAGAAAATCCTATTATAAGTTATATAATTAACGTTATTTTATGGGTTATATTATCAAGCATCCTAATTGGTGGAGTCATGGGAAACTATGTCGCTGTATATTGGGCAAGTATATTTTCGATGATTTTCCTAAGCCTTATTTTGATAATTAGCTTCATATTATTATTAAATGGAAACCAAAATTCCCGATTTTTTTTACTGGGCTGGGTCTGTAATACTACAGGTTTTATCATATATTCATTGGTTGCTAATGAAGTTATTGTAGCTAATCTATTCACAGTGCATTTTATTGAGGTTGGCGTTCTATTTGAACTGACCTTTTTGTCACTGGCAATGGCCGACAAAATAAACCGATCTAGAAAATTAACATTAACGTTAAACAATGAAAGCATTGCGCGAATGGAAAGTTATACCGCTATATTTAACAACTGCCAACATGGCAAGTATCAGATGAACTTAGAAGGAGTCATTCTAGAGGTAAACGCTGCTGCCGCCACTACTCTCGGGTATCCCAGCATCAGTGCAGTGTTATACAACAAGCAAGCAGTTGCCCGTCAACTATACAGCAGCAGTATAAATGCGATGCAAAGCTTCATATCAAATAGGGGCACTAGCCAGGAATTTTATACTGTACTAGAAGATGGATATACGCAGCGTTGGTTTTTGCACACATCTCGACAGGTTAATGACAACAATACAGGGAGGCCAAGCTATATTGACGGAAATATTATCGATATTACAGAGGAGAAACAGAGAGATTTATCCAAACAACGGGAACTCCAAGAGCGAGTCGATAAAGAACTAGCAGTAATTTCATCAACCCATAAAAGCCATTTTTTGTCCGTGATGAGTACTCATATAAGAGTTCCACTAACGGCTATTGTTGGGTATTCCGAATTACTAAAAGATGGCGATGTTAGCCAACAAGAAAAATCTCTCTATACCGATATTATTCTTAAAAATAGCCAACGGTTACTAAGCCTCATAAACGACATCTTGGACTATTCAAAGATAACCGCGGGAAAATTAGATATCGAATGCATTCCTGTAAATTTAGGAATTCTTATTGAAGAAATTGCAACAGAACACCGACAAAAAGCAATATCAAAGTCAATCACCTTCGTTGTAGATTATGAATATCCGGTTCCAGAAATCTTTATGACAGATGCCACACGAATCCGACAAGGGCTTCAAATTCTGTGTGACAATGCATTAAAATTTACTCGTAAAGGAGGGGTCACGCTAAGAATATCCTATATCAATGGGGTCTTGACATTTTTAGTATCAGACACCGGCAAAGGAATAAAAAAACATCGGGTAAACACTCTTCTGGAGCGGGATGCATTGGTTGAAAGAGGGTCATTCGGACTGGCTATTTTGAAAAGTTTCGCTTTACAAATGGGTGGATCATTAACCTTTGCCACCGAACAAAATAAAGGAAGTGATTTTACGTTTTCCGTTCCCGTCAAATCCAAAAATAAACTAATGAAGGAGAAAACTCAACCTAGCGACGTTGATGGTATAAAAAACTCTACGCAATCAGATATCCCCCATTTAAAAGGAACGGTATTGGTAG
>CAJXXT010000336.1 GCA_913063495.1 uncultured Gammaproteobacteria bacterium | reverse complement strand
TTTAATGCCTCCGTCGTTAACGCATCTTTACCGATTTCATCAACCAATGAACGCTCAAGATAAGGCATCACAAAATACGGAGTACCATCAGCCATTTCATCAAAATCGTATACATCAACGATATTCGAATTTGTCGAAAGCTGTCGCAATAATGTCGCCTCTCGCACAAACCGCTCTCGCAACGCTAAATCTCTATTTCTAGCCATATTTAGTGAGGAGGTACTGGCTATCTCTTTTGAGAGGTCATATAAATCGGCATTGCATATTGCAAATACTTTGATAGCCACTTTACCGCTAAGCTTGGGGTCTTCTGCAAGGTACACCGCACCAAAGCCCCCTGAGCCCAGCAGTTTAGTCACCCTGTATTTACCAATGGTCAGTGGTATTGCCACCCTTCTACCCTCTTCCTAACAGCCGATAATTACTTTTTCGTTATTCTATTTATTTCGTTATGGTGCTTTTTAAGAGCTACTTCGTTAGTAGCTCTTAGCAATTCTAGTCGTTTACGCATAATTAGCCATGCAAATACAATCACTTAGCTTATGGAAGTATTAGAAGTATTTTTAGCCAATGCCGTCGCTATATCCCCTTTTATTCCTAGCCCACTCAGCATTCGAACAATTTGATCTTGAATTCCTGCCGCTCAGTGCCGATATAAATAATAAGGCGCGATTAATAACTGGGATTAAAAACAACAGCCCTCATGCGGTCAAATTATATCCACCTGGCATCCAACTTGCCTATATTCTTAATAACGTCAAAACAAATGAAGCAATGTAAAAACACCGGTAGAAGTAATACAGAAGTCGTATTTGGTAAGGGGAAAGATGATGAGTTTAAGCACTAGTAGTCTCAATCAGTTTGTAATCCAACATACCTTAAAAGCCATGGGTATTTGCTCAAAAGCGATTGAAAATCTGCTTTTGGGAACTGCTGCCGCACAAGAAAGTCTGATGCATCAATCAGAAATATCAATGGGTATAGGGGTTTACGGGATATCCAAAGAAACACATTGCCGACTCTGGGACGACTATCTAGCCCTTGACCCAGACCTCGCAAGTGAGATACGGGGGCTCGCGTCTCAGCATGAGTTCTTAAAACACCCACATATTGAGCTAGCAACAAACCTAGCTTACGCTACCGCCATCACTTGGATGATATACAAACGAAGCGGCGTAATATTGCCTCATCCCGATGATATTGAAGGATTAGCACAATGTTGGGTGGAGCATTTTGTAAAAAAATCTGACGCAGGCGATGCAAAACAGCCCTTTCTTGACACCTTTGTTAACAGCTATCGCAAAATGGAGCAGGATGACCCAAGCTTAGCCGCATAACATATTTTATAAGGTGCCATTTGTGGCGAACGGTAGCGATATTCCCCCATCGTTACCGTTTATTATCAAGAAAAGTCGCAATACTCTGTAAAAACTTTCGAACATTCGTTAATAGATCGCTATAAATCTTGCTCAATGCCATTATACTTCGAGCAAATCTCTCACAATATCATCAAACAACACTCCCTATAGGCTACGCTCTCTCTGTGGATATATTATTAGTTGACGATCACGCCCTGTTTCGAGAAGGGTTAGCCCTGGTGCTCAAACAGCAGCTAAACACCTCTGAAGGCAACGTCAATATTTTAGAGGCTGATAGCGCCAAAACCGCATTAGAAGCCGTTCAACAATACCAAGACCTGGACTTGATCCTGTTAGATTTGCATTTACCGGACAACCAAGACTTCTCGCTACTACTACAAATAAAATCTTCCGACCCAAGCATCCCTGTGGCCATGTTATCCGCCAACGAGGATGCTCAAAAAATTCAACACGCACTACAACAAGGCGCAAGTGGGTTTATCACTAAAAGCTCCAAGTCATCGGTAATGATCAGTGCTATTCAGCTCATTCTAGCCGGAGGCATTTATGTTCCTCCTGCGATATTAAAAGCTGAAACAACTCACGTACCACCACCCTCACCTAATTTGGCCAATGACACTGTCCTTGTCACTGTTCAACTGACAGGGAGGCAAAAAGAAGTACTACACCTCATGGACGATGGCTTATCCAACAAAGAAATTGCTAAAGTCCTTAATATGTCTCCAAGCACAGTGAAAGTTCATGTGGCAGCCATTTTACGGGCCTGCAACGTGAACAATCGCACCCAAGCGGTTTCTTTTGCACGAACCCATCACCTTTTATAATGCAACGACTATGAGCGATATCCTATTATTTTTCATCACCATCGGTATCATTGCCTTTTGGTGGTACGGATCACAAAGTAAAGAGCGGGCGATCATTGAGGCTAAGCGCCTGTGTGGGTTAGATGGCTTACAGTTTTTGGATCAAACCGTTGAACAACAAAAGCTATGGATCGCACGAAGTAAACAGGGGCACCTCTGCTTTTGTCGCTCGTACACCTTTGAATTTACCACAACGGGAGAGCAACGATATCAGGGTAGAATCTTGATGGTCGGTGGAAAAATCACAAAATCGGATTTGGATGTATATCGCGTTCACGATTAATTAGAAACAACGCACTCAACGGTAATATTTCAGGGATTACACCTTCGAAAATGATTCTTCGAAGATAACGCAAGGAAAACACAATGAACAACGCAATAACACAAGAAAACCCTTATGCAAGCCCAGATCATAGCGAAACAAATACACCAGACGAACGCTATCAACCTAAAATATTCTCACTCAATGGGCGTATAGGACGGTTACGTTACTTTGCTTATTCGTGGCTCTACAATGTTTTAAGCATGGTAGTCATCGGGATACTTGTTGCCATTTTTCTTCCAGCATTAACTGAGGGTGACCCCGAAGCCCCAAGTGGAACGATGTTAGCGGTAATGGCGCTATTATATTTACCTATCTTTTTTTGTTTTATCGTAGCCGCAAGACGTCGTTTACATGATCTCAATAGTAATGGGTGGTTATCATTACTTGTTTTGGTGCCACTGGTTAACTTCTTTTTTGCTATTTATCTACTGGTCTGGCCCGGCACATCTGAAGCCAATGATTATGGCCTTCGCCCAACGTCAAACCCTGTATTACTTATTCTTCTTGGGCTACTAGGCCCGATAATGGTGATCGGAATTCTTGCCGCTGTTGCAATACCTGCATATCAAGACTTCTTAGAGCAATCTCAGCAAACATCACTACAAACACCTTAACGGAAATAAGCCGAAACGACATGAGAAGAACTGCACCACCTCACATCGTTTCGGCTTATTTTTATCAATAACGCATTAATCCATTTCATCAACATTTGTAAAACAACCGCTATCGATCAAACAGCTTCCAATCTGTTATCAATACCTTCAAAGCATCTCGATCCTCAGCTTTTAGCGCTTCCCAAGTATCACAAATATCTCTCCAAATACGCTCCTGAAACGTTTTCACAACCGAACGAAACGGGTACCCCATTAACTCACCGTCATACAGTGCTTTTCGTTGATCAAAAGCTTTCTCATTAAATACTGCCTGCCCGCCCCTTTTATAAGAATCATAAGCATTGCTGTTTTGCGCCATTAACGATGAATAGGTTTGCATGATAATATCAAGTAACGGTTTAAGGGCTGATATTAGTTCAGGAGTCATAGTCATTTCGCTAACAACAGTTTTGTCTAACACATGTTGCCCATCACGTATTCCACAGAGCCAATCATAAGTAATAGGCGCAATGTCTTCTAGAAGGTTTGCCGCACGAGGGTCTTTTAAATTCATTGATAACTGACCATAGATGCTGGCATCCGCAACGGTAAATCGATCTCCGAATACATAAGGTTGTTGCGCCAGTAAACGTTCCATCGCACCAAGATACATTTTCCACGCATTATCTAATAGATTGTGAGTTTCTGGCCAATAGTCGATAAACGGGGGTTGCAAACGTTCGTTTATCTCCCAACGATGCCCCTCTGGTGCAACACTAAAAAGGTAGGGTAAGCGAGAAACTTGTCGTTCAGAAAACTGCTTTGCCACCAACCAGCGAGCACCCACCGGTAATATATGTTTAAACTCCCTAGCCAAGCGCGCACCGGCATTATTCGTTGTAGCAGAGGTTACCCAACGCATATGGTGCACCATATATAGGCCAAACTCATCCATTGCATCATCAATTAATGTGGCTAGAAAACGTAGTACCGGTGATTTTGGAAAAAACGTTTCACCCTCCCTCTTGTCTGTATGTGCGCCTGTGTGCCCTTCTCTTTGTGAATCCAACCAATGGGCTATCGCCGTTGAATCAAACTGAAAATGTCGACCGTCTTCTGTCAAATAGGGTACCAACGGATATTCATCTAGGTCAGACATAACAGGAAAACGGGTAACTTTCCCCGTAAATTTAGCAACTTCTAAGCGCGCCTGAATTTCAAGGTTTTCAATACGCTTACCATTTGCAGGAAGCAAACGATAAGGTACCTTCGCATATTCGAGAAGCGCTTGAATTTTCAGAGTGTATGGAGATAACTCAGATCCCCAAAGAATAGCTGCCTTCATGTCATTTCACTGTTTAAAAGAAGAGTATCGAGTGAAACAAAAGATGGACAATAAAGCAATTGACAGAATGC
>CAJXXT010000335.1 GCA_913063495.1 uncultured Gammaproteobacteria bacterium | reverse complement strand
CAACATATTGCAATTTCCACTTACCGCGGAAACTTAAGCGCGGCAAAGATTGAAGCGCAGCGTTTACAGAAAAAGCGACAAGGCGTCTGGTCCCTACACAATCGATATATTCGCGGTCTAATGATGTCGCTCGTACTGGAAGCTGGAGCGTTTGCCTTAGCAGGATGGGAAGGTGTATTGATCTTCACCGCTTCCGCACTAATTACTAAATCAATGTTAGAAATGGTTAATTTTATGGAGCACTACGGTATTGTTCGCAACCCAAAGTCTTCCGTTCAGCCTTACCATAGCTGGAACAGCAACAAACGCTTTAGCAGCTGGGGAACCTTTAACTTGACTCGACACTCACATCATCACGCAGAAGGCGATGTACCGTTTCATAAATTAAAGCCCTATGCCGACGCTCCAATGATGATAAATGGCCTACTGACTACGATGTTCTTAACTCTTATCCCACCACTATGGAATGCATTAATGATACCTAAGGTTCTAGAATGGGACAAAAAGTACGCCAGCAAAGAAGAACTTATCCTTGCCGATGAAGCCAATCAGCGAAGTGGCATAAAGGGATTTCAAGAAGTATCTTACACGAGCACGCTAAAAGCAGCGGCGTAAATAAAAACAAAAAGCCCTGAGATATCAGGGCTTTTCTCGTTTAACCCTCAATTGAACAGCCCACCCCAGCACGAATCCCGCCATAACCTCACCGTTGATTCAACATCAGTATCGCCTGCAAATTGATACATCCTTCTTTCTAAGCTAGCGTTATTAGATAAGGTCAGTTTATCGCCGTATACCTCAGCAGGCAATTCATGAATTGGTTCAACAACTTATCTATTGGAAAAAAGCTATGGCTATCCACCGGCTCGTTTTTCCTATTCCTTAGCCTTATTTTATCCGTGAGTTTATGGGTGTCCTCACAACTCGCAAATGACGTAGATACCCTGGCAAATCAATACTTTATCGCCAACGAACGTTTACTCGAAGCTGACACCCACTTATACCGCGCTGTTTCTGCGGAACGCACCTTACTTTTTGTTAAAGTCGGCTCGCCTCGCTATAACAACCTAAAAACCTATCATCAACAAAATATTGAGACGGCGGTAACAAAGCTTAAAGAAGTAGACCGCATATTATCGACCACTGATATTAGTAACAAACTACAACCCTATCAAGGGCTGTTAATGGAATGGCAAGATATTACAAAAAACATTATTTCTCTAAGAGAATCAAACACTAGAGGATCCAGAAAAGAAGCAATAAACCTTAGCCTAAATGGCGCAACACAGTCCTTCGCCGTTATGCATGACATACTTGACGCCAACACGTCGGTTCTTGCTGATACCATCAACACTGTCGTAATTGATGCCAACAAACACCGCAGTAATAGCACGTCGCTCCTCGTTGGTGTTTTTATCGTCGTTTTATTCTTAGGGTCACTATTAACACTTCTTTCGATCAATGGGATTGCAAAACCAATAACTGAACTCACTCGCCGCTTACAACAAATTGCTAGCGGTGATGGCGACTTAACGCAGCGGCTTAACACCGGTAGGCTCGATGAAATTGGTGAAGTTGCCCTGGCTTTTAATCAGTTTGCAGAAAAACAAGCCGCTCTTATTAGGCAAACAAAAAATGCAATGGATGCGTTTCTTGAAAAGATGTCGCATATTGGTGGAAACATGAATTCATTAAGAGATTCAACCCAAAACCAACAAAAAGAAAACTCTCTCGTCTCAAACTCTGTGGAGCAAATGTCAGCGGCAATCAACGAAGTTGCTTGCATTGCGGTAAAAACAACGGATACAACCAACACCACTGGAACATTAGCTAAAAAAGGTCAGGATATTGTCTCCGAATCACTAGATTTCATTAACAATATTACTGACAGTATCGACAACACCTCCAATGTCATTCTCGATCTTGACAGTAAGTCGCAAAACATCACCTCTGTATGCGCCAATATCAGTGAAATTGCGTCACAAACCAACTTACTATCTCTAAATGCAGCCATAGAAGCTGCTCGAGCGGGTCAATCAGGCCGAGGTTTTGCCGTTGTTGCAGATGAAGTGCGAAACCTTGCAATAAAAACGCAAGAGCTGACTCAACAAATCAATACAAGTATAGAAGACCTTAATCAAGGCTCTACCAAAGCCGTCGTATCTATGCGCCAAAGCCTTGATGATTCACAAATACTACGAGCGAAAGCCAATGAATCAGGAGACGCGTTATCTGCTATCACGAATTCTGTTGACGAGGTTATTTCACTCACATCGCAGCTCGCAACTTCATCAGAGGAACAAGCCGTAACCTCTCAAAATGTCGCGTCCAGCGCATCCAACCTAAATGAGATGGCTGACGATTCTTATCATTTAGCAGAAAACACCTTAAATGAAGTGCAATCTCTCAAACAAGTTGCAGAACAAATGAACCAGCTACTAACTCAATTCAAAGTTGACCCCTCTTCCTAAAGGCATCTTATATTAAAAGTATCTACGCGAAAATTTTCTCAGGACTAGTGGAGGTTAAAAACGATGTTTGTCATAGATATTATCGCGCCATTCAATTAAATCGCCAAACTGTTTGATTAACTGGTAGTCTTTCCAGCATTCTCGAGTGGCATCATCTAACTCAACGAACTTATTAGCACCGGGACTGATTGCTTGAAAGATAACGGCCGTAGTAATGTCGGCGTAACTGAATTCATCTAAAATATAGCCACTACCCGATTTCTCCAGAGCAGATCGTATTTTATTCAGTCCATCGATAAGGATCTGGTCGTGATCAGCCGTTTGTAACGGGTATTTATTTTCGAAATAGTTTAACGCATAGCGTGATAGGGGCAGAAATAGTGGCTTTACTCTAGTGGGAATAGTCGCAGGTAAATTATTTAGCTGTAAATCTCTGCTCTGTTTCATTCTCGGGTTTGCGCGAACACGAAGGATATCAAGTATGCTCTCGCTGAGTTGGTTCCATTCATTAATTTCATCAATATGCTCGGCAGGGAAAAGGTTCTTACGCTGCGCTAATCGGCTAGTGTTTGCATGAAGGGAAATGCTAAGAGAATCCCGAAGGATCTGGCTTTTACCTGTGTTATTGGCGATTGCAACGGGGATTGTCAGCTTGTTATTGAAATTTCGAGACAGCCACCGTACATATACGGTCGAAACAAGTGGTGTATATACAATAGTATCGTATTTTGTACCCGCATGATCTAGAGCCCACCGTGCTCTCTCGGACCATGGAGAGGGAGGGAAAAATACGAACTTAAGTTGCTTGTCTTTATTCTTCGGCATCTTCTTTCCAGTGTGGTGTGTCAGAGGCGTCAATGGTAATGGAATCTAATCGGCACTACCTTAACATTTGTTAAGGTTGCGTTTGGCTCTGCTCAATGATTCAGGTGGCATTCCCAGGTAAGACGCAATATGGATAGCGGGAGTTCGTTCAACGATGCCTGGCTCCATTTCTTTCAGAAAATAGCGTAGACGCTCGTCTGCCGTTTTGTATTGGATAGTCAGTAGCCGTCTTTCCATTGAAATATAATGTCGTTCTGCGGTATAGAGTTTGAGTTGGTTGATCGCCGGTATCGTTGCACTTAATTTATCCAGTTTATAACGTGAAAATAGGTAGCCCTCTGATGGCTCGATTGCTTGAATGAACTCTTCTGTCTTGGCTTTTTGAATGTAACTGGAGTAAGCGATGACAGCGCTGTTCTCACACAGCAATCGTAAGTTAACTTCTTTGTCATCGTATAGATAGAAACCACGGACCAATCCTTTTGTCATTATGAATATATGGTTACAGATAGAGTCAGGTGTAAAGATATACTCGTTTTTCTCATAACACTTGTATTCCGCAATGTCTGAAATTTTTTCTAGCTCTTCATCAGACACTGTAACGTAAGGCTTCAGGATATCGATAAGGTTGTTCATCATCAAATTCTATATAAAAAGTCGGTAGGATGAAGGTAGTCTACTATAGATTGGTTAGTCTGATGCCTTGATAAATTATTAGGACATACGGATATTCGAACCACAGAGATCTACACTCACGTGGTTCATCACTTTTTTCTGGCCGCCGCACTCATAGTGCTTTATCGTGTGCGGCGACAGGAATCATCACCTCTTTCTATCTCTTTTACTCAGGAAATTGCGCATCTAGCGCCAACGTAATATCGGCAGAATCGCCTTTGGGCCTAAACCATACACGCTGAATTTCTGGCATACCAAACTCCTTAACAACCGCATCGATGTTTACGAATGAAAACTGTGCCGCAAGATGGGTGAGAATACCCTCTAGCATCTCATCCATGATGTTTTCAGAAACGGTATCAAGAAAAATGTCTGGCATAGTTGCATCAAAACTACGCTGATCAATGATGTCATAGTGCAAAGACGCAATATCTAGCCCTGGCACAGTGTCTCCAGATACATGAAGAAGATTAAAGGCCACCTCGATATCAACATCGTATTGAAATAACATTGTTTTATCTGACGGCTCACTCCCTTGAGTGTATACACTAATCACAACATGATCATAGGCTACGTTAGCCAAAGCCCCGTCTTTTACTCCGTTGATATAAGGTGAGCTTGATACCTTAGCCTCTACCGTTACCGATTGAGCTATCAGATCAATTTCTTGCTGAATAACGTGAGACTGCATATTAAACGCTTCAGCTATCGCCAATATTTCTTTAGGTGAATCACTGC
>CAJXXT010000334.1 GCA_913063495.1 uncultured Gammaproteobacteria bacterium | reverse complement strand
CAAATAATCCATCACTCACTTGATAACACTGATCTGCAAAGGTGAGCAGACGACCAACTTCATCGTCAATATCTATCAGCTGACCATTACTGTTATTTATCTGATAAAGAATATTATCCTCTCGATAACGGCTAAATTTATGCTCTATTCGTTTAACTTCATTAAAAGCTACTTCTGACAAAAACTTTGCTTCTTCAGCTAAACATTGAGCCCAAAGTATTTCACACGGACTTGCCATTGCGTTAAAACTGCACTTCCAACCCAACTCGACCCGTTTCAAATCCCAGCAGTCATTGCGATCACTCTTGCTTGTCATACTGCACCACCAACCCTAATAATAGAAAGTACATCTAACCTGCTATTTTTTCTTATTTTTTAGTCAGGCCAGAATCCGTAGACAATAGTTTTTGAATAGCGTCTTCATAATATTCAGCCTTACTTTCCTTAAAGCCAACATGCTGGCTAAATATCTTGCCATCTCGGCCAATCAACACTGCACTTGGCATACCCTGAAGGTTAAAACGTGTAGCAAATTCTCCCTCAGGGTCGTAAATCACTTCAAATTTTGCTGGATAGATTTTAAGGAATCTTTTAGCATCCTCCGTTTCAGCATCCAGATTGATCGCTATTACCTTCAAACCTTTATCTGCATATTGAGAATAAATCTTATTTAACCAGGGGAACGACTCCCGACAAGGCACACACCAAGATGCCCAGAAATCCAAATACACTGCCTGTTTACCATTGTATTTGGATAAATCCAACGCCTCACCAGCCACAACAACACCTGTACTCATCTGAATTAGGACAGCGGCTATCAGCGATCTCGTTATTATTCCCATGTCTATCACCTTGTAACGTATCGAATCCTCACAATGACAGGGTAACAACAGAATCTTAAGGTAATCTTAAGGAAGCGGGGATGTGTTAAATAGAAAAAATTATTTGACGTGGGGCTATCAACAAGTCTTTTAAGAAATCGAAGATACACTGAGCAGTGCATCTCCTGTGGAAAAAACACTCATGCACTGACAGGTAGATCAAATACTTCTACCGAGATCATTTGGTCTACTTGCTGCTGCATAATCTCTCGCACATTATCAGATTCTTTTTGCAACAATTCCCATTTATTCTCTTTGTCTAAATCGGCAAGTTTCATCGCTGGCTGGTATAAACGAAAAGACACCTGCAGCTCAGAAATGGTTGTTAGCCGCAAAGGGGCAACATTAATTTTTCCTGTTTCCTGAATACGTTGGTAACTCTTTTTTGGTAAAAACTTTAACAACGGATTAAGTTTTTGGCTTACAGGCACAATATTCGACCATTGCTCTGAACCTGTATGCACTGCAACCAAAATTGGCGTTCCGGTTTTTAATGCCATTTCAATAAAACGGGGGCTCAAAAAAGGTTCTATATCACGGCCATTCCCATAAGTGCAATTCTCACCCTCTGGCATTACAAATAAATCCGTCACACCTTTCTCCGCCATCTGCCTTACAAACCCATCCAGGTTAAACGGCATCTTCACTTGGCTCATATAACGGATTAAATGTTTTACCACCGGAATATGATAGAAACCTCGCCAGGCAATAATCATTGGTACGCGTTGGCTTCCGCCATTTTTGGAATACTGATCCATCATCGCAATGCTGCCAGCAACCGGCCCAGCCATTGGGCCGTGATTCATTGCCACTACCAACTTAGGATATTTCTGCAAAATCTGCTGAATATCCTCTGAGCTTTTATGTAATGACACCTGTTTCGCACAGGCTTTTTTTAAAAAAGCCATGGATAATGAATAATCTTCTACTGTTCGCATACTTCTCACCTTGCGCTGTCCCTGTATTGTTCCCAAATTGAGGTAACATTATATGGCACGAACGTTCTGCATAATAGTGGCCCGTATGCACTTTGGTGTAGGCATTTGATACTTTATTCAACAAAACAAACTAGTTTATGCTTCAGGTGATGGGCATTAACGTTCCAGTGAAGCCGCCTCAGTCGCGCGCGCTCGTACTAACGCCGGGCGAGAAGTAACACGTTTAAGGTATTCTATTAGATTACTCTGTTCAATGGGTTGCTTAAATGCCGTTCCCCACACTAAAGTTTGCCCAAGTAAAATATCCACAGCCGTAAAACTTTCCCCAAGGATATATGATTTATCACCCAAACCTTCACTAAACAATCTCAACGCCTTTTGAAACTCCCACTGAGCCGTAGGAAATATCGATTCACAACGTTGATCTTCAGGTAATGCAAACTTGTTTTTTCCAATCGTCCACAGTGGCTGCTCCAATTCGCACATTGAAAAATAGCTCCACTGATCATATCGAGCCCGATCAGCAGTACCCGCAGTAGGCACCAACCCTGATTCCGGTGACTTGTCCCCAAGGTAAGCAATAATTGCCGCCGACTCCAATAACAGAAGATCATCATCTTGAAATGCAGGCACTTTCCCCGCTGGATTAATCGCTAAATATTCTTTTGACTGTGACTCTCCTTTATTAAAATCCACTAAACAAAATTCATATTCTTGCCCCAATTCTTCTAACATCCAGGTAATTCGTGTGGAACGTGAATTAGGATATCCATATACTTTCATTATCATATCTCTGCGTCAGTTATTGTTTTGGTATTCATCGGTTTTATCGCCAAACTCTGCACATAGATTTAACAGATTCATCATAATAAAAGAAGGTTCTGCTATAAAACAAAGTCATTCACTTCTGGTATAATTTCGCGCCTGATTCCTGAACATTGACCGTACAGGCTACTTCACTTCCCTTATTTGATATCAAAACCAGGAAAACCAACCACCCAATGCTTGATCTTAGCTGGATACAATACACACTGATCGCTCTTATTTTTATATGGAGTGGTTTTGTTCGTTCTGGACTTGGGTTTGGCGGAGCCGTATTGTCACTTCCTTTCTTATTAATGGTTCACAACGATCCACTTGTCTACTTACCATTAATTTCGGTACACCTTTTGGTCTTTTCCTCTATTACGATTATCAAAAGCAATTCCACTCGTTTCCAAAAAAATGATCATGACCCTGTCAAAACACCTCATGAAAGTACTATTGATTGGCCTTACCTAAAACAAGCAATGTCCATTATGATTATCCCCAAACTGATTGGCGTATTGGGATTGATCACACTGCCAAGTTCGTTGATGAGCGGTATCATCTTTAGCATTGTTGGTTTTTATTCCCTTACCTATATTTTTAACAAACCCTTTAATAGCAATAATAAAAAACTGGATATACTATTTCTCATACTGGGTGCTTATATTAGTGGCACCTCACTCATTGGTGCACCCCTTATTATTACCGTCTTTGCCAACCACGTAAACAAACACCAGCTTCGTGATACCTTATTTGCACTATGGTTTATCTTGGTTGCCATTAAGATGAGTGCGTTTATTTATGTCGGTATTGATTTGCAGTTAATTCACCATATTTGGCTATTACCTTGTGCAGCTGCAGGGCACATGATTGGTTTACGCTTCCATCATTATATCCTTACTGCGGATACGGCTGTTTTTTATCGTGTTGTTGGTATTGCTTTGTTATTCATTAGCATTACCGGACTCATTCAAAACATACTCTCTTAGCATACCTAATGATATTTATTGAATTTACTCTAAGAAAACAAACATCTGACAAGTCAAGTTACTTGCAATATCACAGGTTCCAGCTAACGTCAAAAGTAGAGTCTTTTTTAATCAAAACTATCTGCTCTTGAGGTGATGGGATGCCCGTTACGCAACGACAAATAACACTTGTACAAAACAGCTTTGCCAAAGTCGAACCGATTGCGGAACAAGCGGCCGATATATTCTATACCAAACTGTTTGAGTACGATCCGAAGCTTAAACCACTGTTTAAATCCGACATCAAAGCCCAAGGCCGAAAGCTCATGGCAACGCTAAAAGTGGCAACTGCTGGCTTAAACGATTTAGATACATTGGTTCCCGTCTTACACCAGCTGGCTGAGCGACACGTAAACTATGGTGTCAAGGCAGCCGATTTTACACCCGTAGGTAATGCCCTACTTTACGCCTTACATCAGGGGCTAGGTAACCAGTTTACCGATGAGGTGCGCCAAGCCTGGGTTGACGTATTCCGCCTAATCTCCACAACAATGAAAGATCATTCCTTTTCATAGCCAATATTCAGACATAAAAATGCCCCATTTGGTTTTGCCAAGTGGGGCATTTTTATGTCTGAATATTCCTAACTTACTCTTTCGGTAATAACTTACCCGGATTCATTTGGTGCTTAGGATCAAACGTATCCACTAATCCCTGAATCGCTTTGATACCTAGAGGGCCTTTCTCTGCGGGCAAATATTTTGCATGATCTTTACCAACACCGTGCTGATGAGAAATAGTCCCGCCCGATTTTACAATCGCTTCTGCACCCGCTGCCTTGGTTTTTTCCCAGCGTGCATAGGTTTCTTCATAGGTACCACCACAACGATAGATATAGGAGGTATAAATACTCGAACCTTGACCGTACATATGCGAAAGATGAGTAAATACATGTACCGCTTCTTTCTCTTCGCTTAACGCACCGGAGATTGCCTTCTCAATATTGGCTACGGTTTCTGGCACTCTATCCCAATCGACCGCAGTTTCCATGGTATCGACGGCAAACCCTGCTTCCCATAATCCATGACGTAAATACGGTGAACGGAAACGACTATGCTCCCAACGCTTACCCAA
>CAJXXT010000333.1 GCA_913063495.1 uncultured Gammaproteobacteria bacterium | reverse complement strand
AAGGAAATAAAATTCCGTCCTGGGACTGAGGAAGGAGACTACCAGGTAAAACTTCGCAACCTGACGCGGTTCCTTTCGGATGGGGACAAAGCCAAAGTTACGATGCGCTTCCGTGGACGTGAAATGGCCCACCAAGATATTGGCATGAAACTCCTAAAAAGAGTGGAAGTTGATCTCGAGGAAATTGGGTCCGTTGAGATGTATCCAAAAATGGAAGGGCGTCAGATGACAATGGTAATTGCGCCTCGCAAAAAGAAGTAGTGCTCAACGTTTGATCAACATCGAGTACTTTATGATTTAATGCGTGATTCTCACGCCAACAATGCGGAGCATGAAAATGCCGAAGATCAAATCAAACAGTGGAGCCGCCAAGCGTTTTAAAAAGACGGGCAGTGGTTTTAAGCGTAAGCAAGCCTTCAAAAACCATATCTTGACCAAGAAGAATTCTAAGCGAATTCGTCAGTTAAGACCCAAGCAGCAAGTTGCAGCATCTGATGTAGCAATGGTTCGTCGTATGATGCCTGGCGTTTAATGCCATCATCATGGGTTTTTTAGAACAGGTTTTTTAGAACAGGTTTTTTGGAGAATAGATTATGCCACGCGTAAAACGCGGTGTTACCGCTAGAGCAAGACACAAGAAAGTCCTTAAAGAAGCAAAAGGTTATTACGGCGCACGTAGCCGAATTTACCGCGTTGCTAAACAGGCTGTTATTAAAGCCGGCCAATATGCATATCGTGACCGTCGCCAACGTAAGCGTCAGTTCCGCCAGTTATGGATTGCGCGTATTAACGCTGCATCCCGAATGAATGGTATGACATACAGCCGCTTCATCAATGGACTTAAGAAAGCGTCTATTGAGATCGACCGTAAAGTATTGTCAGACATCGCAATCCACGATGCTGCTACCTTTACCGCATTAGTAGAAAAGGCAAAAGCTAGCCTAGCTGACTAATCGCGCTGATAGTGATATCTGTACATTTCTTTTTGTACAACATAAACAGGGGAAGGGCGCAGGCTCTTCCCCTGTTTTGTTTTTAAAGACCTACGTTTGGAAGCACGATGGAAGACCTACAAAAACTCGTTGATCAAGCACAACAAGCCATTAACGCCGCTAATAACGATCAGTCATTAGATCAGCTGCGGGTTCAGTACCTGGGCAAAAAAGGCGAAATAACCAGCCTACTTAAAGGCCTTGGGAAGTTATCTGCAGAAGAGCGACCCGCTGCCGGGGCCAAAATTAATAAAGCCAAAGTAGCCTTGCAGGATGTTATCCAAGCGAAAAAGGATGCGTTAGCCGCCGTGGCGTTGAATGCTCAGCTTGAAAATGAGCGGGTTGATGTAACCTTACCTGGTCGTGAAGGTTCGGTAGGTGGGCTGCACCCAGTCACTCGAACCATGAAACGTATCGAGGCGTTTTTTGCTAAGGCAGGATTCTCGGTCGTAGAAGGTCCAGAGATCGAAGATGATTACCATAACTTTGAAGCGCTGAATATTCCTGCTCATCACCCAGCACGGGCGATGCATGATACTTTCTATTTTGATGCCCATACGTTATTAAGAACACATACCTCTCCGGTGCAGGTGCGGGTAATGGAAAGTGGCGAAGCGCCTTTTCGAATTATCTGCCCTGGTCGTGTGTATCGATGCGATTCTGATTTAACCCACACTCCGATGTTCCATCAAGTAGAAGGGTTACTTGTTGATGAAACCTCTACGTTTGCGGATCTGAAAGGTGTTATTGAATTATTCTTGCGGGAGTTCTTTGAAAAAGAATTACCGGTACGATTCAGGCCCTCATATTTCCCATTCACAGAGCCTTCTGCGGAAGTCGATATTGAATGTGTTATGTGTAGTGGTAAAGGTTGTCGTGTTTGTGGCCACACTGGTTGGTTGGAAGTGCTAGGTTGTGGAATGGTTCACCCGGCAGTATTTGAGCATTCAGGTGTGGATATTGAACGTTTTAAAGGTTTTGCTTTTGGGATGGGGGTGGAGCGCTTGGCGATGTTACGTTATGGCGTTAATGACTTGAGGTTGTTTTTTGAAAATGACGTGAAGTTTCTCTCACAGTTTAATTAGATGTGATATGGCTATTCAGGTGAATATTAAATCTTGCTAGAAGCACCGAAGTTGAAGTTCTATTTCAGAAATCTCTGAGGCAAGGACGCCGAAGAAAGCATACATGGATGTACTTGCTGCGTTTTCTGAAATAGAACTTCAACTTCGGTGTGGTCTCTGAGATCCGCTGAATAACCTCCGTTGCAGTTATACAAAATTTGTCATTGTGTTGCGAGATTTAGGTTTTTTTGATCGCGAGTCACAATGTAAACTAACAGTCTTCAATTTGTGCGGTAAAGAACATGCAATTCAGTGAAAAGTGGTTACGAGAGTGGGTTAATCCATCAATTTCAATCGAAGCGTTGGTTGAGCAGTTGACGATGGCGGGCTTGGAAGTTGATGGAACTGAACCTGTTGCTGGGCAGTTTAATAATGTTGTGGTTGCTGAGATCGAGTCTATTGAGCAGCACCCCGATGCCGATAAATTGCGTGTTTGCCAAGTGAATGTTGGTGAAGATGAGCTTGTAACCATCGTGTGTGGTGCTTCGAATGCGCGGCAAGGGTTGCGTATTCCTTGTGCGAAAGTGGGTGCTGTTTTACCGGGCGATTTTAAAATCAAAAAAGCCAAGCTTCGAGGTGTCCCATCTTTTGGGATGTTGTGTGGCGCTTCAGAGTTGGGTTTGGAGGAGAAGTCTCCGGGTTTGATGGAGCTTCCTAGTGATGCACCTATTGGTACCGATATTCGTGAATATTTGGATTTAGATGACACTAGCATTGATGTTGATTTGACCCCTAACCGCGGTGATTGCCTTGGTATGGTTGGTTTGTCCCGTGAGGTCGGTGTGTTAAATCGTGTTGATGTTACTCCGGTTCATGTTGATGAGATTGCCGGGACCATTGATGCTGTTTTTCCTGTTGATGTCGCAGCAAAAGCCCAATGTCCTCGTTATTTATGTCGGGTAATAAAGGGTATTAACGGCAACGCGGAAACGCCTTTATGGATGGTAGAGCGTTTGCGGCGTAGTGGAGTTCGTAGCATCGATCCTGTTGTTGATGTGACTAACTACGTATTGTTAGAGCAGGGGCAGCCGATGCACGCCTTTGATTTATCTACGCTGGATGGTGGAATCTTGGTTCGGATGGCTGAGCAGGGTGAAAAAATCACCTTGTTGGGTGATCAAGAAATTACATTAAATGATGATACGTTGGTTATTGCTGATAGCAGTAAGGTATTGGCTGTAGCTGGTGTGATGGGCGGCCTGGCATCATCGGTGACTTCTACAACCAATGACATCTTGTTAGAAAGTGCATTCTTTGAGCCAGTAGCGATTGCAGGTAAGGCTCGTGGCTATGGGTTGCATACTGATTCGTCTCATCGTTTTGAGCGTGGAGTGGATTTTGAATTACAACGCAAATCCATTGAGCGTGCTACCGCGTTGTTGTTAGAGATTGTGGGTGGTGATGCTGGTCCAGTTGTTGAGGCGCTTTCTCCCGAGAATTTACCTCATATTGAGCCCATTCAATTACGTCGTAATCAGATTGAACGTGTCTTGGGTTTCTCAATGCCTGATGCTGACGTTGAAGACATCCTTGGTCGTCTAGGTATGGATATTGTCAGCACGGACGCAGGGTGGCACATCGTTCCACCTGCTTATCGTTTTGATGTGCGTATTGAAGTTGATTTAATTGAAGAGCTGGGTCGTATCTGGGGGTATAACAAACTACCGATTCGACTTCCTGCAATGGGTTTCTCCGCACAAGCAACGCCGGAGAACGAGATAAACATTGATACCTTAAAGCAACGTTTAGTGGCTAGGGATTACCAAGAGGCGATTACTTATAGTTTTGTCGATAAAGATATTCATGAGCTGATGGCGCCCGGTGAAAAGGCGATTGAATTAGCCAATCCGATTTCGGCCGATATGTCTCAAATGCGATTAACGTTGTGGGCAGGGTTGATTAAAGCAGCTCAACATAATATTAATCGACAACAGACACGCCTTCGATTGTTTGAAAGTGGCTTGATCTTTAAACCACTCAGTAACCATGTCAGTGATAGTGCTGCTGATAATATTGAGCAAACGAAGATGTTAGCGGGCCTGGTTTATGGTGGCGTTCAAAATGAAAGTTGGCATGGAAAGGTTGCTTCGGTAGATTTCTTTGATGTTAAAGGTGATCTTGAGGCATTGCTAGCAACGGGCGGGGCAGAAGCTGAGTATGAATTTGCATCAGCTGAGCACCCTGTTTTGCATCCTGGCCAGTCGGCGGTGGTTCGTCGTAACGGAAATGACATAGGATATATTGGGGCGCTGCATCCAGCGATCCAAAATAAATTAGGTATTTCTGGCCAAATCTACCTCTTTCAGGTGAAACTTGCCGAGCTGTTGACAGGTAAAGCACCAGAATTTAAAGAATTGTCGAAATTTCCTGAGGTTAGGCGTGATTTGGCAGTAATTGTGGAGGAAAAGATCTCAGCACAGACTATACTGGAAAATGTGCGTCAAACTGCCGGTGAATGGTTAACTAGCGTCGTATTATTCGATGTATATCAAGGCACTAACGTGGAAGAAGGTCATAAGAGCATTGCATTTGGCTTGACCCTTCAGCATCCAGCGCGCACTCTTAAAGATGATGAAGTGAATAAGATTGTAGATAATGTTGTTACTTCGTTAAAAGATAAGCTCAATGTAATACTGAGGGAATAACGATGACTGCTTTGACAA
>CAJXXT010000332.1 GCA_913063495.1 uncultured Gammaproteobacteria bacterium | reverse complement strand
CGAAACCACGCACAATTTGAATGACGTTAATTTATTAGTTAACTTATTGAGCGAATTCAATATTTCACCAGAACAAGCTCTGGAAGGCACGGGAATAGACAACGGACAACTTGGCGACCCCTGCGCACTTGTCTCTCACCAGCAAGAATTAAAACTGTTTAGCAACGTTCGCGCACTCGCACCAGCAAAAGAGATTGGCATCCTCGCAGCAAAACGTTCAGATATCGCCTCCTTTGGCATTTTGGGCTATGCAATGCTCAGCTGTAGCTCTTTACAACACGCTATCGAACTCGGGATGCGCTATATCGACGTCGCCGGACCAAAATTACACCATCAATTTCTACACGTTAACGGTAAGAATGTTTATCGCGTTACCGACCAATATGGTGTAGGAGACCTGCTATCTTTTTGCGTAGAGGTGTCTGTGGGCCCGGTCTTTCTTCTGGCACAAGAACTGTTAGAAATGAGTGACGTTGCAGAAGAAATTCATTTTACTTATCCCGAGCCAAGTTACTCTGAACACTATCGTGATTTATTTAATACTCGACTCGTATTTAACAGCCAATTTAACCAGATTATCTTACGAGATAACTTAGTAGAACGCCCACTTCCCAAGGCCAACCCTCTTTCCGCTAAATTACTAGAAAAACTCTGCGCAGAAACAACACAACAAGGTAAAGCATCATTAGATCATAAAGATGAGGTGCGAAGCATTTTACTCGCCCGACCCGGTTACTTTCCGAAGATCGATCAAGTTGCCGATATTATGGGTGTTGCTCCAAGAACGTTAAGAAGAAAGCTACAAATGTCAGGAACAAGCTTTCAACGGATCCTTGATGAAGTTCGAAAACAACTTTCCATCAATTATCTAACCGGAACCCAATTTTGCGTAGATGAAATTGCCAACTTGGTAGGGTTCAGTGATGCTGCCAATTTTCGCCAGGCGTTTAAGCGCTGGACAGGGAAAACACCGAGTGAGGTACGCCTGGGGTATAATAACGATACAACGTCAACAGAAAGCACTCCTAACGAAAACAGCGTTGCAGTTTAGATAAATCCCGAGAAGTGCATCCGTACACGGGCGCACTTCTCGGAACAAAACATTCAAGTTGTTACCACCTTAAAGGCCAACTAAGCCCTCACACATTATTTTCTTATTTTAGATGTCCACGCCCATATCATTTCACATTGAATCGGTTCAACCCCTTTCTCATCTGTAACAGTAATCTCTACGACCACCTCTCCCTTTTCAGTCGTGGTTATCTGTTCAATCTGCTCTTTCGTTAAACGAGCAACGGCTTTAATGTCACCCTGACATCTCTTTAAGTAATCTACATGCAATGTTTTAATGACAGGGATACTGCTGTCGGGGACATTCATACCCACTAATAATCCCGTTGCAGACTCTGCCAACAAAGCCATTGCTGCCGCATGAATAGAACCAATATGGTTCTGTACTTTTTTCTTATTTTTCAACCGCATAATGGATTCGGTTGTGGTTAATTTTTCAATATAGATATTGCTTGTACCTGCATAACGAACCGTACGACCAATCAACAATGAGATTGCCTTGCCTCGAATAGAGTCAGGTAAGGCGTTTAGCTTTGAAACAACGCGATTTAATACATTTAATTCCGACATCAATACTTCCTACATGGGGTTTCTTTTAAAGAAACTCTAACAGCATAATAAAAAACATCTATGGCCATGTAGCCACGATACAGAGATATTTTTGTACATTCATGCCTACAACAGTAGTTAAGTTCTTCCAGGACTTGCATAAATCATAAACTGAACAACAATTCATTGTTAATTGGCCGTTTAGCCACAGCCTCTTTTTCTCGCGCCAATGCAATCTAAACGTCACCATCAGAGACTCGAAGTCACCAAATCAGAAAAAAACATTAGTTTAACTATCTTGAAAAACACCAAGCAGAGAGAATCACAATGAGTAGAGATCCAATGGGTATCGCTTTAGCTGCCCTTAATAGTATTGCCTCCTCACCGGTTATTGATAAGCTAGGTTTACGTGAAACCATCGAAAAAACCCTTTATCAAGGTACAAAAACAGGGTTTAAAGCGCTAGGAGCCACCTCCAGACAATTTAAAAATGTCACTAACTTGGTTACTCCTGCGCGGCCAAATGCTCCTGTGTCTACAACATCCAAAAACCTTTTCGACTTAAATCTCAGCGAAGAACAACAGCTGATGCAAGACAGCATTCAACGATTTGCGAAAGACCTTATTCGCCCCGCTGCGTTGGATGCAGATAAAAATGCTGAAGTTCCTCAAGATATTTTAACTCAGGCCACCGAGTTGGGGCTTTCTTATTTTGCAGTGCCGGAAGAGTTAGGTGGAGCAGGAACAGAAAGGTCTCCCGTAACCAGCATGGTGGTTGCTGAAGAATTAGCCTATGGCGACATGGGTATTGCTGTTGCGACATTAGCCCCTATCGGTGTTGCTAATGCATTAACCCACTGGGGCACTGCATCACAACAGTCAAAGTACTTACCCTCTTTTCTTGACGAGTCACCGCTACTTGCGTCAATAGCCGTCGCTGAAAGTGAACCGTTATTTGATGCAAACCAATTAAAAACTACGGCAAAATCGGTTGGTAATGGATTTATCCTACATGGCGAAAAGTCTTTAGTTCCTTTAGCCGAGAGTTGCGAGCTATTCCTAATAGCAGCGAACTTAGAAAATAAAGGCCCTAGAATTTTTATTGTTGAAAGTAGTACAGAAGGCCTTACCGTATCTGCAGACCCATCCATGGGGTTAAAAGCCGCCCAGCTAGGAAAAGTTAATTTAAACAACGTGAAAATTGAAAGTGACTGCCTTCTTGGTGAAGCCGACTTTGACTATCAAGCCTTTATAAACTTTTCTCGCCTCGCGTGGTGCTCATTGGCACTTGGCACAGCAAAAGCGATATTGGATTACACAATTACCTACTGCAATGAACGTGAAGCTTTTGGCGAACCTATCAGCCATCGGCAATCTGTTGCCTTTATGGTTGCCAATATAGGTATAGAGCTCGACAGCATGAAAGTTCTAACACAGCGCGCGGTAGCACGAGCAGAAAAAGGTCTAGATTTTACTCAAGAAGCCTATCTAGCTCATGTACTTTGCGGAGATAAGGCAATGGAAATTGGCACTAACGGTGTGCAACTTTTAGGTGGGCACGGCTTCACCAAAGAGCACCCTGTTGAACGTTGGTATCGAGATATGCGATCTATCGCTATTTGTGAAGGTGGCTTACATCTATAACCCCTAAGCCCTAAGCCCTAACCCTTTAACACGCTACCACGTTAACAAAATGCATTTGAGGACATCAAAATGTTATTAGAATTACCTAAAAAACTACAGAATTTACAAGGTATGGCTTACCAAGTAGCCAATGAAATGTTACGCCCCATCTCACGCAAATATGACCTAGCCGAGCACGAGTATCCAAAAGAATTGGATATGGTTGCTTCCATTCTAGATGGAATGAACGCTGGTGATGAAAATGGTGTTGGTGCTGGAGAAGCAAGCAAAAAGAAAAAACGTAATGATGGAAGCATTAGCAATGGCAGCAACATGGCTGCAGTTGTCGGTATTCAAGAATTCTGCTGGGGTGATACTGGACTGCTGCTCACCCTACCTCGCCAAGGGTTAGGCAACGCAGCAATAGCCGCAGTGGCAAATCCCGAACAACTTAAACGTTTTAAAGGAAAATGGGCCGCCATGGCCATTACGGAGCCCAATACCGGCTCTGACTCAGCCTCTATTCGTACCACAGCTAAAAAAGATGGTGACCATTATGTACTGAATGGTGAAAAAATATTCATCACATCAGGTGCAAGAGCTGATGTCATTGTTGTTTGGGCAACCTTAGACAAAGACCTTGGCCGTGCAGCCATTAAATCGTTCGCAATAGAGCGTGGCACACCAGGCATGGAACTTATTCGCTTAGAGCACAAGCTTGGCATTAAGGCATCTGACACGGCAGCAGTTATGTTTACCGACTGCCGGATCCACAAAGATAACTTACTAGGTGATGAAGAAATTAATGTCGAAAAAGGTTTTGCCGGTGTCATGGAGACCTTCGACAATACTCGCCCCCTAGTTGCCGCTATGGCTGTTGGATTGGCAAAAGCCTCTCTAGACCAAGCTCGCCACCTGCTAAAAAACCACCTAAAACAAGATTACAGCACCCCAATAACTAATGTAAGTGCCGTTGAAGCTGAGCTATATAGGATGGAAGCGGACTGGGAGGCATCACGCTTATTAACCTTAAAAGCGGCCTGGATGGCAGATAATGCAATGCCCAATTCAAAAGAAGCATCCATTGCCAAGGCCAAAGCGGGAAGAGTTTGTAACCAAATCACATTAAAATGTGTCGAACTTTGTGCCAGTGTTGGCTACAGTGAAAATGAGTTACTTGAAAAATGGGCCAGAGACTCAAAAATCCTTGACATATTTGAAGGAACCCAACAAATTCAACAACTTATCGTTGCAAGAAGACTATTAGGCAAGAGCTCTTCAGAGCTAAAATAACCACACTCCGCCACTACCACTACCCGCCTTGGTAGTGGTATTTTGGTGATCATACCCACATATCATCAGTTTCTTACACCTCGAACACTTGACCATTCTCAAATCCCATAATATTATTGATCCATTGCTGGTTCATATATAGAGATATCAGCTAATAATATTGAGTAAGTATTAGGTCGGTAGTAAGTCGATTTTTCATACTGCAAAAGAGTTCTTCCCCTCTAACACGGAAGTCACGCAGAGATTTACACCGAGCATTTATTGCAACAAGTGATTG
>CAJXXT010000331.1 GCA_913063495.1 uncultured Gammaproteobacteria bacterium | reverse complement strand
AACCCACGAGCATGCCACGAAACAGAACTTAACTATTTACCCACAGAATCAGCAAAACGCGTTGCCGTTGTAGGTGCCGGCCCTGCAGGGTTAGCTTACGCAACCATTGCGGCACAGCGTGGCCATAACGTAACGCTATACGAAAGTAGCGATAGTATTGGCGGGCAATTTAATATTGCAAAACGTATCCCTGGTAAAGAGGAGTTTACTGAAACCCTACGCTATTATGCAAAGCAACTCGAACTCACCGGTGTCACCGTAAAGCTTAATCACAAAGCAACACAAGAAGAATTGATAAACGAGAGTTTTGATAAAATCATTTTGGCTACTGGCATCAAACCACGCACACCAGACATTGACGGTATCAATCACCCCAAAGTCATCAGCTACTTAGATGCACTACAGGATAAAAAAACGGTTGGTAAAAAAGTCGCTATTATTGGAGCTGGTGGTATTGGTTTTGATGCCGCAGAGTATTTATCTCATGCAGGAGTTTCTAGCGGGTTAAGCAAAAAAGTGTTTGCCAAAGAATGGGGCATAGATTTTGAAAACCATCCTCGCGGCGGCGTTGCTGGTATAGAACCAACCGTTGAAACCAATGACCGAGAAATTCAACTACTGCAACGAAAAACAACAGCTGTAGGAAAAACGTTGGGCCGCACTACTGGCTGGACTCATCGTCTTATGTTACAACGTCGAAACGTCAAAATGATCAACGGCTGTGACTATAGAAAAATAGATGACGCAGGATTACACGTCACTATTAATGGCGAAGAGAGAGTATTAGATGTCGACAGTATTGTCATCTGCGCAGGCCAACAACCTTTTAGAGAATTATACGAAGAGCTACAGAACGAAGAGTGTGACGTTGAATTAGTCGGTGGCGCTGACGTTGCATCAGAGCTTGATGCAAAACGGGCGATTGATCAGGCGAGCAAACTTGCGGCTGCATTGTAGACATAGTTAGTCCATAGTACTTATGCAGGTAGCATCCAGAACAGGGCGCCTGCACAAGCACTATGGACTAATAATCATTTCAGTCAACTACTACCAACTACTACCGCCTACTCTCCCCGAACAACAACCGTTCCCGCTAGTTTGTCGTGAAACCCTTGTTTCTTACTATCAAATGCAATCCATATAAACCCTAAACCTAGAGGAATTACCGACACAAAATATCCGATATATCGCACAAATAAACGCCCAGTCGAAACGGGCTGGTAGGTTTTTGCATCAAGGATTTTGGCTTTAAACATCATTTTTCCCGGTGTTGAAGAATAACGTCGCCACAACAACATAATCAAAACAAATGGTACACCCACTTGCAGCAGAATACCCTCAAGGTTTATTGTCTCCATATCGATCTCCATCAGGCCTAGGCTTGAAAATATGGTAATCAACACAATCATCAAAATCCCCATCCAAATATTATCAACAATAGATGCGACTACACGTAACCAAAAACCGATGTATTCGTGTTCAACAACTTCTTCACCCATGTCTGAGTCGGGGCTTTTATATAATTCGTTCATTCAAAAGATTCCTCATTTCCCACGCCAAGCTTAGCGCTAATTCTTGAGACAAAACCAACAAGTCTTGCCCATATTCTATGTTATAAGATATTTAGCAGAGATCTAGTAGATGCAGTTATATGAACATAACATCACCTTAACCAACATTAATCTCGATTATAATAATCAATCAGAACAAGCAATCCAAGTAATTTAATTCGCTGAACGAGGAACCACCCTTGCGGTAGCAGCCTTAGCACCCACCGTCGGAATATCGGCTTTCACGGGTGCCGTCGCCTGCTTAGGTTCATCAAACCCCAGTAATGGATCACTATTTATGCCCTTAATCCGAACAAGATCCTCAACCCGAAACACCAAGTTTCCCGAGTACTCTTTATCCTTGTATTCATGTACAAGGTCATCATCCCCCCAATAACGAACCTTCTCCAACAGCATAAATCCACGTTTTATCGTGTTACTGTTGATTTTTTCGTACAACTCTTTCGATATATTGCCATAGTAATAATAGGATCCAATTTCACCTCCTTCCTCCGGCACATTAAATTGCATAAAAGCCCACACTCTAGGCCCTTCAATTTCTGCTTCGACCGCACACAACTCCTCTACCAAATCACAACCACTTAGCAAAACTGCCAGAACAACAATGACTGCTTTTAATTTCATAGATTTTAATTTCATAGAAAACTCACCTTTTTTTGTTATGATTATTACTTACCGTATCAACAGCCCAACAGCAGGAACCCCTTGTGCCTTCCAATCAAACTGAATCGAACGCTTTAAACCTAATGAATAATCTATCCATTGAGTGGCAATCCCTGCACGGTGACTACGAGAAGTACGAACAACTCTCCCTACTCATCAAACTTTTCAGCATTGGACTATGCCTGCTGTGTGTCGCGCTATCAATAAACTGCTATCTGTCTTTGCTGTTTATTCTCATCCTATGGCTTCAGGAGGGTATATGGAAAACCTATCAAGCCCGATCCGGTGAAAGGATCCTTGCTCTTGAAACCGCACTTAACGATACTGAGCAGAATGCCACCCCCACAACACCTTTTTCATTCTACAGCGCCTGGGAAGAAGAAAAACCTGGAACAATTGGGTTAGTTATTGAATACATTAGCAACGCACTACGCCCAACAGTAATGTACCCTTACGTGGCGTTGATTGGTATTCTGGTTATTGATGCTCTTGTCTAAGAATATCCACCACCTGCTCTCTTTCATCTGAAGAGAGCCTCCACAGCGACAAACAATTACAATTCTAGATAACTGGCCATTTCAAAATTATCTGGGCGACCCTCTTCATAGCCAAAGTAACAAACGTCTTCCATTGCACCTTCGCCCAACGCCTCTCCCTCAAATTTACCTACCACAAAATCACACTTGTGCTCTTTCGCCAGTGAGTACAAAAATTTAAGGGGTTTGGTTAACTGATTTTTTGATTCAATTAAAATATTCACACCCAACCGATTTTCTTCTGACAGGTTTACCAACTGCCTTCTGTCGCTTGCCTCTCCAACCCATTGAGTTAACACTTCTGATATCGGTTCAACTAATTCGTCCAAGTTGTCACTAGCGACATAAATATATAACTGCATAAAACGTTTTCCAGAGGTATTAGATTTTCTGCGATGATTCTGATGAAAGGTCAGGTTTTTTTTCAGATGCATTTTCCGACGGCGCAACTGGCTCAGTCACTGGCATAGGCATGGGCAAATCGGGCAACCGTTCAGAGATCATCGCCAAACCTTTTTGAAAACACTCATTGCTACTTTTATGTTCACCCATGTGGCTTAACAATCGACCCAACTCACCAAACGCCGCCGCATTTTGTCGACTTTTCAGACTTGTTTCTAAATAGTTTCGTGCTTTATCCCACTGTTTATTCAACAAACTCAACCGACCCAGCGTTAACAGCAACATGGCATTATTCGGCCGTTCTTTTAACCAGTTTTCCGCAAACAGCAATTGCTGAGCCGCATCAGATCCAGCCACGGTACCGTACATTGCCACAAGGCTATCATCCCAGTTTTTTCGCAAATAACTCAAAATGATTGTTTCTGCATCAACGTCTGCACTTAGCGCGACCAAACACCCACAGTACTCTTTTAACAAAGAAGGGATCTTCTGTAATTTCTTGGGAACCAACACCCATGCCTGGCGCAATTGATTTAGCTCTGCTACCTGATCGATGCCACGCACCGTTCGCTTTAACAACCCCTGATAACCTTGCAACGATATTGCTAGAAATTCATCCTTGGTAAACACTTTGCTTTTTTTAAGGTCTGCCAGCAGTTCGACAAGGTGCTCCCAGTCACTTAACTCTACATACACTTCCGCCATCATCTTGATAACGTAACCATAACTTGGTGAGCGTTCGTTATCTTTTAACATCATCAAGGTGGCTAAACATTGCTCCCACTGTCGACTTTCAGATTGTAAGCGGGCTTTTGTTAATCCGATGGCAATATCAACACCTTTTGTTGACTCATGGGCTTGACGCAAATATTCATCTCGTCGATCACCCTCACCTTGCTCATGAGCTGCCTGGGCTGCTGAGATATAATTAACCAGTGGTGTTTCATTTTTTTTGGCTGATTTTTGCAATAACTTTTCTGCGTTTGACCAATTACCCTCTGCCAAAGCAACCAAACCTTTGGTGGTTTTTTTACCCGCTCGTCGCTGACTGCCTTTGCCATCAAATAACCAGGCAATAGTGCGATAACAAATAAATAAAACACCAACAAATAGTGTCAACGATACGACAGCGACAATAACACTACTTTCTACCGTAATATTGGCAAAATGTAATAATAAATACCCAGGGTCTTCGCCTAAAATACTAAAGGCCCAGACAACCAGCGCCACCCCCAACACCAAAAAAATAACCGTTGAAGGTCTTAATAAAATAAAACGCATTAATGCCGTCATTACTGACCTCCTTTATCTTTCGTTGTTAGTTTTTATTGAAGGAGATGTAAATTCTTCTAATTGATTTTTTTGCAGTTGCCGCTCTATTTTTTCTTGCTGCCAATAGTCACGAAAAACCTGCAAGGCAGTAACAGAGCTTTCTATACTCGGCACCGCCGTTACCATTGGGATATCCGCTAACGACTGCAATTCTGCAAGTACAAACTCAGCTTCCGGTGTGTCCGTTCGCAAATATTGCTCTATACGTTTACGAGCCTGTTTCAAGCTCACCTTAAAACCAACATAATCCGTTCGTAACAACGATAATTGAGCCTGCTCTAGCAATACAAAAATATTCTGTTGCAAGTACTCTTGTTGATCCGCAAGTAGCATTGGTTTGAT
>CAJXXT010000330.1 GCA_913063495.1 uncultured Gammaproteobacteria bacterium | reverse complement strand
GCAAAATAAAATTTGTTATACCACGACCATTGCCGGTGCTGACGCAATATGTGTTGCCATCATGAGTGATGGTGAAACGCGTGTTAGACGACTACAAGACTTATATTAGGGAATAAAATGAGCAGATATCCAATGACGATCGAAGGGTCCGATGCATTAAATGATGAACTGATGCATCTTAAGAAAGTAGAGCGACCTAAAGTCGTTGAGGCAATTGCTGAGGCAAGGGCCCATGGCGATTTGAAAGAGAATGCTGAGTATCATGCTGCTCGAGAGCAGCAAGGTTTTATCGAAGGGCGTATTATGGATATTGAAGGTAAGTTATCCAATGCGCAAATAATTGATATAGCCAAAATCCCCCATACGGGAAAAGTGCTTTTTGGCACTACCGTCAAACTTTATGATATGGATGTCGAAGAAGAGAAAACGTATCGTATCGTTGGGGAAGATGAAGCTGATATTAAAATCGGTAAAATATCGGTGGGCTCACCCATTGCGCGTGGCTTGATTGGTAAAATGGAGGGGGATGAAGTACAAGTAGAAACCCCCGGTGGAACCAAAGAGTACGAAGTGTTAGCGGTTACGCACGGTTAGAATGTTTTGAAGCATAAAAAAACGCCCAACAATGTTGGGCGTTTTTTTATGCTTCATCTTTAACTGTTAACTACGAAGCTAGTGTTGCGTCCGTTTATACTTGGTTGCGCAGAATGTTGGACAGTTTTGGGTTAGGCTTTTTGGCTGCGCGATATATCAAGGCAATTTTGCCGATAGCTTGAACAAGCTCTGCTCCAGACTCATCGCAGATAGCGGTAATGAGTGCTTGTTTGTCTTCCCGGTCGAGTACCGCGAGTTTAACTTTGATAAGTTCGTGATCCTCTATAGCGCGCTCAAGCTCGGCAAGGACGTTTTCTGTAAGGCCCTTGTCGGCGACCATAACTACTGGTTTAAGGTGGTGTCCAATTTGACGGAAACGCTTTTTTTGGTCTTGAGCTAGGGGCATAATTAAAACCTGGTTAAAATGTATTCGATCATCGATTTTGAGGCGCTAGTTTACTCTGGATTGGTGGTAAACGTTAGTGTTTTATGGTGTGAGGTGTGGTGTGGCAAGGTCGAAGACGAGTAAAGACTGGTTGGATGAGCATTTTAAAGATCAATATGTGCAAAAAGCTCAACAAGATGGATATCGCTCGAGAGCAGCTTACAAGCTTGTTGAAATTAATGAAAAAGACAAACTCATTAAGCCTGGTATGACCGTATTGGATCTTGGTGCGGCACCTGGGGGCTGGACTCAGGTTGCGGCTAGGCTGGCTGGAGGCGCTGGTACTGTTGTTGCCTCGGATATTCTGGAAATGGATCCTGTTCCTGGGGTTACCTTTATTCGGGGTGACTTTAGGGAGGAGTCTGTTTACGCAGAGATATTAAGTGCGATAAATCAGCAACCCGTGGGGCTTGTAATCTCAGATATGGCCCCCAATATGAGTGGTATGAAGACCGTTGATCAGCCGCGAGCGATGTATCTTGTTGAACTCGCGTTGGATATGGCGATCAATACTTTGTCCCCTGGAGGTAACTTTCTCGTAAAGGTATTTCAGGGGGAAGGGTTTCAAGAGTACCGTCAGCAAATGCAGTTGCATTTTAAAACGTTGGTTACTCGTAAGCCTGAATCATCACGAGCTAGGTCTAAAGAGCTTTATCTTTTGGGTAAGGGTTTTAAGGGATAGTTAGGTATCGGGCTTTTTCTCGGATTGTGTCTGAGTTGAAAACTGTTTTGCGGCATGGTGAAACGGAAAAATGTGGTGTAATGTAAACAATAAGCATTAAAGAACGTGCACGTCGCACGCATTAACACAGCTAACATATAGCTCAATAGTAAAGAGAGGGTAAACCCTTGAACGACATGGCAAAAAATCTGATTTTATGGGTAGTGATAGCGGTAGTATTGTTATCCGTGTTTAATAACTTTTCGACAGAAAGTAGTACTCAGCGGTTGAGCTATTCGCGCTTTATTCAAAGTGTTGAAAATAGTCAGGTCGACAGGGTAACTATTGATGGTATCAGTGCTGTTGGCTATATGAAGACAGGGGAGTCGTTTGAGACGGTTCTGCCTTCTGTTACTGATATTGATTTGTTGCCGATCTTGTTGAAAAATGACGTAAATATCGAAGGCCGTCAACCGGAGAAGCAGAGTCTTTGGGTGCAGCTACTTGTTGCTTGTTTCCCGATATTGTTAATTGTGGGCATTTTTGTGTTCTTTATGCGCCAGATGCAAGGTGGAGGGGGCGGTAAAGGTAGCCCCATGAGTTTTGGAAAGAGTAAAGCTCGTTTGCTGGGAGAGGATCAAATAAAGACCACGTTTGCAGATGTTGCAGGTTGTGATGAGGCGAAAGAAGACGTTCAAGAGTTGGTGGAGTTTTTGAGAGATCCAGGAAAATTTCAACGCTTAGGTGGCAAAATTCCACGTGGTGTCTTGATGGTTGGTTCTCCTGGAACCGGTAAAACATTGCTTGCTAAAGCAATTGCAGGTGAGGCCAAGGTGCCTTTCTTTACAATTTCTGGTTCAGACTTTGTTGAAATGTTTGTGGGTGTGGGCGCATCTCGTGTGCGTGATATGTTTGAGCAGGCGAAGAAGCAAGCGCCATGTATTATTTTTATCGATGAGATTGATGCGGTAGGTCGTTCGCGTGGATCTGGTATGGGTGGAGGTCATGACGAAAGAGAGCAAACGTTGAATCAGCTGCTGGTCGAGATGGATGGTTTTGAGCCGAATGATGGCGTTATCGTTATAGCTGCAACAAACCGTCCTGATGTGTTGGATGCTGCATTGTTACGTCCAGGGCGCTTTGATCGTCAAGTGGTTGTTTCAGCCCCGGATATCCGTGGTAGAGAGCAGATTCTTAAGGTTCACATGCGCAAAGTACCTCTTGCTGATGATGTTATTGCATCGGTGATTGCACGAGGGACGCCCGGCTTTACGGGGGCAGATTTAGCAAACTTGGTGAACGAGGCTGCCTTATTTGCAGCCCGTGCTAACAAGCGTTTTGTGGAAATGCGTGATTTTGAACTTGCAAAAGACAAAATATTGATGGGTGCAGAACGTAAAACCATGGTGATGTCGGAAGATGAAAAGCGAAATACGGCATACCATGAAGCGGGTCATACTATTGTGGGAATGATTGTTCCTGAGCATGATCCTATTTATAAGGTGAGTATTATTCCTCGGGGACAGGCGTTGGGTATTACCATGTCTTTGCCTGAGGCTGATCGATATAGTCATAGTAAGCGTTTGCTCGAAAGCAAAATTGCGATGATTTTTGGTGGTCGTATTGCTGAAGAGATAACGCTGGGTGCTGATGGGGTGACAACAGGGGCGTCCAACGATATTCAAAGGGCAACAGAGCTCGCTCGGAATATGGTGACGAAGTGGGGGTTGTCTAGCAAGCTAGGCCCTCTTTCCTATGAAGAGGAAGAGGGTGAGATGTTTCTAGGGCGCCAGTCAACGCAGTCTAAATCAGTGTCGGTTGAAACAGCAAAGCAAATCGATAGTGAGATACGGGCAATTGTAGATCGATGTTATGCGACGGCTGAGCAGGTTCTGAAAGATAATATGGACATCCTCAATTCAATGGCTGATGCATTGATGAAATACGAAACATTGGATGCTGATCAGATTAAGGACTTGATGGCTAGAAAACCACCAAGAGCCCCTAAAGATTGGCATGACTCCGATGATGCTGATTCTGGCGGCGCTTCGATTGAGAAAAAAGAAGTGAAAGACAGTGGTGACGATAAAGGTACTATTGGCGGCCCTGCCAATAACCATTAGGTAACAAAGTGCCTACCTGGAGGCTGGCAAGTTATGTTGCTGAGCTTTTGGGTGGCTTGATGTTTTTAGTTTATATGTGTTGCTATTGTTATGAGTAAATCTACTGCACCGGTTTTACGGTGCGGCGCTAAATTGTTGGATTTGTCATCGCCTGTTGTTATGGGTGTCTTAAATGTAACCCCTGATTCCTTCTCGGACGGGGGTTCTTTCGTTGGGCGGGGCGAAGCGCTGGCACATGCTGGTTATATGTTGGAAAGTGGTGCCGCTATTATTGATGTTGGCGGTGAGTCAACTCGGCCTGGTGCTAGGCCTGTTTCTATTCAAGAAGAGTTGGATCGTGTTGTGCCTGTTGTTGAGGCGTTAGTCCAAGAATTTCAATGTGTTGTTTCTGTCGATACCAGTACACCTGAGGTGATGTTGGCTGCTGCTGGTGTCGGGGCTGGGTTGATAAATGATGTGAGAGCATTAAAAAGACCTGGGGCGCTGGATGCTGTCGCTAGTTTGGATTTGCCAGTGTGTTTGATGCATATGCAGGGGCAGCCAGAAACAATGCAGAAAAACCCCAAATACCAAGGTATCGAGCGAGAAATTGCGGTTTTTTTTGCTCAGCGCATTGATGCTTGTGTTGCTGCGGGAGTGTCGAAGGAGCGCCTTTTGTTGGACCCAGGTTTTGGGTTTGGTAAGACTTTAGAGCATAATGTGGCGTTGCTGTCAGGATTGTCTGAATTTTTGTCGCTAGGCTTACCGTTGTTGGTGGGGCTTTCTCGTAAAACCATGATCGGGGCAATTTTAGATAAGCCGATCGATCAGCGGTTGTATGGTAGTGTTGCTGCTGCAGTGTTGGCGGTAGAACGCGGGGCGGCTATTGTCCGAGTGCATGACGTGTTAGAAACGGTTGATGCGTTGGCGGTGGTTGCAGCGATACGTGATATTAAGTGTGGTGCCAGTAATGCTGGGTAAAAATTGTATAAAGTGTGAGTGACGAGTTAAGGAGAAAATAAAAACATGAGCAAAAAATACTTTGGTACGGACGGTATTCGTGGAACGGTTGGTCAGGCACCAATAACACCAGAATTTATGTTAAAGCTAGGTTGGGCTGCGGGTAAAGTATTCTCTGAAAAGGGGGTTACTCGAATGATGATCGG
>CAJXXT010000329.1 GCA_913063495.1 uncultured Gammaproteobacteria bacterium | reverse complement strand
TCTGCTATTGCAGAAGTAGCACCTAAAATTAACCAATTTTTCATTATTTTTCTTCCATTACTCGAGACCAAAAATTTGAAGTTATAGCGGGGTCGATAAACTGCTTAAACTCCTCAACTTTTGGATAGTATTGTTTAAAGTGAGAGCCACTCATATGAGCATCTTTTGCAGGATAAATGGCTCCATTAGCCTGACAAACAACGTTATCCAACTGATCGAGCAATTTTAACGTTTTACTGCCCTGGTAAGGAAAGTCCAGTGCGAGTGTCGCCCCAGGGCGAGGAAACGAAAGTAAGCCGGGGGAAGGTACATCACCAAACACCTTTAATACCGCTAAAAATGACCCTCTGTTTGCTGCAGAAATCCTTTCTAATATTTCGCGGATTGCCGTCTCACTGTGTTCCGGAGGCACCACACATTGAAACTGCAAAAAACCCTTAGGGCCATACACTCTGTTCCAATTTTTAATACCATCTAACGGATAGAAGAAAGGGTCATAATGCACTGTACTGTAGGCCCGTTCCTCTCTCTGCCGGTTATAATACAAACTGTTAAATGCTTTTAGCGTCAGTGAATTAATCATCGAAAGCGGTGGGTCAACCGGTACCGACAACGTCACTTTCGGTCGACTTGGTTTTGCCTGATTTTTAGCATGATTTGCCCGCGAGAAGTGCCCTCGCCCTGCTTGCTCCCCTTTTGCCAAACAATCGACCCAAGCAACGGTATACTCATAATCCTCTTCCGAATCTTCGGATAACGTAAAGAATTCACTCAATGAGTTATATTTAATATTTTCAACATTCACCGCAGAGTTTTCAACTTTCTTAAGACTTAGCTCAACCCACACAATAAACCCAGTTAAACCCAAACCACCAATAGTCGCAGCAAAATAATCTGCATTTTCAGAAGGTGAACACAGCATCCGAGAACCATCGGATCGCATGATTTCAAACTGCGTTACATAACAACCAAAGCTACCTGCAACATGGTGATTTTTTCCATGCACATCATTGGCAAGTGCACCGCCAACCGTGACAAATTTAGTGCCTGGAGTTACGTGTAAAAACCAGCCATGAGGCTCTACTAGCTCTAGTATCTGACTAAGTGTTACTCCGGCTTCACACCGTATAAGCCCCAACTTCTGATCATAATGAATAAAACGATTGAGTTTACGTGAAGAAACCACAACCCCCTCTTGATTCATACAGCTATCGCCGTAGCTTCTAGCATTACCCTGAGGCAAGAAATTGGTGTTTTTAGGTAATTCTTGGTTTCGCCATGAAAAATCGAAACCTTTCTGTTGCTTATAGGGGTAACGCCCCCACGAAACATATTGTTTTGTCATATCCCCTATCCTTTATACTTTGTCCTTTATAATAATATTAAAAGGTCGCCGCCACCATAAACGCACCAACAATTGCACCACACACAACGCTAACCTTATCTTTTAAGGCAAAAACAATAGGATCATCATCCATTTGCCCTCGATGCGCAAAAATCCATAATCGGCTCACCCAATACAGCATCACCAAACAAATTGGCCACATCACCATCGGGTTTGAATACAACTTCAAAATTTCAGCGCTATTGATATACAACGCCAATACCAGCACTGAAATATAGCCACTCGAACCACCCAAAGAAGACAGCAACTCCAAATCCTCTACTTGATATCCGCGACCAAGCGTCTTTTTTGAACTACGCCCTTTCAACGAAAGTAGCTCGGTATACCGTTTCAATATCGCCAAACTCAAAAACAAAAACACTGAAAATGCCAACAACCAAAACGACAATGCCACCGATATAGCCGCTGCACCAGCAACAATTCTAACCGTATACAAACTTGCAAGTGTCACAACATCCACCAGCACTACCCTCTTAAGATAAAAGCTATAGGCAAACGTCAAAATGTAATAACTAAGCAATACCAAAAAGTATTCAATAGGCAAAAACAACGTAATAAGAAATGCGACGAGCAACAACAAAGGGGCAGCTAACAGCCCCTGCAGGAGGCCCAAGGTGCCCGCAGCAAAAGGTCGATTCTTTTTGGTTTTATGGCGTCGGTCATCCGGAAGATCTAATAAATCATTTAGTAAATAAACACTGGATGCACACAAGGAAAATGAAATGAACGCGAGTAAACATGAAACAACTGCATCCATATCAGACAATCGATGAGCAGCCAGTAACGGAATAAATATCAGGGCATTTTTAACCCACTGATGAACCCTCAAGGCTTTCAACCAAACCTTCAAGCCGCCTTGCGAAACATCAAAATGATATTCCAACTCGCAAAGTTTTTGAGATTTTTTTACAAGAGACTCACTACCGACAACAATCGCAGCAGCTGATTCATTCCAAACTTTCAGATCAACAGCAGCATTACCGGCATATACATAGCCATTCACACCAAAATCTCTACTTAAGACCTCGCGCTTACGTGAGCCTGAAAGATTCACCCCGTTCTCTGACGCATAAACATTATCAAACAGATCTAAATGATGAGCGACATCATTCGCAAATTTCCTGTCGGATGCCGTTGCCAATACAATCGTTCGACCAATCTTCTTTTGTAACGTCAAATACGTTACAAGCTCTTTATTATACGGAAGCAAACTAACGGGCAAATCCACTCGCCGCGCAATCTCCCGCTTCATAAAAGCCTTCCCGCCCTTTATAAGCCAATAAACAACGGTAAATATTAACAACGGATTTTGTTTAATTAACAATAAAAAAGATTCAATAAGCAAGTCCGAACGGATCAACGTGCCGTCAAGATCAACAACAAGTGTTTTTTGTTCTTCTATATTTTTGGACATTGTTTCCGATGACATTTTTTCTGGCAACCCTGATTTCGATGACATGATTTCGATGGAATAGTTTCTAGCGACATAACCTAATTTTTCTTTGCAAACTCTGGTGCGAGCCCAATACTCGCTAGCCAACCACTGACCCCTAACCCTATAAATACCGCAAACCATAGAGTTGCAATACGACATACCAATGTTGCTGCAATAGCCACAGAGCTATCAACGCCCGATGCAATTAACAAGCCCCCCATAACAGCCTCAGTACTTCCTAGTCCACCAGGCAAAAAGGACAGAGCACCAATCAACACGGCAATACCATAAATACTAATCGCGAGGGCAACATCTACATCTTGACCTAAATACTCAAGAACTAACCAAAAGCCCAAACCCTCTGCAGCCCAAGCAACAATACCAATAATAAAGCCGCCATATAGCACCTTATTTTTCAACAACACCGAAGAAGATCGAAGCAGCTCAATAAGATGTGTGAGGGGTTTTGATAGTTTTTGAGATTTGCCAGCAAACTCTTTTAGCAACCTCATCAGCCAAGCACTATGTAGTAAAGGCAATGCAGCAAAAATAGCGACGGCAGTAATCAGTACAAAAACCGAATAATCCTCAAATTGAAATGCCACCAACACCGATAGTAAAACAATCGTTAATAAATCTAAAAAACGCTCAACAAAGAAACTACTGATACTTTGGTTGTAACTAACATCATGGCGTATGAGATATAAAGATCTAATGGTCTCACCCGCCTTACCGGGGGTTGTAGAAAGCGCAAAACCTGCCAAATAGTAGCTAAAATGGCGTCTGAAAGGGATTTTAATGCCGGACAACTCTCGAATATACCAATCCCAGCGGAAATACCGTAACAGATAGTTGATTAAAGACAGGCCTATAATAACCCCCCAGCCAACCAAAGGGATATTGGCCAGGGCTTGTTTAGTTGCCTCGTAATCACCCAAGAAAAGCGCACCAAAGTACAACGCTATCGCTATGATGATAGAAATGAACAGCGGCCGCTGAAGACGACTCATTTCAAACCCTTTTTATTATTATGATTCAAGACTTTAGCTGTAAACGTCGAATCTTTTGTTTAAGCTGTGCTTTAAGCGTTTTTTGACGTTGCGACAGTGTATCACCAACACCCTGACTATTCCCTATATTTTCCATAGGCGCGCCTCCATACCGAATATCATCATATAGCTGGGTAATATCTCGGATGTCATTAGCACTACTAGGAAATACAATGGATGCGCGGTCGCAGTATGACCACACCCCCTCCCCAAGGTTTCGCTCAAGTCCTTTGTTAGCAAGTTTCTCACCAAAGCACAGGTACAGCCGGTCTACCGGATCCAGTTCCCTCCGCCCCCTTTCTAACAAAATATACACAGCCAAAATCAACATTACACCACCGAGAAAGACAAACATCACCATCACAATTTTTTGCGGTGTAACATCATTCATCCATCGGGAGAGAAATTGCGTCTGTGTCGAATTATTATAACCAACCACCCAACGAGACCAGAGAAAATCAACATACTCTACTTTCGCACGCAAACTTCGGATAAATGCATTATTACGAAACAACAAAGGGGATAGCGGCGAATCTGACGAAAAACTATCATCCGTCACTGCTCCATCCGGACCGGACAGCACTCGTTCCGGCGCAACAGCCGCAGTGGGGTCAACCCGAACCCACCCGTGATCCTGAAACCATACTTCAGCCCATGCATGGGCATGATATTGTTTCACCATCAAGTGTCCAGCCTCGTGATACTCCCCCCCCTGATACCCACCTATCATTCGCGCAGGTATACCAACAGCACGCATCATAAACACATAGGCTCCCGCATAATGCGCACAAAAACCCTGCTGGGTGGAGAACAAAAAGCCATCAACAACATTTACCTTTAGCAATGGCGGCTTTAAAGTATAAACAAAATTATCTTTATTAAACCAACGTAAAACTGACTCTGCGTAAATGTGAGGGTCGCCATTTGCCGCCTCATACATTTCTTTAGCTTTTCGTTTCGAGCGGATATCCGTTGGTGGTAATTGTGTATTTCTCTCTCTATCTAAAACATTCAGCCCCCCCCCTTGATAAGTATACCGAGGATGGCTCACAACATCATAAGACACCAACGATGCCACAGGCTCTTTTCTCGTTAACACTAACGATTTTGTTTGTTTAACATT
>CAJXXT010000328.1 GCA_913063495.1 uncultured Gammaproteobacteria bacterium | reverse complement strand
ACTAAAAACTCCCCCCAAGCATGATCGCTATCACCGTTTAGCAAGGTATTGTCTAAGTCGAAGATGGCTAATTTTTTCATGGTGTTTAGATCTTAATGGGATGCTGTGGGTAGAAGACGCAGTGTATCAGTTTTACACCAAGACATGTTAGGGCCAGGTGTACCATATAGTAGGATAAGAGTAGAGGATAGAGGTTAAGATTTGGCTAACGATATCGATAACTTCACTGAAGAATTAAAAGTTTAGAAAAATCAACCAAATACAGCTATATTAGTAGGGGTGAAAACATAGTGAGCGAGCTCTGGGTTATCTTGGTGCTTGAGTAATTGCGTAAGCTGCGGTATCAATGTTGCTGAACGAACACATAACGAGAAGAACAGTGAGTGCATCGGAGATTGATGAGGACGGTTTTAGACCGAATGTAGGCATTATCCTAGCGAATAAGTCAGGGCAGGTGCTTTGGGCTCGTCGTGTGGGTCAAGATGCCTGGCAGTTCCCTCAAGGTGGTATCAATCATGATGAAACTCCTGAGCAAGCGTTATACCGAGAGTTACACGAAGAGGTTGGATTAACGCCGAATGATGTTGATGTGATTGGCTGCACCGATGGTTGGCTGAGATATCGGTTACCGAAGCGTTTCCTTCGTTATCGCAGTAAACCGTTATGTATCGGTCAGAAACAAAAGTGGTTTTTATTAATGCTTACGGGTAAAGAAAGCTCCGTGAGTTTTGAATACGGTTCTCCCCCTGAATTTGATGATTGGCGCTGGGTTAATTATTGGTACCCGTTAAATCAGGTAGTAACTTTTAAACGTGATGTTTATCGAAAGGCGCTCAAAGAGTTGGCGCCACAGTTAACAGCATTAACGGATTCGACTGCAGTACGTAAATAAGTCCAAAAATGCTTGTTAAAACCAATGGCCTAAACGTAAAGAGAATATGCTAGAAACCCTCAGACGTATTGTACAAGAAGTGAACTCAGCAGAAGACCTGTCTTCTGCACTGAGTGTCATGGTGCTGAGGATTAAAGAAAGTATGGGTACCGAAGTGTGCTCAATTTATCTGTTAGAACCTAAATCCAATCAATATTATCTCATGGCAACTCAAGGGCTAAATCAGTCGGCCGTGGGTGAAACACGCATGGGTTATTCTGAAGGGTTAGTTGGCCACGTTGGACAGAGAGAAGAGCCGATTAATTTAGAGGATGCAGCCAGCCACCCTAAGTTTCTTTATCTTGAAGAAACGGGCGAAGAGCGGTTTAGCGCTTTTTTGGGTGTGCCCATCATTCACCATCGTAAAACGTTGGGTGTATTAGTTGTTCAGCAGCGTGATCGGCGACGCTTTGACCAAGATGAAGAAGCGTTTTTGGTTACTATGTCCGCTCAGTTGGCGGCGGTGGTTGCACATGCAGAAGCAACGGGTACGATTGATGGAACCTTGTTCGCAGGTGTGGAGAGTGAAAGTGCGCGTTTTGAAGGAATCTCTGGTGCTACAGGCATTGGTATTGGTAAAGCCTACGTTGTCTATCCTCCTACCGATTTAAAGTCGGTACCTGACCGTGCTATTACCAATATTAAAAAGGAGCTGCGCACACTCAATGATGCGATAAAAGCTGTGCGTCAGGATATGGCAAGGCTGAAAGTCAAAGCCAAGGTTCAGCTGCCCAAAGAAGAGCAGGGCCTATTCGAAGTATACGAACGTATGTTAGATGACAATGCTTTGGCGGGGGAGATACGAGCCAAAGTCAGTGAAGGTAATTGGGCTCAAGGTGCGTTGCGTGATGTGGTGCAAACCCATATTCGGGCATTTGAGGCAATGGATGATCCTTATTTGCGAGCTCGAGCGTCCGATGTAAAGGATCTTGGGTTGCGGGTATTGAGCTTTCTTCAAGAAGCAAAATCTTTCGTGAATAAAATCCCACCCAATGCAATTGTAGTCGGGGAAGATATAACGCCAACGGTTTTTGTTGATATGGATCGAGGAAACATTGCAGGCATTGTTTCCTCTCACGGTTCTAGTAACAGCCATATGTCGATAGTGGCGAGGTCGTTGGGTATTCCGACGGTGGTGGGGGTGGCTGAATTCCCCTTGTCCCGTATGGAAGGCCGAGATCTTGTGGTGGATGGTTACCGCGGCGAAGTGATTGTTTCTCCGTCAGATGCGATACGTAAACATTATAAGTCGATCATGGAAGATGAGCGGGAACTCTCCAAAGAATTGGATGAAGTTGCGGACTTATCTTCTGAGACGCCTGATGGACATCGCATGACGTTGCATGTGAATACCGGTTTGATGGCAGACGTCACCCTCTCACTAGAGCGTGGAGCGGAAGGTGTTGGATTATACCGAACAGAAATACCGTTTATGGTACGTGACCGCTTTCCCAGTGAAATGGAACAGATGGAAATTTACCGCCAGCAGCTAGAGGCCTTTCATCCCAAGCCCGTTACGATGCGAACGCTCGACGTTGGTGGGGATAAAGCGTTACCGTATTTTCCAATTACTGAAGAGAATCCTTTTTTAGGTTGGCGAGGCATTCGTGTCACCTTGGATCACCCAGAGATCTTTCTACAGCAGATTCGTGCGATGTTGTGGGCTAGTGAAAGTCTGGATAATTTAAAAATCATGCTGCCAATGATTAGCTCTATAACCGAGGTGGAGGATGCGATGCATCTTATTCATCGAGCTTTTCTAGAGGTGTTGGAAGAGGGCGCACACATAGAGATGCCTCAAATTGGCGTTATGATTGAGGTGCCTGCTGCGGTTTATCAGGTTAAAGAATTCTGCCAGCAGGTGGATTTTATTTCTGTGGGTAGTAATGATTTAACCCAATATTTGTTAGCGGTTGATCGTAATAATCGCCGGGTTGCGAATCTGTATCAAAGTTATCACCCGTCTGTGCTTAGGGCCTTACAAGAGATTGTCACCCAAGCTGACGCGGTTAATACACCGGTGAGCATTTGTGGAGAAATGGCAGGTGATCCTCGCTCAGCCTTGCTGCTAATGGCAATGGGGTATAAAACGTTGAGTATGAGTGCAAGCAGTTTGTTACGAGTAAAGTGGGTATTGCGCAAGATTAGCCATAGCCGCTCAAAGGAAATGTTGGATGAAATTTGGCAAATGGATAATGCCGCTGTTATTCTCAGTCACCTTGACTATGTGTTGGAGAAAGAAGGCTTGGGAGGTTTTATTAGGCCAATGCATGGTAGCGTGCACTCCTAGACCGTTAGTTTGTTTGTTGCCCAGTGTTCTCTTGGTCTCACTTCAGAACCTCTCGTACCATAATCTATTCTACGGGCCGCTATCATGGGGTATGATGGGCGCCAACCTGTGGAAAAACAAAAAAGGAACGTTGTATGTTGAAGTATCCGGAAATCGATCCGGTTGCGGTATCGTTAGGACCGTTAGCCATTCGCTGGTATGGGCTGATGTATTTGCTCGGTTTTGTATCGGGTTATTGGTTGCTGGCAAAACGGGCAGAAAGGCCAAACTCAGGCTGGACCAAAGAACAGGTCAGTGATTTGATTTTTTATGGCGCTATGGGTGTCATTCTTGGTGGCCGTGTTGGCTATGTCCTGTTTTATAACTTCAGTGCTTTTCTTGATAACCCTATTATTTTGCTTCAGGTATGGAATGGCGGAATGTCTTTTCATGGTGGGATGTTGGGGGTGATGTTTGCCATGTGGTGGTTTGGTCGTAAAGCAGGCAAAACACTGTTTGATATTTTGGATTTTGGCGCACCTATTGTTCCTATTGGTTTAGGTGCCGGGCGTATCGGTAATTTTATTGGTGGTGAATTATGGGGGCGTGTTACCGATGGTCCTTGGGGAATGGTTTTCCCTACCGGTGGTCCTGATCCGCGACATCCATCTCAGCTATACCAGGCTGCACTTGAAGGGGTGGCGTTATTTACGATTCTTTGGCTGTTCTCCCGAACTAACCGTCCGAAATATGCTGTATCGGGTATGTTTTCGCTATGGTATGGCATTTTTCGCTTTACCGTAGAGTTTGTGCGCCAGCCTGATTCGCATCTTGGTTTTATTGCGTTTGATTGGTTGACGATGGGGCAGTTATTGTCGTTACCATTAATTGGCGTAGGACTGTTTTTGTTATTTATCGCCTACCGTAAGCCAGTGGCAGCATCGGCTTAACATTAAAGCAACACTGAGTATTATCGATGAAAGAGTATCTCGATCTTCTGCGCCATGTAAAAGAAAATGGCGTGACAAAAGGTGACCGTACTGGAACCGGTACAACAAGCCTTTTTGGGTATCAAATGCGTTTTGATTTATCAAAAGGCTTTCCACTGGTAACCACCAAAAAAATCCACACACGTTCTGTATTTCATGAGTTGTTATGGTTTTTAAAGGGTGAAACCAGCATTACTTATCTCAAAGAAAATGGTGTATCTATTTGGGATGAGTGGGCTGATGAAAATGGTGATCTTGGCCCAGTATATGGCAAGCAATGGCGTTCATGGGAAGGGCCGGACAATGAGGTAGTAGACCAAATCACTAACCTGATTGAAGAAATTAAAACTAACCCCAATTCCCGGCGTTTGATCGTCAGTGCATGGAATCCATCGGTGTTGCCCGATGTGAAATTTAGCCCAACTGAAAATGCAAAAATGGGCAAGCAAGCTTTACCCCCGTGCCATTGTTTATTTCAGTTTTATGTATCAGAAGGCAAACTGTCTTGTCAGTTGTACCAGCGTAGCGCCGATGTGTTTTTAGGTGTGCCATTTAATATCGCCTCTTATGCGTTGTTGGTACATATGATTGCCCAGGTAACCAATTTGAAAGTGGGTGATTTTGTACATAGTTTTGGTGATGTGCATCTATACAGCAATCACGTTGAGCAAGCTGAGTTGCAGCTTAGTCGTGATAGCAAACCACTGCCAACATTAACATTGAACCCTGAAGTGACATCAATTTTTGATTTTACTTATGATGATATTAAAATCGAAGGGTATGAATGTCATGCCTCAATAGCTGCACCGATTGCAGTGTAAGGGGATTGTTATGTTGTCACTGATTGTCGC
>CAJXXT010000327.1 GCA_913063495.1 uncultured Gammaproteobacteria bacterium | reverse complement strand
TGGAGCCTAGCGGGATCGAACCGCTGACCTCAACACTGCCAGTGTTGCGCTCTCCCAGCTGAGCTAAGGCCCCAAACTTCGAAAAAGTCCACGTCATCAGACGTGTCTCTTGCAACAATAACATTAGTTAGGACACCAAATGCCTTGTCTCTGCAAGAGATGCGCATAATATGGATAAACCCCTTATATGTCAACAACCTATTATCAGAACACCCTATAAATTTTTAAATTCTTTCTCTAAGCGCTTCATTTCCTTCTTCGATGGCCCACCGACTGTGTTTAGCCCTGCTCGCAATCGTGCTCGTGTCATATCAGGCCCTAAAATCTCCATCGCATCCATGATAGACGGGGCAGATTGCTTTCCTGAAACGGCGACAAACACAGGAATCATGTAGTCGCGCATTTTGATATCTAACGACTCAGACAATGCAAATAGGTCTTTCTGGATATTATCCAACGTCCAATCTCTCTGTGCCTCGAGGCGCCATAAAGAGAATTGAAGGATTTTCCGAACCTGCTCAGTTTCCAGCTTCTTATACTCAAAACTCTCTGCGGTAACGTTAGGCAAGCCTTCTAAGAAAAAGGATGCCAACGGTGCCGCATCACTGAGTACATTGATGCGTTTTTGGATAAGAGGCAGCACTTTACCAAGGTAACTTTGGTTAACGGCCCAGGTAGTAAACCGTTCTGCCAAATCATCCACTGATAGATCTTCTCGTATCCAAAGACCATTCAACCAACTCAATTTATCAACATCAAATACCGGCCCGCCCAAAGAAACACGCTCAATATCGAACACTTCGATCATTTCAGAGACACTGAACTTCTCTCTTTCATCAGGCATTGACCACCCCATACGCCCAAGGTAATTCACTACTGCTTCAGGTAAAAAACCCATTCGTTCGTAGTAGTTAATGCTCGTTGGGTTTTTTCTCTTACTTAACTTGCTTTTATCGGGGTTTCTTAGCAATGGCATGTGGCATAACACCGGCATGTCCCAACCAAAGTATTTATACAATAGTTGATGCTTTGGGGCTGAGTTTATCCACTCCTCGCCTCGAATTACATGTGTAATCGCCATCAAATGATCATCAACAACATTCGCAAGGTGATAGGTCGGCAGGCCATCGGCCTTCATTAAAACTTGCATATCGATTTGCGACCATTCAATTTCGATAGTTCCACGCAACATATCATCAAAAACACAAGCACCCTCCTCTGGAATTTTCATTCGCACTACGTGAGGCACATCAGCATCAAGCTTTTGCTTTATCTCATCATCACTCAGCAACAAACCTCGACCGTCGTATTTAGGTGTTTCACCGTTAGACATTTGCTGCTTACGCATTTCATCCAGCTCTTCTGGTGTAGCAAAACAATAAAACGCATTGCCTTCATCCAATAGTTGCTGAATATACTTCGCATAAATCTCGCTACGCTCACTCTGGCGGTAAGGGCCATACTCGCCACCAACATCAGGGCCTTCATCCCATTGCAAACCTAACCAATTAAGCGAGTCAAAAATGGACTGCTCTGATTCCGTCGTACTGCGCACTTGGTCAGTATCCTCAATGCGAAGCACAAACTGCCCACCATGCTTTTTGGCAAACGCCATATTAAATAATGCGATATATGCAGTGCCAACATGAGGGTCACCTGTTGGCGAAGGGGCAATCCGGGTACGTACAGTCATTACAACAACCTTAATTGATGGTGATATGAGAAATTTGTATGCAATTCAAGGAGGCGATTATAACCATGCACCAACGAAGATGCATTATTTGAGCAAACTAAAGCGCTTAAACAGGCAAATTAAAGGGAAGATCAAGAGGTTGAAATCGACATAGCAATACATCGTGAACCTAAAACCGCAAAAAGAGCCAGGCAGGCTCTTTTTGTCTTCTGATTGATTACAGAACTAGTCTGAAAATTCAGCACCTACCGTCGAGGCCAAACCTGGCACCTGAATCTGACCATAGTGCAAGGTGTCCTGCATTTTATTAGTCGCATAAAGGTTAGCTATTTTGTTTGAACGCTGCATCATGGTATCTACTGTAACGGCGATAACGTGGGGAAGGTATTGGCCTGAGTTAAACTTCTTCAAACTCATTTTTGCGTATTCCCATTGATTAGATAACCTAGCAATATTGTCATCAATCTCTTTCGTGTTTTCGCTGTAAGACAGCAATTCTTGTAGGCCTTTTTCATAGGCTCTCAGCGTAAAATTTAACTCACTAATAACCCATTCGTTCTTTAACCCATAAAAGTGAGCGGCATAGAACATTCCAATGCGCTCGGACAGCATACTCTGCTGGCTTGAAGTATCTACAAGGTGACCTATTTGCTCTTCTGCATAAACCTTCCAGCGTCTAACAATAGCATCCGTGTGATAAAGCAAATCGTCAGACTCCTCCATCACAACCAATGCTCCCTCCTGAGACGGTGCCTTCAATACAGCAATCTTAAGCTGCTCCCATTCGGTTTTGATAACCCGGAGCCGCTCACTAATATCATGATTCGGAGAGTTGCCTTGCAGCGTCTTCAATACCGTTTCGTACTCTTTGATGGAATCCATCAACTGAGATTTGGACTTTTGATAATCTACCCCCGCTGCAACCAACATATGAGACTTTGCAATGCGCATAACAAGCGTGCGTTGCCACGCAGCCTGACTGATCGCTTCAAGCTCGGTTATCGATGTGGTAGTGGCTGCAGAGGTTTGAACAAACATCCCTGCTAACAAAAGCAATACGATCTGGCGGCAACGAACAAAATCCATCTTTACATCCTCTTACAAAGTAACAATTTGTTAACGTATGTGAAGTGTAGAAGGAAATTATCTGCCAAGGGGATTATTTTTAGCGCGATGTGAATTAAAACATGTTTATTTTTCAAACAAAATTCAGATAGGCTTTTAATAGAAACTGATGCTATAACCGAGCTCTCGCTACGTCGTAAAGCGACTAACACCCCTTAGTCTCTAAGGAGCAGAAACAAAAAAGGACAGCACTCTAAGAATGCTATCCTTTTTTATTTCTATGTACTACTTGTAAAAGTCATAGCCATATTAGCTTTGACAACCATTAGTTCTCACAACTTCCAGGCATTGCAGAAATCCAATCCCTTATCAGGTTTGTCCCTTCAGTATGAACAATTGACCGTCCTAACTCTGGCATACGAACAGCGGCATCATTAGATTGCATACGATATGCCAATATTGAATCATCAGGAGACCCTGGAGAGATATCAACCAACAGCCCACCAGAACCAGACCCTGCGGCAACCGGCGTTTTACATACTCCAGTTGCGGTAGCATCACTTTCTTCTTCGTTCAGAAGTAAACCTGTTGCACCCGCTCTACCCCCCTCTATATGGCAATGTGCACATTGCACATCGAGGTACGCTCTGGCTCTTTCATCCAGCGATGCAGATTCATCTTTCCAATCAACAGATTTAGGTGCATTGGCTGGGTCAACAGGTGAATCCTTCAAAATTCCCGCATCTACCCAATGGGACAATTGATTATCGACAACATCACCGTAGTCAACAATTGAATTCATGAGCTTAGCTTTTGGCCCAATAGGTCTAAACAAATCATCAGACTTGCGGTGACAACTGGCGCACTGGTTCTTTCGTGGAACCGCGTAGCCATCTAGAGCAATCAATTCGCCAGCATCATTTGAAACCATTGCACTTAACACTGCTCCTTCATTAGCTAACTCAGCATCAGAAATTGCGTCATTCCACACATAAGGCAAACCTACCCAACCCGATGCGCGCCGAATCAATAAACGCACCTCTAAGATTTGCTGATCATGGCCAATTGCCTCTGCTGTAAATGTTTTGGCAATAACCGACCCAACGGGAAAGTCAAAGATATCAGTGTCAGAATAAGTAGCCTGCGTACCTTCAGGTACATAAACAAATCGATACTTATTTGCATAATCCGTAAATAATGGCGAGATCAAATCGTAGAAAACACCACCATTTGCATTTTGTGTAGGGTCAGAGGCATCATCAAATAAACGGTATGATGACAGCAGCGGGCAATCTACAACAAGCGCCTCACTGTTAACGGCCGTTCCATCTGTAGCACATAACGCAGCAATTTCTTCTTCAGTATATTCAACATCTGGCTCTGGAACTTCTGGCCAAGGTGCTAATTCAACACCATCCCAAGAGGTATTAAGGCACTGATGCGGTGTAATATCTGTTGATAACAATCCACCAGCAGGTAGGCCTAACCATTTAAACAGCGATGACACTTCTGACATTCGAAGGTTACCATAGCTAGAATCTCGCCCATCAGCATGCTTGTTTTCACTGATACAAATTTGAGCATTCGCCAATGTATCACGAGCAACACCATCAACAATCACGTCAGAAACTTTTTTCCAATGAATAAGAAAGTCTAAAGCAATAAGAATACCCATCTCACCTGAAGCCCAAGGGTACCCGCTTTTGCGGTGCATTACGTTATCACGGATATTAATAAATTCAGGGTAAGGGTCATAACCATCGGGGATCGGAGTTCCATCAATAACCGTTACGGTATTAAAGCTAGAAACCAGCATACTTCCCGTTTTATTTCCCGTTACTACATTGTTATAGATATCAACGTAGTCAGTAGCAAGAATCATTAACCCCGTACCAGTAGGAACTTTACCTACAATATTACCAGCCGGTGCAAAATTCTTCGTATTATTATTAATAGATGTATTGTTGTAAACGCGAGTGTGGTGCCCTTCCTGTGTTAACCCAGGCAAGTCAAATATCAAAATACCACCCGTATTATTTTGCGCTAGGTTGCCATATACGTCTGCATATTGTGAGTTTTCTACTTCAATGCCTGCAACATTATATTCTGCCAAATTGTTTCGAATAATAATGTGCTTAGACTGCCCAACGTAAATACCTGCATCGGATGCTCCCTTAACAACACTATCTTCAATCAGTACATTTTCACACAACACAGGGTATAATCCGTATGCACCATTATTTTCATCTGGACCATTGGTCCATTCAACTCTTACCCTACGAATAACAACACCGTT
>CAJXXT010000326.1 GCA_913063495.1 uncultured Gammaproteobacteria bacterium | reverse complement strand
CTAGCCAGCTCAGATGAAAACACACAACGCGTGGTACGTAATGTTGAATTGTCCTTAGGCAAAAAGCTAGTTGAGGCAGAGGGGCTTGCTGAAAGTCTCCGGTCAACGTTAAAGAAGCATCATGAAAATGCTGACACGATGAAAAAGGAAAACGCAGAGTTTAAGGCGTTAAAGCCGTTAGAGCTTAAGAAAAAGCTGGCTAAGTCCAAGCAAGAGCAAAAGGACACTAAGTTAATAGTGGCTGACCTAGTTCAAAAACGCCGAGACCTTACAAGAAATCTCACACAGCAAAAGCGAGAGATTGAGAAATTATCAGCAAGTGCCGAAAACACGACTGATTGTTTTCTGTATGAATCGAGCTGTAAGCAATTTCGAGTGATTGGTACATCGTTTGAGTCGGAATCACGACCGATGGTCGCAGATCATGTTAATTATCGTGTAGTTAACATGGAAAGTGGGGCATCGTTTGTCGCGCTATTGGCGGATGACAAGGTGTCTGTTGAGGAAATTGAGGCGTTGCCTGAGGATGTGTTGGCGTTTTTGGACAAAAGTATTCGTTCCGAGTTCGAGGATGCTGAATAGGAGTTTATCACAAGGCAGATAGGTTGCGGATCCACGCGACCTGTCGCAAGCAAGATAATCACCACTTAGGTTGATGAGATGGAACTCAATAGACTGCTACGTTTATAAAGCCTGAGGTAGATGCATTAAGAGTTATGTTCACTGTTTTGAGAACCGGCCGTATATCCTGCAAGCTTTGCTTTCTTAAATTCACCTACTGTCACTCCGTACCAAGATTTAAACGCTCGATAGAATTTTGTGCTATCGCTATAGCCCAGCAAAAAGCCAACTTGAGATGCTTTGATTTTCTGACTGATGAGCATGTCTTCCGCCATTTCCTTTCGCAGTGTGAGCAATAGGTGCTTAAAATCAACTTGGTGTTCTTTGAGGCGGCGCTTCAACGAGCTAATGCTCATATTTAGTATGCTTGCTACACGTTCCCTAGAGGGCTCCCCAAAATGTAGGGTGCTTTTTAGGATAGTATTCGTTTGTTGAACGATATTTGACTCTGGGAATTCTTTCTTCAAAAGTGCGTTTAAACCAGAGACGGCTTTAAGCGTTTTATCATTGAGCGTATCAAATCCGCCTTGTTTGGCTTGATATACAACCTGATTCTTTGAGGCCTCGAACAAAGGAAGTAACTGAAAATATGGCCTATAACGCGCGGAATCCGTTTGGCAGTTATGAGAAAATTGAATGTATTGAGGGGAGATATTTGAAAGTGAGGATAGGATTTTTACGATGCCATACATAGCGCCCTCTACTTGAATATCTGAGACAAATTCTTCAGCGCGGGTGATATCAATTGTTAAGCTATTGTCCTTCCAGGTTAAGTGAATATCGATAACCTCAGTGATAGTAGAAAAATACTCGGACAAAAATATAATCATCTTTCCCTCATAATCCTGTCGCGGGGGGTATTGCTCTCGAATCAATTGCATAAAGGGAATGGTAGAAAGATCGAATCGATCAATAATCTTTATGCCGAGCAGTGGTTCGCCAAGAATCTGTGAGATGGTGTTGATGTTCTGGGACACAATTTCAACTGGAACTCGATCTGTAAACTGGCTCGTATCGATTAAGGCGTTTCGCAGTGCCGCTATATCCACATCAGGGTATTCTTCGACAATCAGGCAAAAAAGATTTTTCAGGTTCTGATCAATTACGTTTCTTGAAACGCTGATGGCCATGATCTTTCTATTCTCCAGTACAGAAAAACCTAGCACCCAAAGGTGCCAGGTTTTTCTATCATTAGCAGTACCAACTAACAGCTGTTAATTGTTGTAGACATCAGGCATTAGTTACAACCACGTGATTCAAAATCGATTGTGGATTCATAGTGATACTGTACTGCATACTCTCCCATAACCGCTTCTGTATCAGTGTAGCTACTGACATTTTGAATTGCCTGTTCAAAGTCTGCTGCGGGCAACATATTACGCACAATCACAATATTCTGGTGAGGGTTGTTCTCCCTGGGCTTCCCAAGTTGATTAGGCAAAGACAAAACAGATGGGTCAAGTTCACCGCGTTCTACTTCTTGCTCAAGAATATCCAGGTAACCGTCACCTTGCATTGAGGCAGGTAGCCAGTTATAACCACATTCTGCAGTGGCATTTTCTGGACGATCCTCTTCCCAGCTAACCGCGATGGTGTAATAACCTTCTTCATCGACGGTGATTTGCTCGTCGAATAAACAATCCGTCACTTTCTGAGACATGTATTCATTGGTACAGAAAGACCAGTAACGTACTTCGCCAGCTTTTGCTCGCTTGCTACCCTCTAGCGTTTTTGGTGTGACTGGCAACTTACCTTTGAAGACTGCAACTGCTAGTTCAGGACTCTTCTGAAAGCCCACCACCACTTTGCCGCGTGGTGTGGTGCCCGCAGGAAGGCCGAGTGCCGTCTCAGGATATTCAATGGGTTTCGCATTGGTAGTAACCGCCGTCACGTATTGATTATCCAGGTTGGCATAGTATCCCGTTGCTTGCGTTGGGGCTGGGTGACAAAAACCGAACCAGCCACAATTGATATCATCAGAAGGGTTAAATGCTTTCGTCAAAGTATTTGGGTTTTCTTCCGTCGCATCAAGACTATATGGATGCCCAAACGCTGCCATTTGGTCATATTTGTCGACTGGAACTAGTGGCGGATTAATAATCGAAGAATCGACTTCCAAGGTCTGACAGATCTCTGCGATATCGGTAATAACCGTACCATCATTAAGAGTGACAACCGGGGAAGGAAGGTATTCACCAGCAGTGGTTCCCGTATCTTCATCTTCAACGTAAGAACGAAGTAATATCGTTGCGCGTTCACCGTACTGCCCCATTGAGTGTAACGTGTTATCAGGGTCACTTGCTTCAGGAGCGCCAGGAAGCACCTTGATTTTGTAACCTCGGAATAGCTTATTTCGACGATTGCCCTCTATATACGGGTTTTTTGCAAAGCGGAAAATGGGATTTAGGTCAATGTCTGTGATCGCATCTCCGGGAGCATACGTTGGGTTCTCACCCGTAATATCATATGAATTAAATGACATATATCTGTTATGCATATATCGACCATAGATATCTAACGACGCCCCTTCGGGTATCGAAAAGTTTGTTGCCCAGTATTTGGCGCCTGTATCCGGGAAGGCTATGTTGGTAACGGGGTTTTCCTTTACATAGGGGCCCGTCCAGAAACAATTGTTATCTGGAATCTCAATATCCGCTTTGCCCAGCAGCTTACCCAAACTGCCAGCCTGAGCCGACATAGCTGTAACGGACATAGTTGCAACGGACATTGCCGAGACAATTACCGTGTACTTTAACAATTTCATGCTTAATCTCCCGAAAGTTCTTAATTTGTTATTGATTAGGTTCATATTCAAAACGAAAGCGCATTCGATCACGGCTGTTAATCTAGACTCACATGGGCGCAGCGCTTCCTGCGGTATTAAATTTATTTGATTCAGCTAACTTTAAATATGCCAATTCGGTCCACTTTTAGGTTGAACCGTATGCCGAATGCCTGCTTCGTAGAACCAAGAAGAATCAATGACTAACAAAGTGCCTCCTACCCAAAATATCAGATAGTATCTTGACATTCGTTAAGCTTTAGATGAATGTTTCCGGCATTAATTTATGTTTTTTAAGGAATTAAGCGATACGCTAATGCTAGATCTTCTAAATAACGATAATGCTTTTTGGGTTTTTCCAATAAAGAAAGACGATCAAAAACGGATTCGAGGCGTAGCCACTCAACTCCATAGTAATGATGCTAAGCCTGTAGACCCTATAAAAACAAGAGATGAGCTTGTGGGTTCTCTTAATAGCATCATCGATTCTGCATTCGTGTTTTATTATGAAAAGCCCAGTGCAGAAAGGGATTCCCTCAGCCCTATGGTGAGAAAAGCAGCCAATTCAATTGTGAGTGCTGTACGAAAAACGATCCATCTCGTCATACAAAAAGTGTTCAAGAAAATGTCATTACACGATCTAAAAGGCATGGCCGCCTATCTAGATTCAATGGCAATTTCAGAAGCGTCTGAAGATGCGCAAGCTTACCTTGGGTTCCCACTAAAAGAAGAGCTACGTCAGCAACTCGTTCGTTTAATGACGTCTATTACTGAAGGTACACACATTGAACAATACTCTTCCGAAATCCTACGGTTCTTTAGCGATGTAGTACAAGAAAGTACTCACCACTATTATCACAAACCCATGGCACTGGTTAACGTGGGTGGTTTTGCAAAAAAAGCCGCTGACTTGGGTATTGATACCACAGAAAAAGGCATTTTAAGATTAATTAAACGCGTGCTTCGCGACATATCTCACGACGACATCAAAGATCTTCCTGAAAACATTCATTTTGTCGTTATTACTCTCGATTTACCCTATGAGGCATGCACACCTAAATTCATTGAAAACAAATTCGGCATGGATTGTTAGATATAAAGGTAGGTTTATGCTGCCGAAATTATCAAGGTTGCCAATACGATTTCCAAGCACATATAAAACAATGGCCAGCCATCAATATGCTTGTCTAATCTGGATTTATTCCCACAGGATATATCAACACTGCAATCATTGAACTAATAAAATACTTTAGTGATTATAGATATAAAGTATTCACTTGAAATAATAATTCCTCATAAAACAACAAAAGCCTAAGATTTTCTTGTCATTTAAAAAGGTACCCGATATTGTAATTAATAAATCGTTCGTGGTTTGTTATGGCGGATTCAAATCAGCTTACAACAAAACGACAGGATCAGTAGTATGAAGCACTCAGGAAAAGAAATTCGCATTGGCACCCTGCTAGTCGATAGAGGCTTAATAACCAACGACCAGTTGCAATCAGCAATCGAGATTCAACGTGCTACTTATAAGCAGCTGGGCGAGATCTTAATAGAACAGAAAATAATTACCAGGCATCAACTAAATCGTTCGTTGAGGCGTCAAAAGCTTCTGCGTAATACCATTGTCACCGCATTACTTTCCATCGCTCCTT
>CAJXXT010000325.1 GCA_913063495.1 uncultured Gammaproteobacteria bacterium | reverse complement strand
CCTTATTCTATGTTGGTGCCATTTTTGGTGTTTGCCATTGCAGTAAGTCACGGCGTACAGATTATTAACGAAATGACGGTTAGATCGGCAAATGGCGATGATAGCTTTGTCGCGGCTTCTGGTGCATTTAGAGCATTATATATTCCTGGTATTCTGGCGTTGGCGAGTGATGCCATAGGGTTTATGACCTTATGGTTTATTGATATTGGTGTTATTCGTGAACTTGCAATTACGGCCAGTATTGGTGTTGCAACAATTATATTAACGAAACTCGTGTTTGTACCCATAGTGTTGTCATATATTGGTGTAGGCAATGCGGCGATTGCTTCTGTGTTGCGCAAGCAAGAAAACCCACCTCTAATTTGGGTGAAGCTATCAGCATTTGCCGACCCTAAAATCGCTGCACTTTCAATTATTGTTGCTCTTATTCTTGCTGGTATTGGGATCAATATTAAACAGGATTTGAAAGTTGGTGATCTTGATCCTGGGGCGCCAGAGTTAAGACCTGACTCTCAATACAATATTGATGACCGATTTATTACCGAGCACTATTCAGTAAGCGCGGATGTATTGGTTGTGATGGTGGAAACGCCTGAGGATAGTTGTACTAGTTACGGTGCAATGAGTTCTATTGATCGGTTTATGTGGCATATGGAGAATGTTGAAGGTGTGCAATCTTCATTGTCACTGGTGTCGGTATCAAAGTTGGTTATTACTGGTTACAACGAAGGAAGTCTTAAGTGGCGTGAATTATCAAAGATCCAAGATATTTTAAATAACTCTATTGGTAATTTGCCAGGAGGGTTGATGAACCTTAGCTGTAGTTTAGCGCCGGTTATTTTGTTCCTAGATGATCATAAAGCAGCAACCTTAGAAAGAGCGGTTACTGCGGTTGCTGAATTTGCGGCAAAAAATAATGACCCTGATGTGGCAACATTTGTGTTGGCTTCGGGCAACGCCGGTGTTGAGGCCGCAACTAACCAAACGATCGCGAAGGCAGAGGTGACGATGCTAACGCTGGTGTACTTGGTGGTTTGTGTGATGGTGTTTATCACATTCCGTTCATGGCGCCCCGTTGTTTGTATTGTATTACCGTTGTTTTTGACCTCCATTTTATGTGAAGCACTTATGACGATGATGGGCATTGGGGTGAAAGTTGCTACATTGCCGGTGATTGCATTGGGTGTTGGTATAGGGGTAGATTATGGTATTTATATATATGCCAAAATGCATTATCACATTGAGAGAGGCTTGGATCTGAAAGATGCTTATTTCGAGACGCTTCGTGTTACTGGTAAGTCTGTAGTATTTACAGGGATTACCTTAGGGTTTGGTGTTGGAACATGGATCTTTTCAGACATCAAATTCCAGGCCGATATGGGGATCTTGCTTACCTTTATGTTTATTTGGAATATGATTGGTGCGATTTGGTTATTACCGGCGATTGCAGACTTCTTGGTAGGCAAGAAACAACGTAAAGATAACGCTATCTGATACGCTTAACACAACGAGCAGGCACAAAAAAAGGTCAGTGAATTCTGGCCTTTTTTTGTGCCTGCTCGTTGTGATGTTTTAGGTGCGTAGCATGCTGGCTAATCAGCCGCTATACTGAAAGGCATGGTAATTGCCATGTTATATTCGTCATAGAGAAATTTTCTTTTTCACAAATAATGGTTCCCCCTACTATGGAAAATCAGCCTGTTGTGCTTATTGTTGATGATGAGCCGACAAACCTTGCGGTACTTGGTGATATTCTTGAGGATCAAGGGTATGAAGTTATCGCAGCGGTAAGTGGGGAGGGGGCGTTAGCAACGGCGAAAGAAATGCAGCCAGACATCGTGCTGTTAGATATTAACATGCCTGGTTGGGATGGTTATGAAACAGCACAGGAATTACGACAATGTGCTGATATACGACCTGTTCCTATTTTGTTTCTCTCTGCTCAAAATGATACTCAAAGCAAAGTGAAAGGGTTTTCTGTTGGTGCAAAAGATTTTATCACCAAGCCTTTTCAGAGCGAAGAGCTTTTAGCTCGGTTGTGTACACATCTAGAGCTAGATCGACTGAAAACGAGCTTGGAACTAGAAGTTACAAAAAAAACAAAAGAGTTAACCGAGTCTCATCGTAAGCTTGAGGGTGCATTTAAAGAGTCATTACGTTTACTGTCTGTCGCGGGAGAATATCGGGATATAGAAACTGGATTGCATACTCGACGTATAGGGGAATATGCAAGACAGACTGCATTGTTATTGGGGTGGGGCAAGGCTGATGCAGAAAGACTTCAAATAGCGGCACCGCTTCATGATATTGGAAAGATAGGTATCCCTGATACCATTTTACTCAAGAATGGCCGGTTGACGGCAGATGAATGGGACATCATGCGTACGCATACTCAAATTGGACATGCGATGTTGCAATCCCAATCGGATAGTAAAATGATTCAGTACTCTGCGGAGGTTGCCCTTGGTCACCATGAAAAATATTGTGGCGGAGGTTACCCTGATGGATTACAGGGAGAGGATATTCCTATATCGGCAAGGATTGTTGCTGTATGTGATGTGTATGATGCTTTGCGATCAGTGCGGCCTTATAAAGAAGGCTTTTCTCATGAAACGTCTGTTCGTATTATTTTGGAAGGTGATGAAATTGCCAAGCCAGAGCAATTTGACCCTGTCATATTGGCGCTGTTTGAAAAAAATGATCACGTATTTGAACGTATATTTGACGAGTTTCAGGATTAATGGTTGCCTCAGTATTTAAAGATAGCTTGGCTTATAATGTATTAAGTCGCGCAACAGTAATGATTATTGTGTTTATTTTGATATTTGGTTTTTTTCGTTATCAAAATATCAAAGAGTCTGTTGATCAGAAGTTACAGTACGATATTAAAACCATTGAAAGCTTGTTAATGATAGCGCTGCCTGCTCCGCTTTGGGACTTTAACGTTAAACAAATAGATAGCTTGATAGAGTCTCAAGAATATATTGAAAGTTTGTCTGCTATAACGTTGAGTGAGCTCGATTTGATGGGGAGGTCAACGTACTTCGTTCGGAAAGGTGACTTTCTGAAGAAGACTGATGCCCCGTTAACGAATAGTGATAATTTTGTCGTAAAGGAGCTGTCTATTTTAAAAGGCACCCATGTTCTTGCTAAATGTACATTGTTTTTGTCAGTGGAGAAGTATGAGAGTAAGTTGGAAATTGAGCTAATTCTTTTGTTAGTTCAACAGTTGTTGATTGCGGGATGTTTGATTCTAGTATTTTATTTTTTTACTAGGGTATATATAGGGCGTCCGCTGTCTGATTTGCACGATAGTCTGACAAAAATATCACATGATGAACCTTTAGAGATTGATGAAAACCTCCCAAATAATGAAATAAAGGCACTGGCAAAAATGTATGCCTCTGTATATAACCGACTTAAAGACTATCAGAATAATTTGGAGTTGAAAGTTTCACAACGAACGGTGGATTTGGAGTCTGTAAATGGAAATTTAAAGACAGAGATAAAAACGCGTGTAGCTGCAGAGATTGAATTGATTGAGGCGCGAAAAAGGGCGGATAAAGCGAATAAGGCAAAAACCGTGTTTTTGTCACATATCACACACGAGTTACGTACACCACTTAATGGGATTATTGGTTATACACAAATATTGGCTCGCTCTGATCTTGAAAAAAACACGAAGGAATATGTTTCCCATATCAATAGGTGCGGAGAACATTTGTTGGCGTTAATTAACAATATATTAGATTTAAATAAAATGGAGTCTGGGGCGATGGAGCTTGTGCAGAAACCAATGAATTTGGCAGCTGCATTGGACAATGTTATGTCTATCATTGATCAGAAGTCCCAAGCCAAAGGTCTGGATTTTCATTTGGATTTCAGTGATGAAATACCTGTTAATGTTATTGGTGATGAAGAAAAAATTAAACAGGTCATTATTAATTTGTTGGGTAATGCCGTTAAATTCACAAATAAAGGGAAGGTGTGTCTATCTGTTAGTGTGGGATCTTCCAGAGCTGTGCGTTTTTCTGTCGAAGATACAGGGCAGGGTATTCTTAAAAAAGATCAAGAGTGTATATTTGAGCCATTTAGACAGTCAAAAGGTAGTACATCGAAGGAAGCAAGTACCGGTTTAGGTCTGTCTATAAGTCGGGATATGGTAGCTTTAATGGGCGGTGAGCTAAAGGTAATAAGTGAGACTGGAAAAGGCAGCTGCTTCTATTTTGAAATAGAGCTTCCTATTGATGAATCAGCAGGTATGGTCGCGAAAGACGCTGAGCCAACGGGCCTTTCTGGTACGGAAAATATTCATATTCTGGTTGTGGATGATGTGCAGGATAATTGCGTTATTATGTCGACACGCTTAAAACAGCTTGGCTTTTCTGTTGATGTGGCAGAAAGTGCGCTAGAAGCATATGGATTAATCGAACGCGAAAAACCATTGTTGATTTTTATGGATATAGAAATGCCAGAGATTGATGGTTTACAGGCAACAAAAACGATTCTTTCACTAGATCAAGATATTAAAGTGGTAGCATTCACCGCTAGCATTCATTTCGAAGCATTCTTAAAAAATGAAGAGCATTCGTTGTTTTCGGATTACTTGTTTAAACCCGTACACGATCGAGATTTACTTCGTTGTTTAGCAAAACATTTGGCACTCGATATAGAATATGAGGATCATTCAGGCCCTGTTGTTAGTCGTGAGCTGACAATTGAAGACATGATTGCGCTGTTTGGAAAGTTGCCGAAACAACAGCGGGAAGATTTAGAAGTAGCTCAACGTAAAGGGAATATGTCAAAAGTACGCAAGATTGCCAAAGAGATCGAAGCAGGAGATGGATTTAATTGTTTTGGTAAGCGGTTGCAAAATTTAGCGCAGCAGTATCAACTGGATGCGCTAAATCAAATCATTCTTAATTAGTCAGGGCGACTTTGAGAAAGGTTAGGAAGAAAGATTAGGAGATAGGTTTGGGTGTAAATCAACCAGTGCATTTGACGACACATTTTTATTGGCTATTATGCTCTCGATATTTCCGGTGGCGTCTAATAGTGATTGATTGTCCCATTCGTCAAGAGGCTTGTTTCTATACAGTACGGCCTGTAGGTCGTTAACGGCCTTGGT
>CAJXXT010000324.1 GCA_913063495.1 uncultured Gammaproteobacteria bacterium | reverse complement strand
ACCCACGCTCTTTATTCAATTTGCTTTCTTTACCCATACTTTACTTCGAAAGGTTATTTTCTATGCATCCGATGCTAAATACCGCGTTAACTGTTGCCCGTTCTACTGGCGATATGATTGCCCAAGCTGCTGAACAAGTGGATTTACTTGATGTTGAAGCTAAAGGTGTGAATGACTTTGTTACCCGCGTTGATAAAGCATCAGAAGAAAGCATCATTGAAGGTATTCGCAAACGCTACCCTAATCATGGTTTTCTCGGTGAAGAAACGGGCCTTATCGAAGGTATTGATGATGGCAAAGATTACGTTTGGATTATCGACCCTCTAGATGGCACCACCAATTTTATTAATGGTGTTCCACACTTCGCTATATCAATAGCTCTGACGATAAAAGATCAAATTGAAGTTGCCGTTGTTCTAGACCCTATGCGTAAAGAAGAATTTACCGCTGCACGAGGCCGCGGAGCTCAACTTAACGGTAAACGTTTACGAGTAAACAGCCGAAAAGTATTACCTGGCACATTACTCGCCACAGGTTTCCCTTTCCGCCCTGATCAACTAGACATCTTTGACAGCTATATGGGTATGTTTAAAGACTTTGCCCAGCAATGCTCAGGGATTCGCCGCCAAGGTGCAGCATCCTTAGATCTCGCCTACGTTGCCGCAGGACGATACGATGGTTTTTGGGAGTTTGGCCTTAAAGAATGGGATATGGCCGCTGGGGTTTTGTTAGTACAAGAAGCCGGTGGTTTGGTTGGCGACCTTAACGGTGGCATGAGCCACCTAAAATCAGGCAACATTGTTTGCGCTCAGCCTAAGCTGTTTAAGGCAATGCTTCAAACTATACGCCCTCACTTAACAAGCTAAATCACTTTGGATTTTTTGGCGCTTTTTTATTCTCATTGCGCCATTTTTTTCCAATTTGCCTATACTGTTGTTATGGACGCTGTTATAACTAGTACTAATAGAAGTTAAAAATCGTCATAACCGTTGTCATACACCATTGTCACAACAACAGGCCACACGAGGCAACCCTATGAATTGGCAGGAACTAAAACACGCATTACTTGAACTATTCGAGAGCTTTAGCCTTCCGTTTGATGATCATGCTGCGAATGATAACAACCCACGTGATTTGCAACCAGTCTTGATCCCTATTCGAAATGATGAGCCTCCTCGACGACGATAACCTATCGACGGAACACATCAGACATAAAAAAGGCGCTATTTGCGCCTTTTTTATGTCTACATTTTACCTTAATGCGACGCCAGTGTTAAAACTCCTGCCACTCGTCACCCTCATCATAGCCATTATTTACCGCCACTTTCATGGGAACAGCCATAGCTCGATGTGCCCGAGCAGCGGGGGGCCGGTGCGCTAGTGCTGGGGCTCCACCAGCGACCCCGCTAGTATTAAAGAACGACACTAACTGGCCTAACTGTTTCGCTTGATCTGACATAGCCTCACTGGCAGCAGATGCTTCCTCTACTAAAGCCGCATTCTGTTGGGTCATTTCATCCATTTGTGATACCGCTTGATTCACCTGCTCAATACCAGAGCTTTGTTCGCTGGCACTTTGCGCCACATCAGCAATTAATTCGCCCACTTCTTGTACCGACTTCACAATATTCGCAAGCGTATCGCCAGAGCGCCCTACCAATACCGTGCCATCTTCTACCTTGGCAACACTGTCATTAATCAGGTCTTTAATGTCCTTCGCCGCCGCCGCAGAACGTTGGGCTAAGTTTCTCACCTCGCCCGCCACCACCGCAAACCCCCGACCTTGCTCTCCCGCCCTTGCCGCTTCAACCGCTGCATTCAGTGCAAGCAAATTAGTTTGAAAAGCAATTTCATCAATAACACCAATGATATCGGCAATCTTCTTACTACTACCACGAATTTTATCCATGGCATCGACTGCTTTAGCAACTACCGCACCACCCTCTTCTGCTTGAGACTGCGTACCTACAGCTAACTCATTGGCTCTTTGCGCATTATCAGAGCTTTGTTTCACCGAGCTGGTCATTTCTTCCATACTGGCAGCCGTTTCTTCCAACGATGACGCTTGCTCTTCCGTGCGCTGGCTTAAATCCGTATTACCAGCAGCGATTTCTTCGGAGCCACTTAAGACTTGAAGCGACGCCTCATTGATTTCGCCGATAATACTGGTTAACTGCCCAATAGTTTTATTGGCATTATCTTTTAAATTGGCAAAATCCCCTTCGTATTCTCCCGTCATTTGCTTAGTCAGGTCTCCTTCAGCCATAGCAGCGAGCACCACATTAATATCCGAAAGCACATTGTCACAAACACCCACCAAGTTATTTAACCCGGTGCTGACATTTTTAAAGAAACCCTTCTTGTTTGACTCATCAATCCGGGCGGACAAGTCACCGGCACTGGCGGAGGCTACCAAATTATCAATTTCTTTTTGAATCGCCACCTCTTCTGTGCGGTCTTGCCATTCAACCACGGTACCCAAACGTTCACCTGAGTCACTCTTAATAGCATTAGCAACAACACGCAAGGTTCTACCACCAATCAGGAACTCTGAATCTAACGTGGTATTTTGACGCTCCAATAAGCCCCGTTGATGAGTAGGGTTTTTATGAAAAATATCAATATTTGCACCATCCAACGTATCCACAGAAAATTGAGGCAAGTCCGTTCGAATATCTGCTTCCGCTGTTCTCATCATGCCAATAACAGCATCATTCATATAAATAATGTTTAAATTTTTATCCGCCACCATAACGTTGGCAGAAACATTATCTAACGCTTGTTTGATACGTGAGTTCTCTGCAAAAACCTTCGCGTCCGCATCAGCACGTTCCTGCTCAACACGCTGCTCTTCGCTAATTCTGGCCAATTCTTCCGTTCTATCTTCCCACTCAACCACAGTATTCAGACGTGCCCCTTGCTCATCAAACACAGGTGTAGCAACAATCACAATGGATCGAGTACCAATCTCCAACTGTACTCGGTGGGTATTTTTTAGGTTATCTAACATGCGCCGCTGATGTGACGGGTCTTTATGAAAAATATCGATATTCTGCCCCATGAGGTCATTGGCATTAAAATCTGGCAACACCTCTTTTAAATCCGCCTCTGCCGTTTTCATCATGTTAGTTACGGCTTCGTTCATATACATAATGTTGTAATCTTTATCGGCCATCATCACATTGGTGTTACACACATTCAATGCATTCTTTATCGCCGTTGCTGCATTAGCAGTAGCTTGAGAGTCGTCAATATCAAAGCCAGTTTTAATTTGCAAAGATTTTAATGAGAGGTACAGGTCTGCAACTTCATTGTCACGATCCACCGATATTTGTCGACTAAAATCGCCACTTGCCAAAAGTCTAGTATGAACAGCAACGTCTTTTACCCCCTTCAGTATTTCTAATGACGTTGCTCGCGTTAAGGCCAATGCAGCTAACATAACCACCGCAACCGCCATCATCACAACAGGATTTAGAACACCGCTACCGATAAACAACGAATAAGCCATCAAAACAACAACGGCAACCATGATGGCTTGAATGGCCAAAAACTTTTTAGCCAAGGGTATACTTTTATAGCGAGCCGTTAGCGCGGCCACCCCTGTTTCTTTAACTCGTCCCTCATTTAGCGCAACTTTTCCGTCCTTTAAATCCATATACAACACTTCAGCTTGCCGAATCTGCTCCTGTGTAGGCTTTGAGCGCACCGACATATATTCAACAACCTGCCCATTCTGAAAGACCGGCGTAGCATTAGCAACGACCCAGTAATAATCACCATTTTTACAACGATTCTTCACTAACGCCGTCCAGGGGCGCCCTTTTTTTAACGTTGTCCACAGGTCAGCAAATGCCTCTGGTGGCATATCTGGATGACGAACAATATTATGACTTTTCCCAATCAACTCGTCCGTTGTAAACCCACTGATATCAAGAAACCCCTGATTAACATAGGTCAATGTCCCTTTAAGATCCGTTTTTGAAACCAGTGTTTGTCCTTCTTGCATCACGACTTCGTGATCGGTGACTGGCATATTAATTTTCATTCGGCTTCTCTCCATTATCACCTCTTACTCTCAACCATGAGTGCAAAAGGTAGCCCGGTATACAGGTGAGTTACGTTGTGGGAAGACTGAATATGCAGATGCAACCAGCCCAAAAACCCTCGCTTATCACTCAGCTTAGACCAGATAACAGGGAGAACCATGACAAAAAGTAAGGGTTTACCAATCAAAAAAGCATAAAGTCCTTGTTTTTAGAAAGGATTTATTACGTACAGCCTTCTTCTCAAAAAAAGAGGGTCAGCAAACAAGTATGGTTATAACACCGACCAATTATTAGAAAGCAGCGAAAAATACCCCCCCAACATCAAACTGATTTTTGAACATCTATTAATGAGCACACATAAAAAAACCTGCTAAGAAGCAGGTTTTTTTATCATTCAGAGAAGCTTATTTCCCTTAACATTCTATTTTAAAACAGGACTTAGAACTCCTCCCATTCATCAGACGCATCAAATCCTCCACCACTCCCTTTATGTGCAACCGCAGCTTTAGGCAATTGTTTAACCGCTGTCGAGCGAGAAGCCAATAAAGCAGTGCCTCCCCCAGCCGATCCACCAGAAGAACTAGTGTTAAAGAATGACACTAACTGCCCTAACTGCTTAGCTTGATCCGACATAGCCTCACTCGCAGCAGAAGCTTCCTCAACAAGTGCCGCATTTTGTTGGGTCATCTCATCCATTTGTGACACGGCTTGATTAACCTGTTCAATACCTGAAGTTTGCTCCTCTGCGCTGGTTGCGACGTCACCAATAAGTGTACCCACTTGTTGCACTGATTTAACAATTTCAGCCAATGTATCACCGGAACGCCCCACCAACATGGTGCCATCTTCCACTTTTGATACACTATCATTAATCAAATCTTTAATATCCTTGGCCGCTGCCGCAGAACGTTGGGCCAAGTTTCTCACCTCACCCGCCACCACCGCAAACCCTCGACCTTGCTCCCCTGCCCTAGCAGCTTCTACCGCCGCATTAAGTGCTAACAAGTTTGTCTGAAAAGCAATTTCATCAATAACACCAATAATATCCGCTATTTTCTTACTACTATCACGAATCTTATCCATGGCATC
>CAJXXT010000323.1 GCA_913063495.1 uncultured Gammaproteobacteria bacterium | reverse complement strand
ATCCCTGGTGTTATGTCTGAGATAAACAAAGTTTTCTCAGAAAATAATATCAACATTTGCGGGCAATACCTGCAAACTCGTGGCGATATCGGTTACGTTGTAATCGATGTTGACGCAGAATATGGAGAGCTGGCTTTGGAAAAACTCAAAGCTATTAAAGGCACCATGCGAACTCGAGCACTTTACTAGGCGCTATCAACGACAAGCATAACCATAAAAAAGCCGCTTAATTTCTAAGCGGCTTTTTTATGTCTGAAAATTACCTTCTCCATGCACTAGTCAAGTCAGCCTCCCATTGCTAACATCCCCCCATAACAAAAAACAGTCAAGGAGCACACCAATGCAAAACATCGACGAAAATCCAAAAACCGCCCTAATCACTGGCGCATCCGCAGGTATTGGGCTGGCATTTGCCCGCGAGTTTGCAGAACAGGGGTTTGATGTTGTATTGGTTGCTCGACGAGAAGACAAACTCAACGAGATTGCAGCAGAGATAAAAGCTCAACATGGTGCGATGGCGTACGTTATCGCCGCTGATCTAGCGGATCCGGAATCCCCTCAAATGATATTTGATAGCGTAACGTCAAAAGGTATTAACATTGATGCCTTGGTGAACAATGCAGGTTACGCCATTGAAGGTGGATTTATAGATAGTGCGTGGAAAGAACATCTGGATTTCATCCAGGTTCTTAACACCTCCCTTGTTCATCTGTGCCACTTATTCGCCACCCCCATGAAACAGCGCGAATATGGTCGCATTATTAATATTGCCTCCATCGCCGCGTTTTCACCTCAACTCAACGGTAGTTTATACGGTGCCGCAAAATCATTTGTTCTAGATTTTACGCAGGCTATTGACCTAGAACTTAAACCCCACAATGTCTTTTGCACAGCATTGTGCCCTGGATTTACCTACAGTGAATTTCACGACACCATGGGTGTTCGAGAAGCCGTCAGTAAATTGCCAAAGTTCCTATGGATGGACTCTCAAACCGTAGCAAAAGAAGGTTATAACGCCGTTATGGGGGGCAAATCGGTATATATCAACGGCCTAGTAAACCAAGGTGTAAGTCAGGTCTTAGCCGCCTTACCTTTACGAGTAAAACAATATTTAGCGGAAAAACAGTCTATTTTTGAAAATTAGCAAGAACCGGGTGTTAGCCAAGCACCAGGAAGTTTATGCTAACACCATGAAAAAACAGCAGCCCCCAAGTGATGTTCAAAACCTCTCTCAAGACTATCAGCGTATTGAAACCGCAATACGCTATCTCTATACCTGCCCTCCAAACACTCCTCTGGAGAATATTGCAAAAGAAGTAGGCCTTAGTGAATTTCATTTTCAGCGATTATTTACGCGTTGGGCAGGCATTACACCAAAACGTTTCTTACAATTCCTAACCAAAGAACATGCCCTTTCCATTATCCAGCAACAACAATCCATTAATGAGACCTCACTATCTCTTGGACTTAGTGGGTCAAGCCGCCTGCATGATCTTTTAATCCATTGTGAAGCAGTGACCCCGGGGCAATTAAAAACATCCGGCCAAGGATTGGATATTAACTACGGTTTTCATCCTACACAGTTTGGAGAATGCCTCATTGCCACAACCGACAAAGGTATTTGCCACCTATCTTTTACGACCGACCAATCCATAGCGTTGACTGAGCTCCAACAACAGTGGGAAAACGCTACATTACAATACCAACCCTTATTAACGCAGCAATTTGTATCTCAAATTTTTAGTGATACTTGGGATAACACCACACCATTATCTGTGCACCTAAAGGGAACCAACTTTCAATTAAAAGTATGGCAAGCACTACTCAACATCCCCTCTGGCACGTTAATACATTATCAAGGACTAGCTACCCAAACAGGTAATCCACAAAGCTCCCGCGCAATAGGGTCTGCTGTGGGAAAGAATAATATTGCTTATCTTATCCCTTGCCATCGTGTTATTCAAAAAACTGGGAGCCTGGGTAATTATCGATGGTTAGCGGAGCGTAAAGCGGCAATGATTGCTTGGGAGTCTGCAAAAAACTAGACAACATCAAATGTCATTTTCTTTACTTCTGCACCGTTTACTATCACCGCTAAAGCGTGCGGCCCCGGGTAATGCTTTCTTGTGCTCATTTCTTTAAATGATTGCTTACGTTTAACATCTTTGTTTTTTGTTTGAATATCACCTTCAGATATTTTAAATATTTTTCTGGACTGAGAGCCATTCGATTTCATATAGTCAATTGCATATTCGATACGTAACATACCTAACGTAACGCGTTTACTCGACAATGAAAAAGTAAAATTTAGTTCTCCACCTATAGCTACTGTTTTATCTACTATCGAAAGCGCCAATACCTCCACTTTCTGACCAGGAACATAACCAAACAACGCCAACACCTCCGCATCGGCTTTTTTCAACAATGTACGACACCCATGTTTAACAATCCAATCGGTATCTGAGTTTTCACCTAACCATCGCGAAGCCAGTTCCTTCACCAATCTAGGGTTATCCTTAGCAATATCGTTTATATTATTTGCTACGCTTTTTCGCACATACTCAGATTCATCATTTTTTAATCTTTCTAAAATTGGCAAAATCAATGTTGGGTCTTTTTTAAATGCAGGAAGTGCCATTGCCCAAGGCAAACGAGATCGACAACCTTCAGATGATAAGCGACGCACATGATAATTATCATGTCGTGACCAACGTAACATCTGTTTCATCATTTTTTTAGGTGCTTTAACAATAAACGGCCGAACTGCAAATTCTGAACTTGAAAACTGCGTCATATGCTCAAGTGCAGCCATAGATTCATCCCAATGATCCACACCATACAATTCAATAATATGAGGAAAAAACATTGCCTCATATCCGCCAAAACTTTCACAAACAGGTTTTAGAATATTAAGCGCCGAAACATAATCAAGCCCCAAAACGTCATAAATGTTTTTTGCAATATGATCCATTCGAGATTTTAATTCTCGTCCCTCCCAATCATCATCAAATATTTTTCGATGAAGAGCTTTTCCATCAAAGTTTGGGGAATGCATTAAAAAACTATCCACTAAACGACTAACATATGGCTTATTGTAAGAATTCTTTAAAGGTTCAGGCATCTTTCTTCCGGGCTGATTTTTCAAATATTGTATATATCAATACACCGCATTAAGACACAATATCAAGAGGCAACATCAAAACTATATATTCATACAGTACAATGCTATGAAATAACATCCATGTCAATAGAGCAAGATGAAGTAACTGTGGTCACCTAACAATCATTCAACAAACTCAAGCCTAACAAGCGCTAAATCAACACAAAAAATCGGTTATAACGCTATAATTTAACCATCCATTCTGATTTTTCTATAACTATAGAACCATAACCATGTCTAATAAAAACCAAAAAAAACAGTTAACCCTTGTTTCTTTCTACGGAAATAAAGCTGGTGGTTTAGGCCTGGTTATAAACAGTTGCATACAAAAAATCCAACAATCACCTCTTGGTGAATTTTTTCGCCCCTACGATATTAAACAAATCCATGGAACAATTATTGGAATGGAGAGAGTCGACGACGAAACCAATTCATTTTACAATCTCAACATAGCAACTAGCTCAAAAAACAATATCACTATGGACTTTTTCAATTTTTCGCCAACCGTTCATAAAAATTTTCCAATGACCCTCCAATTTGGTGGGTTCCATCCATCGTTTAATGGATTCACTAGCGCTGGAGAGCTCCCAAACACACGATCGTTTCAAATCCAATGGAAAAATAGAAAAGTAGTCTTAATGGGATGGCCTCATAGCAACGGGAAATTTACAGATCAACTTAATAACATTCGCACATCATTTTTAGAAAACTGCAATATTTCCCACAAGTACAAAAATGATAACGATTTGTTTATGGTGCTGGGAGAGATAAACCGTCCAAATAACTTATCATTATTGGAAAAAACGCAATTAGCATTAGACACTGAACAACTTGAGGCATCCATTAGAAATTACCTTTATCAACATCCAAAAAATATCATCCTCGACCTAAATTCCTTATCCATCGCGCAATACACCAATCCAACCTTACCCATATCACATACCATTAGTCTGCCCCTTAATAAACCAGGTATTACGGCTGAATATCTTAGAGCACTGTATTCATAAATATCTATATCAAAAAATCCACTTACCGCGACCTATCAAATGAACCACATCGCAAGAAGTATATTACCTGTTGAATAACATCTTGGTTTTTCATAATAAAAGGGTGTGACACGGGCATAGCTATATGATCCGCCATACCTTTTAACTTGGTATTTTCCACAGAAACTTTCCCATCATCAGGTTTAGGCAACATCGTGGACAACAATAAATTAACACTTCGAGTACCAGCAATAATACCCAACTCAAAATCTACGCCCTTCAAACTATTGGGAACACTATCACTGCCCGTCCCTAGCTGCTGCCCTGCAGGTCCATTAAACCAACCATACCCAGGCATACTGCTCAACCGATCAGCTACCTGACTGCCTTTATTTGGTGGGCCTAGCATAACAACACGCCCCATATGTGGGATGTTGTTCTCACTTAGATACTGACGAACCAGTATTCCACCCATCGAATGGGTAACAAAATGGATTTTTGCACCATTCGGGCAACGAGATATCGCATCAGCAATTACATCACTCGCTAGTAACTCGATGGTGTATTTTGTCGATGGGTAATCATAATTAACCGTACCAAACCCTGCCCGCGTTAACGCAGATACCATTACATTCATTGATCGAGCATTTCTCGCCAACCCATGCAATAAAATAACAAAATCCTGTGACATACAACCCTCCAAGCAGAACAAAGTTTGATCAGAAAATCTTGCCATGCTACCCTTCCCAGATTCACCGGAGAACGTACCGCTAATGAGCCAAGATCACACTCATGTTTTAGCCTCTCATATCGCTAGCTTTTGGCGGGTCAAGCACAAAAACTTTACTATCAACGGTGAAAACTGGAGCTATTTAGCGCAAGGAGACCCTTCTGCTGAACCTATCATATTTATTCATGGTATGGGTACCAACAAATCAGTGTGGCGCAGCCAGATGCAAAGCTATGATAACAAAGCATATTATAGAATTGCCTTAAATATTCCAGGAGCCTG
>CAJXXT010000322.1 GCA_913063495.1 uncultured Gammaproteobacteria bacterium | reverse complement strand
AGCACAGAAAAAAATGCCGGCGATGTCTTCGGCATCCAACGTATTCGCTCCGTAGTTGACTCGCTGGATTACATTGCTAATACCAAAGAACCGTCCGTCATCGTTTTTGGTTCATCACTGATCAAAGATGGTTTCTCACCACGTTATTATGATGAAGCATTAAAGAACCAACATGACATTGATATAACAAGCTTCAACCTGGGCCTAGGCAATATGAAACCCAGCTATCAGCTATTACTCGCAAAACGCATGAAGGAAGCCTACCAACGTTCAGGTAAAAAAGTTGATCTAGCGATCATTGAATTCAACCCCTTCTTAACCACCAAGAAACGTGAAAATTTCAGACCCTTTATGACGGAGCAAGTATCTGCCGTACTCATGTCTCCAGAAGAAATACACAACTTAGCCTTCGAAGATACAGAGCGCTACGCACGAATGTTAAGCATCCGCTACATACGCAACGGCGTATCAGCAGAAGCCATCACAGGCGGTATTCGATTTCTCGTTGGCGCAGCACAAGATCAAGCACCATCGATTGGAAAATTCACAAAAGACCATCTACAAAACCTATCAGACCGACGCTCCATTCAAAAACAATTCCGTGATTTTATCACTCAAGAACACCCCATTACGAAAAAATCACACGTATGGAACCCAGTAACACAAGGCGGCCTCATAGACATGATGGATCTCTCATCAAAAGCCAAGTCAGCCGCAATCGCACTATCCAACAACATGCGCTACCCAAAAACACTAGCACTTGATGCTCAAGGCCGTATTGAATGTTGCGACATCATTGATTTGGAATTTAGCGAACCACTTTTTGAAGACTTCCAAAACATCGTTAGAGAATTCAAATCATTCTCCAATCATGTAGAAATCGTATTAATGCCAAGTAATCGTACGATTATTCCAACCAGTAAAGAAGCGCTAGAAAGGCAAGAAACATTACTAGAACGACTGAAAAAAGAAGAACAGGTTACCGTTAGAAATTACCAAGACCACCCAGCATTTGCACCCTCGATGTTTTATGACGCAACGCACCTAGCAATGGATACGGGAAGAATCACATTCTCACGATTGTTAGCACAGAATACCGTAGAAACACTTAGATAAGATTGGTTTAAAAAGCCAGCTATTCAAAACACTCTAGCCGTTAAACAACAAGTGCTTGATGAGTAATATACCCTTTCAGAAACGTCTGCGGCACGGATACCCAATGCACTCGCGTTGCTCGCGGGGCAGGCTCCGCCGCAGTCGAGCACGCAGGGATGCGATCTTTTGCGATTTCTGAAAGGGTATATTACTCATCAAGCGCGCTCTCATAGATCCGCCAAACACTCCAACATCAAACTATTTAAACATTACCCGTGATTTTCTTCCAACGCTGCTGATTTCGACTATTTAACTTAACCAACCAACTAATCCCACCAACAACCGTCTTCTGAAAAATAATATAAGCCCTAGTCAAAAAGCTCACATCCTTCATCACCTCAATGGCAAACGTCTTATCCGTCTTAGAATTAAACAACGACAACGTAGCACCACGCTCATCCCCCTTAACTAACGAAATCTCATTACCCAAATACTTAAACTTTCTAGCCTCAACAGCATCAAACCCAAACGGCAATGGAACACCAAATATCGACGCCTGCAACTGATTATTCTCAACCGCCATTCGCCCAAACAAAGGCAAAGGTGACATGCTTTTTGGCAACCGAAAGATTCCATCACACTGAGAACGAACCTCATCATCCACATCCACCGCTGGCGCATGCCGAGTAATCGTTGTCTGGGACTCAATATCCGCAACCGTCTCAACCGGAAACAATGCCAACAACGCATCATTCACCAAACAATCAACCACCAAATGCACACGAACGACATCACTCTGATTATGCAATTTATGGGGCTGTGCAAAATCACCAAACCAGAACTCACCCTCCTTCCAACAAAGGCGATCACCACCCGCATAGAACATCACATCTTCATGGGTAACAATAGGTATATGAAGACGAACCATACCCGTCTCCCAATTAAACCCCACATCAACATGCTCACCTATCTTTTTCCCTGGCGCCACAAATAGCAATCGAGCTGTACTAATAGGAAATGAAAAACTATCTAAAATTTCCTTAAAATAGGGACAAAAAGAAAGCACTTCCGTATCTTTGTATAGCCCACCTTCAACAAACGCAACAGGGTTCTTATAATCACCATCAATACTGCGCAACGAAATACCCTTCCAACTACCATCATGGTAAGGGCCTGCTTGAGGTAAAGCTTTAAATTTTTGTAGTGCCGACTCCAAATCTGACTGTAACTTTGTAATATCAAAACTACGATTTAGGCGAACTTGTGTAGGTAAACTCACGTTAACCTCCTAGACATGAGGGTATTATTATTTTACGGAATCCTGACACAACAACCCCGCAAGAACAATAGGTTGATTGTTTGAATTTGTAGGCATTTGGTACGAAGAATGGTACGCAGAATAATTAGACAGACTAGTCAACACAGCTGCAATTATATAGAACTATAAGCCAGCAAATTGATGCGTATATACGCTCCGTACGCTAGACTTCCTCGCCCTTTTTCTCCGCCCCCAAATAGCTCTCCAGCATTTGGTAAAAAACAGGCCTAACAATAGGCTTAGCTAAGCAACCATTACTGCCCACTTTTGTATACATTTTTACATCTTCTTGCATAACATTTGCAGTAAGCGCCAAAATTGGTAAGGTATAGCCTTTATCCCTAATCGCCTTAATAGCATCTACACCGTTCATGACCGGCATCTGTATATCCATCAACACCAGGTCAAAATCATTATTCTCAACCTGCTCCACCGCCTCTTTACCGTTCCCAACCAAAACAAGCTCTGCTCCTGTCTTTTTAACCAGCATAGCAACTAGCTTTTGATTCACCGGGTTATCTTCCGCATACAAAATCTTTCCACTCAGTTTAGGAATCGACAACCCTTTACTGCTTCGTTTTTTCGTTTCCTTTTTAGAGGTATCCCAACCACTAATCCAATCCTTACGCTCGGGTAACTCTCCGCCAATATACGCGGAAAAACAACTACCTTCTCCTGGTACACTGGTAACATCAATAGTCCCCCCCATTAACTCAGCTAGTGTTTTAGAAATAACAAGCCCTAAACCCGTGCCGCCAAAATTTCTTGCCGTTGATTCATCTGCCTGAGAAAACTCCTGAAACAACTTACCCAATTGTTTCTCGGTTAAGCCAATACCTGTATCACAAACGGCAAACCGCATTAACCTTCTGCCTTCATCCCAACCAACTTCAATCGTAACGCCACCCTCCTTAGTGAACTTTAACGCATTACTACAAAGGTTAAGTAATATTTGCTTCAATCGCTTTGGATCAGCGATAACTTTACTTGGCATTGGAAATTGATAATCCACCTTAAAATAAAGCCCTTGAGACACTGCCTTCATAATAAAATAGGACTCTATATCCTTCATTAACAGTGCAATATCGACATCAATTTTCTCAACTTCAAGCTGATGAGCCTCTATCTTAGAAAAATCCAAAATATCATCAATCAGCCCTAATAAATGATGACTACTTCGAATGATAGTATCTACCGCATTCTGTTCTTCTTTAAACGTAAGCTCTTCATCATAAAGTGACTCACTGTAACCAATAATAGCCGTTAGAGGAGTTCTTATCTCATGGCTCATATTTGCCAAGAACTCACCTTTCGCCGACGCCGATGCACTAGCCACTTCTTTTTCTACACGGTTCTTTTCTCTTTCTCGCTCAGCTTGCTCTTTCTCTTTTCTTGCAGTGATATCAACCAGCGTACCTTCAATATGACTAGGCTTACCACTTGCATCCAAGATGAGCTGAGCTGAATGTCGCCCCCATGCATCGCCGCCACTACGTTTTTCATAAGCAATCTCTGTTTGAAAAACACCCTCTTTACTCAAAAGATTATATTGCGTAACTGGATCTGAATAACACACTTTGCTTGCTTCCACGCCAGAGGCAAGTAAAGTGTCGACAGAGTTATAACCCAAAAGCTTCGCCATCGATAAGTTGGCACTTACCATACTTCCATCAAGGGTCATCCGGTACATTCCCTCCACCGCATTATCAAAAATGGAGCGAAATTTTGATAAACTCTCCATTGACCGCTGATTTGCCGCCAAAGCTGTTGACTGCAAAAATTTTATTCTGTCGGCAAGCGCAAATGATAATAAAACGGCACCAGCCAATGTACCTATCGGTGCGGAAGACAACAACGCTGGTGTTGCCGGCAAAACTCCTTCAAGCACCCCAACAAATAGGAGGCCACCAGAGACTGTTGCCAAAATCCCCGCAAAGAAATATCGAGCACTTTCATTCCCTCCAGCCCATGAAAAACTTGCGGTTACTAATAAAATAATCATCAAACCCATCGACAAACCTGACATCCAAATCTGCGTACTAATATAATCAACAAAAAATGCTGAAACCGCACTTACAAAAATGATCATTTTAAAAATATTAAAAACAAGCTCTGTACCCGGCATATCTTTTTCCGTCTCCAGAAAAACCCGAGTAAATTGAATCATCATAAAAAATGAAAACATCAATAATTGAGGAAGATAATATTTGCTTAGAACCCCCCCACCATCACCAAAAATGGTCAACCCATGGCCATTCTCAATAAACTGCCAAAATGCGATACTAAAAACATAAAGAAAGTAATACAGATACCCCTTATCCCTAACAGATAAAAAAACAAATACGTTATAAAATGCCATTATTAACATGCCGCCAAAAAACAGCCCGTACACAAACTCTTCGTACGCTACTTTCTCAGCAAATGCGATAGGATTCCATAGTGTTAACGGGACAAATAACGCATTGTCATTGCGTATTTTTAGATAGTACGTTTTCTCTTCAAACAACAAAGTCTTAACGGGAAATACGCTGTTAACATGCACCACGTCCCGCTCTGAAAACGGCTTTCTGATATCTGCTGCAATAACTTCGTAACTACCATCAACCTGAGAAATATATAATTCGGCGATATTTAATTGTGATCTACCAACCTCTAAATACCATAACCTCTTAACACTAACATCAGCTATTGATGGATGGGACGATAAAGTAAAACGAATCCAATAAGAATAGCCCGTTATACCTTCATTTAAAATCGTTCCACTGCTTGAAATAAATCGATCTTC
>CAJXXT010000321.1 GCA_913063495.1 uncultured Gammaproteobacteria bacterium | reverse complement strand
AAATTGGTGCTGCTTCAGTAGATTACGCGATGTACTCTGGTTATGTGACGTTTGCTTACCTATGGGCTCGTATGGCTCAGGTAGCGGCTGATAAAATAGCAGAAGGTTCTGATGACGCTTTCTACAAAGCTAAGCTTCAGACGGCTAACTTCTACTTTAAGCGTATTTTGCCAAGAACTCGCGCCTGTGTTGAAACTATACTTAATGGTGGCTTGGATACGCTGATGGATATGGAAGAAGATAACTTCGGATTCTATTAAGTCATTTGGGGAGAGGAGGTGCGGTAATCGCCCCTTCCTCTCTCAGTCAGTCTATCTGTAAGACTATGCCCGCTAATATCGCGGGCATTCTTTTGCCTGTTAATTAATAAAGTATACAGACTGGTTTATAAATGGGTTTATGGGAAGTGGATAGGTGGAGGTATTGGCTTGATGCTAGTTGATGACATCTAGCCAAGATTTGTGTTTTTTGGAGGTAGTATTTGTATCGAATTCATCAAATTCCTCATCGCCACCTTCGACATCGTTTGTATTGTTGGTGGTGTTGTTGGTGCCTTCGGCTAGCTCCCTTTTAAGCGTTGTGCTGGCCGGTTCAGTATTTGTTGCAGTGTTATCTGAGGTTTCTTCCTTTTGCACTGTGCTGGGTGTCGGCTCGCTGCTGTTGTCGATAGCCACAGGGGTGTTGGGTATTGGTTTTGTTGCCTTTAGCGTAGCGGCAAATATGGATAAGCATGAGGTGGTGTCTTTTAGGTTTTGTTTGAGGCTTTTGCTTTGGGGCCAATTTTTGTACTTTTGGCCGATATTTACCAGCGACTTATTTGATGTAATGCTTTCTTTTACGTCGGATGTTGCGTTGTAAAGGCCCTTTAAGCTATTCAACTCAGCGATAGTGAGAGTTTTTTTGAACTCTTTTTGTGCTGATTTACATTCTTTTAATGCCGAGGCCAGGGACTTGCTTGCATTGGAAAGTTGTTTTTGGTTGTTTCTTTGCGTCTTTGTTACGCGGCGAATGGCTGAAGATACGTCGGATTCACATTGCTGTGATTCTTTAATTAGTGAGACTAGCGCAACGGCATTTTCACTATTGGGGTTCTTTTCTGCCAACTCAAACGCTTTTGCATTCTGTCGGGCGCTCTTTTTACGTTTATGGGCTTGGGTGAGAAGTTTGTTGGCTTTGGTTAGTTGGTATGCGCCGAAATTTGGTTTGTTTGTGAATTGGCGAGCATTTTCACATTGAGCCTTAAAGTCTTGATAGGCAATGATTGCTTTTTTCATTTCCTCTTCTGCTTGTGTTGCGGTATTCACCGCTTTCTGAAGCTTTTCTTCTACACGAGTGCAGGTGCGGATTTTACTGGCAAGTACAAAAACCTCCATTAAATCTGGAGCAATGATTAATGCTTGTTCTTTTAGCTCTTGATATTGACCAATTTCATTGGCTGCTAGGGTAAGGTCGTTGTTTGATAGTGCTGATTTAGATGACTTACAAAAATCGATGCCTTGTTCCAGTATGGGGGTGGCTTCTGCTCGTTGAATATTGGACTCGACACGTTTGCAATATTTGATGTTTGTATCCATCTCACGAGAGGAGGTGAGCAAGATGCTTTCATCAATAGCAATTGCTTTGTTTATTTGTTGAGTGTAATAGCTGAAGTTTGCTTTTGCTTGGGCCAAATCTGAAGAGCGAAGGCTGTTGGCTTCGTTACAGGCACGAAAACCGACAAGGTATGTGTCGATGGCCAGGTTGAGCGATGTTTCGTCGGCATGCACAGGGGAGACTGAAAGTGTACATATAAGTAGACTGACAACAATATTGAGTGCTGCTGTTAGGCTATTTGTTTTTATTGGAGTTCTGCGTTCAAGCGTCATGAGGTACCTGTATGTATACACTTCTTGTTTTTTAAAACGGGGTCTCGATTGAATGGATTATCAGGGAGCTTTATGAATAATCGGTAGTTGCTTATTGTCGCTTTTGTTTTCAAAGAAAACGAAAGCAATTTTGTAGTGATCTTGTAACAGGATTGCCTGTAACCTAATAAACACAGTGTCACCTGCGGCGATATAATAAAGGAATTTGCTAGTTTTAGTCACAAAATTACACATTATTTTAATATCAGAGCAGGTTTCTGTTGATTTAGTTCCATTTCAATGACGTAGGGGTAATTATATCAACAGTTTTGTAACTTTTCGTACTTTCCACTCGAGATAGCTGACTGTCAAGGGTGTTTATATATCACTCAGGTGTGGCATAATAGGCGCAAATAAAGAGACGGCTAACGTAGTTAGGTGTCAGTTTGATGTTAAAAATTTATTAAGTAGTGTTCATTATGTTGTCGTTTTTGCCTGGCCCAATAAAGGCACTGTTAACCTTTACATTGGTGATAATAAACACGGTGAGCTTGTGTACGCCGCTGCTCTTATTGTCCCTGGTAAAAATACTGATCCCGTTAAAATGGGTTCGGCGAGTGCTTACGCAAGTGCTGATTTGGATTGCGGAGACATGGGTTAGTATTAATGGTGGTATTCTTGCGCTGACGCAGAAAATTGAAATCGATGTTGATATGCCCGACTCTCTACGTTATGGCGGTTGGTATTTAGTGACCTGTAACCACCAGTCGTGGGTAGATATTGTTGTATTGCAGAAAGTGTTTTGGCGGAAAATACCATTTTTGAAGTTTTTTCTAAAAAAAGAGCTGATTTGGGTGCCTGTACTTGGCTTGGCTTGGTGGGCATTAGATTTTCCTTTTATGAGGCGATTTAGCCGGGACTTTTTGCAAAAACACCCTGAAATGAAAGGCAAGGACTTAGAGACCACACAGAAGGCCTGTGCAAAATTTAAAGAGATACCTGTGTCGGTGATGAATTTTGTTGAAGGCACACGTTTTAATGAAGAAAAGAAAGTGAGGCACCAATCGACCTATGACCATTTGCTGAATCCCAAAGCAGGGGGCGTTGCCTTTGTTTTGTCTGCAATGGGTGGACAATTACAGTCGATGGTTGATGTGACGATTGTGTATCACGATGAGAGTTTTGAGTTTTGGGATCTGATGTTTGGGCGAGTGAAAAAAATCACTGTCAAAATCGTCGAGAGACCAATTCCAGAAAGGATGGCTTTAGGTGATTATGAAGGTGATCCAGAATTCCGTGATGAGCTGAGACAGTGGCTTGGTGGGATTTGGCAAGAAAAGGATGTGTTGATCTCCGACATCAAAGGCCAAGGGTAGTAGGCAGAACAAAGTGAGTGGGCGAAAGCCCTGAATTCCATTAATTTTGTGACAGTGTTGTAATTATGACAGTTCCGATAAATACCAATTTGGCGCAGCTTTTTATGCGCGCATTTTACTGGGCCGAAGAAGGCTTACAGAATACTTTAAAAGAACGTGGTTGGGCACAAATTACCAAAGCTCAATCTCAAGTGTTTATTAGTATTGGAGAGGGTGTTACACGCCCTTCAGAGATCGCTGCCAGAATGAGTGTGACACGGCAAGCAATTCACCAGACAATTAATGAGCTTGTAGGATTTGGTTATGTGAGCTTAGAGCCTGATCCGTCGGATCGGCGTGCTAAGATTGTTACTTACACGGACAAAGGCCACGAGATTGGTCAAAATACCGTGTTAGGGCTTTCGGAAATTGAGGCACAGTTAATTGCACGTATTGGGGTTGATAATGTGCAAGCATTACGAGAAGCTTTGTGTCAAAACTGGGGCGAGCCGTATGTCCCTGTAGAAATGCACGCTTAGCAATTTCAGTTAGCGCATAAAAAAACCAGTATCAAATGATACTGGTTTTTTTATGCGTGGCATTTAATATGGAGCTAATATTGTTAACCGATACTTTTTAACATCCATTTTTCTGGCTGTAAGCACGTCAACTTTTCTTTAAGAAGTTCTTCTATATCTGGAATTTGAAATGCATCTTCTTCACAGGCAAAGCTGATGGATATTCCTGTATTACCGGCACGACCTGTTCGGCCAATACGGTGCACGTAGTCTTCAGGATCTTCAGGCAACGTATAATTTACTACGTGACTGATGCCATCAATGTGAATGCCTCGACCAGCGACATCCGTTGCAACTAGTACTCTAAGCCTGCCGCTGCGAAAGTCTTCTAATGTTCGCATACGTTTATGCTGCGGTATTTCACCAGAAAGAACCGCCGCTTGAATATTCTTTCGTTTTAAACGTTCCATCAGTGTTCGCGTTTCATCGCGTCGGTTGCAAAATACGATGACGCGCTCTAGCTCTTTTTGCATAATAATATTGTAGAGCAAGGTGAATTTTTCTTCACTGGTAGTAATGTAGATATTTTTTTCTACATTGGAATTGGCAAGACTTTCAGACTCAATCTCAATGTGGGTAGGGTGAAACGTCCAGCTTTCTGAGAGGTTAATGATGTCTTGATTGAAAGTGGCGCTAAACAATAAAGTTTGACGATATTCGTTGCGTGGTGCTTGGCGAATCAGGCGTTTTACATCGGGGATGAACCCCATGTCTAGCATACGGTCAGCCTCGTCAATAACGAGGAATTCAATTTCTGATAAAAACAACTTTTTGTTATTTAAAAAATCAATTAAACGCCCGGGCGTGCCGACAACGATATCAATAATTTCGTTTTCTAAACGGTTTTGTTGCTTTTTATAGTCCATGCCACCCACAATGCTCATCAGCGTGAGGGGTGTGTGTTTGATAAGGTCAATCGCATCCTTTTCAATTTGCATGGCCAATTCGCGAGTTGGTGCGAGAATCAATGTGCGAGGTTCACCGTTATAGCGTTCCTCTTGCTCAGGGCGTTTGAGTAATGTGTTGATAACAGTAATAAGAAAAGCTGCCGTTTTTCCAGTACCGGTTTGTGCTTTACCGATGAGATCTTTCCCTTCAAGGCTGTGAGGTAACGACTCAGCTTGAATTGAGCTGCAATGGGTGAAGCCGATGTCTGCGATGGCTTGTTGTAAGCGAGGATCTAAATTTAAGTCGCTAAACGGGACTTTAGGAGGCTCAACGGGTTCCGTGTTAACAGTCTCTGCAGTGCTGTTAGTCGCGTTATTTTCAGTGGTGCTCTCAACCGTATTTTTCGCAGCGATTTGATCGTTGCTGGACGCCTCTGCTATTTGAGTAGCGGCTGTTTTGCTTTCTGGCGATTCTTGTTGCATTAGAACTCTTTGTCATCAAACTGTTTAAGGTGGTCTATTTAAGTCAGATGGGCGG
>CAJXXT010000320.1 GCA_913063495.1 uncultured Gammaproteobacteria bacterium | reverse complement strand
TCAGAAACAATCCTTGCCACCACAGGGCTACCTGTTTTTATCTCATCTTGAACGCCATCAAGAACGTTAACAACCACACGGTCAGATATCTCTTCCACAATGATATCAGTATATTTTTTTATAAATCGAAAAGGGTAGCTTTTGGAAAGATCAATGATTTCATACTTTTGAAGGCGATATAGAATAGATATAACACGCAGCAGCCGAAGCCAACGAAAAGACCCTACAGGAATGCAACCCAACACATCGTACCAATGGACAAAGGGATAAAAGAACCAGCGATGGTAAGTCTTTTGATGGATTGCAATTACCCACCGAACCGACAACTCCGCAAGAAAAATACTAACGAAAATCAAGTCATATGCAACAAAATTAGGGTGAATATTGATGCTGTAAAATTGTGTAAAACTAGGAGATACCCATTGCAGGCCCGATTGAAATAGCTGACTGGTAAAAAAGGTGTCAAATATCAGCCAAGTCAAATTAATAAAAACCAACCCAAGCATCAAAAAATCTAAGGCGAAGATAATACCTTGGCGACTTTTTTTAATATTCGTTAAATTATAGGAAATCGTATCCAAAAACTGGGCCTCATCAAAGATTACAAGGACGCCATAGTACCTAGCTTTCGACCGTTTTAAAACTACAACTTCATACCCTGCCCCCTAATTAGGTTCATGTCTTTTGTCATCTAGAGTAATCAAATCCTGTCTTGCGGTTACTTACTCTATTAAGATGGCATGCCATACCTTTGCAAACCTCAAGTCAGGAAAACTGTCTATGCATGCGGCCCCACATAGCACAGACCTAACATCACCCCGCCCTCTTTGGCTAATGAATGTAGCTCCACTGAAAGTTCTGATGGGTATAGGGGGCCTCGCTCTATTAATCGTATTCGGTAGCATTCAATATTTACTTCAACAGCCGTACTATGACCTACAGATCCATATTTTTGGATCAGCTATCACTTTAGACACTGGAATAAATACCGCGCCTCAAAACAGCACCTTACATAGCATTAAAGGCCATCAACAAAATATCATCATAGATTCTACTTTCTTTGCCCCAGACCCTGACCATTTCACATCCTTTGCTCAACTAGATCAATTCATCATCAAACAGCAACAAGTCTATTCTCTTGCATCAAGTGGAGAAATCACATTAGTTTTCGACGATGCCTCCGAAGTAACCGTTAAATCAAAATCACCTCAACTCTCATCCATTCCAATCGAATACTGGTTACTCATTTTCTATGGCAGTATCGCACTCTTTGTGGGAGTTGGGTTTTGGTCCTATCAAAGAGGCCACCCGATAACACGACTCTTAGCACTGGCTGGTGCAGGGTTCGCTATCATGCAATACAGCATGGCAATTTATGCGGCTAGAGAATTGGCCTTGCCAGGCAATATATTTACCTACTTAATCCACATCAACCACTTTGGCGGCTTCTTATTTATCTGGAGTTTAACGCAATTTTTTTGGTTTTACCCTAAACAGCAACAGGGATACGCAACGCCGATAATACTTACCATAATAACATTCAGCATTTGGATAAATGAGTGGTACCAATGGATCGAGTGGCCACTGAGCCTGTTTTACTTCCCCTCTCTGTTTGTTGTTGGTATTGGATTCGTTATCGCTTTGAAACAGTGGAGAAATAGTAAAGTAGAACCCCAAAATAGGGTATTATTTTTTTGGATCGTTACTTCGATCACTGTATGTATGGGGCTAGTTTTTATCGGATATCTAGTGCCATTGATTTTATTTGGCTTACCCTGGGTATCCACATGGGTCGCCAATGGTTTAGCACTTTGTGTGTTTATGGGTTTTATCTTAGGAGCCAACAGGAATCAACTGTTTGGTGTTGAAAACTGGTGGTTTAAAACATGGCTTTGCTTTTCTGTTTTCACTTTCCTGATTGTTACAGATATCTTTATCGTATATATATTTGGCTTCACTTTACCTGCCGGTTTTGAACTGGCGTTACTAGCTATATGGTGGCTATATTTTCCTATTAGGTCATTTATTTGGAACAAAACAACAGGCTCAAACAAATTAGCAGTACACCACAGACAAGCATCACATCTCCCCCTTTTTTTCCAAAACGAAAGCCTCTCGACAACTGAACTTTGGAAGGGTTTACTTAAGAATCTATACACACCTCTAGATGCCCATACCAGCACATCACCTTGCCGACAACCACTCATCATTAGTAACGGGCTCAAACTTGTCATACCGATGACTGACTCGCTAGGAAGCGTTGTCTTAACGGGAAAAAACCGAGGTAACAAATTATTCATTGATGACGACATTCGCACCGTTACCACCCTATTAGAAAGCATAAAACAAAACGAACGTCAGCGGGAGCTTCAAAAAAAGGCAATACAAGAAGAGCGCGATAGAATCATGCGTGACCTCCACGACGATGTTGCAGCAAACTTATTAACACTCAGCCACCAAACGGATTCAAAGCGATCCCAACAATTGGCATCAGATACGTTAAAAAACCTACGAGAAATCATCTACTGTTTAGACAGCCACACCTCTAAGCCTCTAATAGACTTGCTGTTTGTGTGGAGGGATGAGATTGAAGAACGTCTAATGTCAGCCGACATTGATATGACATGGCATCATGATGAAAGTCTACTCGACATAAAACTGTCTCCAAGACAGTGGCTCAATCTCGGGCACTCCTTAAGAGAGCTTATATCAAATGCCATTAAGCACGCACATCCCAACAAAATCACCTTCAACTGGCAGCATGACAACAACCAAATTGTTCTATGCACCACAGACGTCGGCCAACACAACCCCGTTGATCAGTGGAAAGCAGGTAAAGGGCTATGCAACATCCAACAACGCGCCGCTGAACTAGGTGGTCGTGTTTCTTGGCAAATCATTAACAAACAGGAAAGTCACGATACCACCGATTGCCGAGCAACATTTACCTTGCCAATCTTACCTAGCAAATAAAGTTTAGCTCTAATTCCGAGGAAGTACGTTAATGAACTACGCCCTATTACTAGAAGATCATACAGAAACTCGAGCCTGGTTAAAGCAAATGTTACTTGAAACGTTTAGCGGCATCACTGTTCATGAAGCTGCTACAATTAAGGCCGCCAAGGAAGTTTTAGCAACAAAGGCCATCGACCTTGCTCTATTGGACATAAATTTACCTGACGGCTCAGGTATCGATCTAGCACAATCCATACATGACTCTGACAACCTATTTAATACTGATATCTACGTTGTCATGACCACAATATTCGATGATGACAAACACATTTTTTCCGCGCTTAAAGCCGGGGCAAAAGGCTACTTATTAAAAGAACAACCTAAAACACAAATCATCCAACGTTTGACCGGAATACTCGTCGGTGAACCCCCGTTGTCCCCCTCTATTGCCAGAAAAATACTCGCCCACTTTCAAGGTTCAACACAACCTAAAATAGAATCGTCATTAACTAATCGAGAAGAAGAGGTTCTCACATTAGCGGCCAAAGGCTATAAAACGAAAGAAATTGCTAATTTATTAAAGATCAGCGCTAACACCTGCGCGGGTTATCTTAAAAACACCTACAGAAAACTAAGTATATCCTCAAGAGCAGAGGCAACCTTAGAGGCAACACGACTGGGCTTAGTATCCTCAGATTAAACCCAGTCGTGTTAATTGATACCTATGGATGAGTCTGATTACTCGAAAGTCGCATCAACCGTTAACCGATAATCCCCAGAAGATGCAGTGTCATTCATCGTTAACACTTTCGAATCGGTTTTCATTGGACAAATTGCAACTGGGCCGTTATCACAACCAATAAATTCAACACCCTCGTTAGCGGCAGCTGCCTCCCATAAGGGGGTTAAGGCGTTAAAATAACTTTCTTCTATGCCCATATAAAGAACAACACTACTACCCACAAGATCATCCGCAATGGCTCGTCCAAGACCACCAATTCCATCCCCATCGTTCTCAGCATCCAGATCAGCCATCACGCTTTGTAACGCCTCCCAAAAACCTCCACCAAACAAGCCCCACTCCCCTCCGGCAATATGGGTAACCAGCGAATCCTCTAACTTCAAGGCAATTTCTTCTATTCCATCCCGCACAAGGCCTTTGCCTGGGTTATCATGATCCACGCCGATATAAATCGCTCCAGCGACCCACATACCCGCGCCATCGTCTAGTTTATCCTGAGTCGTTAAAAACAAAGTGCCGAAATTATGATTGGGGAAATCAGGCGCAATATCCAATACGTCTCCATCCGCAGCACTGGTATCCAGGGTATCTAAATCGGTATTGGTTGTAACCACAACGCTGCTTTCGCTACCAAAAAATGCTCTAAAATGAATAATACCTATATAGGGTTCATCTGCTGGATCAAAAATATTATTGTCATCTGTACTTACTATACGCAATGACGTAGGTTCCAGACTAAATTCGTCGACCTGACCACAGGCTCCTAGATATAAACTGAGAAGAAACGGTAGAACTAATTTTCGCGATGTTATCAACATAATGGTAACCCTTGTCCTGTCATCAAATGAGACCTGATGATAAAACACAAAGGGGAACGACCATACCCCCTAAACAGGGGGGGGGGGCTCTATTGCTGTATCAATTCCTCCATAAAGCAGGGTCTCCCTAAATGAAACCCTTGCACATAATCCACACCAATGTCTGCAACCGTATCAAGAACATCCTGATCCGTCACATACTCTGCAACAATAAGTTTTTCCAAAAAATGGCCCATGTCGGTAATAGATTTAACCATCGCATAATCAACATCATCATTCGCTATGTTTTTAACAAATGCTCCGTCGATCTTAATAAAATCAACCGGCAACATTTTTAAGTAAGCGTAAGATGATTGACCTGCGCCAAAATCATCAAGCGAAAATCTACATCCAATTTCTTTCATCTCAGAAATAAAGTCTGCGGCATCATCCAAATTTGCAACTGCTGTCGTTTCCGTCACTTCAAATACCAGCTTGTTTCTAGGAACATCGTGTTCAACAAGCTTCTCAAAAATAAAGTCCAAAAAACTATCGTCATTTAGTGAATGGCCGGACAAGTTAATAGCAAATCCACCGATACTATCTATATAGTCCGAATGTTCACTCATCCATTCCAAAACCCGTGTAATTATCCAGCGATCCACTGCGGCCATGCGGCTATACTCCTCCGCAGCTTTAATAAATTCAGCAGGAGGTAAGTGCTCTC
>CAJXXT010000319.1 GCA_913063495.1 uncultured Gammaproteobacteria bacterium | reverse complement strand
GTACGAGTGTTGCTACCCACTCGACATGCACCAAAGGGTTTGCAACCGCCGTCGAAGCCATGTCGCCCCCAAATAGTGTGTTCACTATAACATATTAGGGCGAAATGGCACATTACAAGACTGATTTCTATGGATTATTATTCAGCGGCCCAGGCAACATAGCCTCCCGCCAAGCTATAGGTATCATCAAAGCCTTTATCATTTAAGAAATCGGCAGCTCCCTGACTGGAATTGCCATGATAACAGCACACCACTAATGGCTTATCCATATCCAATGTCAGCAACACTTCATCCATATTTTCCTGGTGCAAATGAATGGCATTCTCAATATGCCCTGCAATAAACGATTGCTGGTCTCGAATATCAACAACCGATACTGTTTGAGTTTCTAACATGCTTTTTAAATCATTAACCGATAAATGTTGGAACGCCATAAATTAACCTTACGCTGTTAGCTATCCATTAGCCGCTGACTTGCTTGAGAACGGGGATAGCGCCGCTTTTCTACTTGGTAGTATGCCTCAATCAGCTCTGACTCTATACCAAGACGTTCACGTAACTCTTGCAGCGTGCAGTGCAACCAGGGCTCAAAATTAAAACCATCAAGAGCAACACACCGAGATATCGAACCCAAACGCACCGCATCTTTAAAAATACCAATATCTTCATCATCAAATTTATAGATACGCGGATAGAGGTGTTTTGATATTTTGCAGAATAAAGACTCCTCCGATGTCGATACTTGGTTGGTACTACCCATGGTAAAACCAATCACAAAGGCTTCATCTTTTGGCAGCATGCCTCGCCCCAACACCAGATGAATACAATCATGCTGCTTTAAGTCCACTGCACCATGAAACAACGTGATTCCTGGGATGCTAAAGCTGGGGTTCTCCATTAGCTTAACCAAAAATGGGATATCATCTTGAGGAGCCCCCAGAGCAAGCATACGATCAACCCCTTGCTTTAACGTGAGCTGGTTATTTGCCCATGGGATATGCCAATCTTTATACGATAAGGATTCAGATGTATTCATAAAACCTCCTTATACGGTAAATTTCAGGCCCAAAATGCCTGCGCCAATCATCAATAAAAAAGCGATACGAGCCGGTGATACACCGTCACCAAAAAAGACCATGCCTATAATAGCAACTCCGCAAGCACCGATACCGGTCCAGACAGCATACGCCGTACCAAGTGGTAACTGTTTTAAGGCGAGGGACAATAAAAGAAAGCTAAGAATGGCGGTAACAATAAAAATTGCGGAAGGCACTAACTGACTAAAATTCTGAGATTGCTTAAGGGCCACCGCCCAAGCGATTTCCATACACCCTGCGGCAAGAAGATAGACCCAAGCCATTGGAACCCCCTGTAACCTGACGATATTACGAAGAACAATACCACTATACCGATTTATAGCGGCAAAATCGCAAACTCAGTTAGGCCGTTTAGCGGTTATCTAGTCTTACCACACGCTGCTTTTCACGCCCCCAATCACGCTCTTTCTCTGTCGCGCGCTTGTCATGCTGCTGCTTACCTTTGGCAAGCGCTATTTCACACTTTACAACCTGACCCTTCCAATAAAGAGCAGTGGCAACACAGGTAAGGCCTTTTTTGGCGATAGCTCCGTGTATCTTGCTCAGTTCTTTACGATGAAGCAGTAATTTTCGCTGGCGTGTCGCTGTGGGGTGAATATGTGTAGAGGCGCTCAACAATGGCGTGATTGTGGCATTCAGTAACCATGCCTCACCATTTTTCATCATCACGTGGCTATCAACAAGGTTTGCCTTACCCTCTCGCAAACTCTTCACTTCCCAGCCTTCCAGCACCACGCCTGCCTCGAAGGTTTCTTCGAAGAAGTAGTCATGTTTGGCTTTCTTATTGCGAGCAATCGTTGAACTGCCAGATTTTGTTGCTGTGTCTTTTTTAGCCATGGATATGGGTAAGTAACTCTTTTAGTACATGAATGTGGTAAACGTTCGTTGCGATTATAGGCTGAAAAGCCTGTAAAAGGTACTGGAAAAGGTACTGAAAAAGAACGAAAGAAAGGCGACTTTCCTTTTGCAAATTACCCTACACTAGTCGCCATTGGTTCCTAACAACAATGTAAAGAGCCCTTAAGAGGGCTCTGCAACCAAATCAAAACGCTGATCAAGATAAGCTAGAATATCAGAAGACTCATACATCCAAGTTACTGAACCGCTATCTTCTTCTATTCGTAAACAAGGCACCTTTAAAGCACCACCGCCTGCAATAAGCTCATCTGCAAACTGCGCATTACGCTTTGCGTCACGTGTTTCTATGTTTAATGACTGACGCTTCATCGACCAGCGTACTTTGACGCAGAATGGACATGCCGCAAATTGATACAATGACAATTTCGCTGTTTCTGCATCTAATGCCGCTTGCTCCTGCGCGTCGCGCTTAATACCTGCAGGACGATATAAAAAATCAACCAAAAGAATAATTCGGCCAAGAACCCAACGAATAACTATCATTTGTAAACCTATCTATCTTTGAAAAAAACGGATTCTACCACTTGCCGGGGCGCATAACACCCCGATTTTTGTGTGGCTATGATACGTCAATTAACTCAACCGTTCCGTCCTCAAGTATTTCTGCAATTTGCCCATTAGGCTCCTCTAAAAACACCGAGAGCAAACCGAAAACAACCACGCAAGATACGGCGATCACCAAGAAGAATGTACTTGCACTCGCAAAGGAGTTAACTAACAAAAACGCTGCAGCTCCAACGTTGCCATAAGCCCCCGTCATCCCCGCAATCTGACCGGTTAGTCGACGCTTGATTGTTGGCACAACTCCAAACGTTGCCCCAGCCCCAGCTTGCACAAAGAAAGAACAGAAAACCACAATGGCAGTGATCGTCCAGAAGTTCCACTCAGGTGTGATAAATGACAGTCCAAAATAACCAATTGCTGAACCAATAACGGTTACCAACAAGGTTTTCTTACGGCCAATTTTATCACTTAAATATCCGCCACCAGGACGCGCGATCAAATTCATCGCCATAAAAAAGCCTGCCATCAATGCAGCTTTAGATGGCTCATAACCAAACTCTGTGGTGAAGAACAACGGCAGCATCGACACCACCGCCACCTCAGAACCAAATGTCACCATATAGGCAAGATCTAACATCGCCACCTGTTTAAATTTATAACGGTGCAGCTCTGGGATCTCGGTTGCTAGGTTCTCCTTGTTAACACGATAGATATTAAATACTTGCCAACAAAACCACACGCCCAAGCCAACCCACACCGCTATCGTGACATTTTCAGATAACAGAGCAACACCAGCAGGAGAAAGTCTCCAGCAAATAACCGCCATTGCCGCAAATATGGGTACGCACATAATCACGTATAAAACGAAGTCACCTTTGCTGGTTACTTCCATTGGCCCTAATTTTTTAGGCGAGAAGTAAGTCGACCCTTTTGGGGTGTTACGTACAAACCGATAAAACACAAAAGAGTAAAGAATCGCTACGATACCCGATACAGCAACGGCTCCACGCCACCCATCCGTCATTACACTGGCAAACGCTACCGCCATGGCGGGCAATGTAAAGTTAGCAATTGCGGCACCAAAATTACCCCAGCCGCCATATATACCTTGAGCGGTTCCCGCTTGTCTCGCTGCATACCATTCCGTTACAAGGCGAATACCAATAACAAAGCCTGCACCGGTAAACCCGAGTAAAAATCGTGCCGCTGCGAGCTGCTCGTAGTTTTGCGCTGAGGCAAATGCCAAACAAATCACGCCAGAAATAGCTAATAACAAACTAAACATTAAACGTGGACCGAACTTATCTACCAACGCTCCCACCATGGTTCTTGCGGGAATGGTTAACGCAACGTTCAAAAACAATAACGCCTTCGCTTCACCGTTCGTTAAACCGAACGTTTCCACGATATAAGGCATTAACGAGGCGTGACAAAACCACATAAAGAAAGTGATAAAAAACGCCACCCACGACAGGTGCAGCACACGCACCTTGCCATCGCCAAGGTTAAATACGTTAAAACTGGTGTTAGACATACAAGTGCTTCCTTATTCTGCTTAACTGCGCAGATCCACTAGGAGATTAATATTAGGGTTTAGAATTTTCCTAATAGATGGCAAAACTCATGCCAATCCTTTGACGGCCATATACCCCAGTACTTGCAAAGGATAATTATGCCGTTTATTACCCGACCGCCCCATTATAGCGCACCAGTCTGGTGCAAGCCACCCGCCACAACCTGTATAACGCACAGCCTATTTTGGAAATTACCGACCAGCCTTTTTTCCTGCAGGGTGTGAATTCGCACATTGCACCCCATATCTATTAAAAATACAAAAGCAGCAACACAAATAAACAATCCTGGAGAGTACAAAAGATGATTGGTTACGCGACATTAGGTACGAACGACTTTGAAAAATCTGGCGCTTTTTACGATACGTTGCTGGGAGAGCTTGGGGCTAGGCGCATTATGGAGGATGACCATATTATTGTTTGGTCAAACAAACCTGGCGCGGCGATGCTAGGCATCATCAAGCCAAACAATGGTGAGCCAGCAACCGTTGGTAACGGTACGATGATTGCTTTATTGGTTAAAGACTTAGCCACCATTGAAAGCTTACATGCAAAAGCTCTCGAAATGGGCGGCACTGATGAAGGCGCCCCAGGCCCCAGGGGTAACAATATGAGCTTTGGGTATGTACGAGACCTTGAGGGCAACAAGCTTGCGTTCTATTGCATGGGCTAATCACTAAGAACAAAGGGCAGCTCTTTATAGGGTTGGCATTATTCAGATTAATGCTAACCCTATAGCACAACGGTATTTTCAGACCACCCAAGCCATTACCAAGAATCTGATTCATACCCACCCTGTGTCGGTTGCTGCACTCATTTCATTATTTTCAATAAATTATCGTATCAACGTTAACATAGGGAAGATATCAACCACTGGATTAGCCAACAAAGCCACAAAAAAACATTTAACCTATATAAATCAAAGTACTAAAAAATACTCGGTGAAATTTCACAGGACTTATATACTCAAAAAGAAGGCGAGTGAGTTTGTCGAGCCAGCCAAAAACCCACTCCTAAACTGATTTTTTTTCATTGTGTGTTCTATATACTGCCATTTTTTCCAATTTTTCTTAAAAAACCTGTATACTGACGCGCAATTTTGGCCCCCACGACTTATCGAGTAGAGCAATGGCAGACTTATCCAAATACAGAAATATCGGTATATTCGCACACGTAGATGCGGGTAAAACCACCACAACAGAACGTATCTTGAAACTAACCGG
>CAJXXT010000318.1 GCA_913063495.1 uncultured Gammaproteobacteria bacterium | reverse complement strand
GTCTTTTTTGCTAACGAATGTCATTTTTTCTTCTCCGTTACGCTCAACAATATAGCGGGTAATTACGGCCATGGTGGACTCCATTGTAGGGTCGGTATGTGAGCTGTAATAATATACAGCTTTTCTATGGGCTGCAAGTTACGACATTAAAAACTCGCGCATTAATGCCGAGACCTTCTCTGGTTCGTCTTCTTGTAGAAAGTGGCCGCAACCAGGCAACTTATGTATAACGGCTTGAGGGAGGTCCTGTTTAACGCGTTTCATTGTATTTGCAACATCAGGAAGCGCGAAATCTTTGGTGCCATATATTATTTGAATTGGCTGTGAGAGATCTTTCAGTCCGGTTGCTATTGTGGCTAATTTTTTCGGCGAGACTTTTTGTAATGTCTGTATTAACGCCAATCGCTCTTTTTTTGTTCGAAAGGGCGATTGGTATACATCTATGGACTCATTCGGCAGTGTTGATGTAGTACCAAGCTGCATGGCAAATTTGATCCCTCTTTGACTCGACATCAATCCTCGAATACCGGGTACAAAACTTAATGCAATAAACAACTTAACGAACCAGTGTAACTCGGGGTATACCAGTGTATTTAGTAACACAAGCTTATGTAACTTACTCTGATTAAGAACAGCCCAATACAACCCCACTGGACCGCCTAAATCGTGAACGACCAAGTTCACCTTATTGACACCTAATGCATTTAGAAACTGTTGGATAATTTGTTGATAGTAATCAAGGGAATAGGCTCCCTGTGTGGGTTTGTCGGATTGGCCAAACCCCGGTAAGTCTAAAGCTATTACCGTCTCATCTGGTGTTAAATGTTTCATGACATTGCGCCACAGATAGGAGGATGTCGGCCACCCATGAAGTAATAACGTTATCTTCGGTGTTACATTCTGAGACGTTGATAGATAATGGAGTTTGGTGTTTCCTACATTCGCAAATTGACTGATTGGTGCCGGCATTGCTTTTTCCTCTATCTTAGTAGCTACGTTTGTGCAAATGAGCCTTTATTACAGCAGCCCTTACCACTAACGTCGTCCTAGCCTACAAAATCGAACTAGCGTTATCTTATGTTGATGAGTTCGAACTCAGATAGGTAAAAGCTTCTTCTGCAGGAAGTGGCTGGCTGTAGTAATAACCTTGCACGAAGTCACACTGCAAGTCCTTTATGAAGTTAATCTGTGTGTAGTTTTCAACACCGCTGGCAACAGTTACAATATCAAGACTGTTTGCGATATCGAAAATAGATTTAAGCAGTTGCTTGGTTGATTTGTTTTCCTCAATATCAATGATAAAACTACGGTCGATTTTGAGTACGTCGATAGGCAGTTTTTGAAGATACCTTAACGAAGAGTATCCAGTGCCAAAATCATCTAGTGCAATGGTGACCCCCAAAGAACGCAGCTTGTTGATGAATTCGATGGATATTTCTTCGTTATCCAAAATATGAGATTCAGTAACTTCAATTTCCAGGTTTTTTCCTTCAATGTCATAAAGCGACATAAGGGTTTTTAGCATATTGTATGTGTCGCCTCGGTATATTTGCATTGACGACAAATTGATGGAGACCTGTATGTCAGGATAACCGTTTTCCTTCCAATATTTTATATGTTGACAGGTATTGTCGATTACCCAATAACCTATTTCGCAAATCAACATGCTTTCTTCTGCAATAGGAATAAATTGACTGGGCATGATGAATCCTAGTTCAGGGCTTTCCCAGCGAATCAGTGCCTCAAACCCCACAATAGATTCGTCTTCTAAAGCAATTCTAGGATGGAAATATAAAATAAACTCCTGCTTATCCAGTGCCTTTCGAATGCTGTTCTCCATAGAAAGACGCTGAAATGCGATGGCACTCATTGCTTTAGTGAAGAATTCGAAATTATTCTTCCCGCTATTTTTTGCTTCAAACATTGCTAAGTCAGCGTTTTTTAATAGCTCATCCGCTTCCACGCCATCTTGGGGGTAGATAGCGATACCCATGCTTGCACCCATGTGGATTTCATTTTGCTCAATAATAAAGGGGTGGGATAACCCATCCAAAACTCTTTGGGCAACCTTAGAGGCAGCGTTGGGGCCTTCTATCTCGTTGATGAGTAGCGTGAACTCATCACCTGCCAGACGGGCCAGCAAGCTCTTTCCGGTATTTGGCTCCCCGAGTTCTTCACGGACAATGAAGTCGCTGCCACGTAACTGTTTTTTAATCCTCACGCTGACCTCTATCAATAAGAGGTCGCCAACTTTGTGACCGAGGGTATCGTTTACTTCTTTGAAATTATCCAAGTCTAGAAAAATAACAGCAAAGTGTTCATTTTTTCGTTTTGCTGCGCTGAGGGACGTCAATAATTCTTGTTGTAGGGATGCTCGGTTTGGCAATCCTGTTAGCTTGTCAAAATATGCAAGCTTCTTCATCGATTTGTGGCTTATATCAAGGTTTCGCTTCATCTTCTCTAAAGAATGATAAATCTCACCTATTTCATCGTTTTCTTGTGGTTCAATATCTTCTGCTCCACCTCCATTTTCACCAATGTCGTGCATAATATCTTTAACTTTATCTATTCGTTGTAAGAAGAATAAACTGACATTTATACGTACTATAAGCAGTGTGAGTAAGACAGCACAAAAAGTTGTAAACGAAGAGAATAATGCGAAGTCAATGGCGGATTCCATTGGCATGGACTTAGACAGCGTGTCATTGGTTTTTACTGTGGTGTAATACCAAAATGTACCTGCCCCCTGGGCAATGGAGCAACCAATAGAAACGGGGATTACAGATAGTAATAATTTATCTTGTAGCTTCAATGGAGTACATCCTGTAATTATTCAAATAAACCGTAGCGATCGTTAGTTTTACTGTTAATTTCGAGAAGGTTTTCTATTCGTTTAAGCTTGTCGATGACAACACTATACTCTGATTTTTTTGTCTCAAAGCATGCACCATACTGGCACCCAATATCCATTTCATTAATATGAACAAACCGAATTGGTAAGCCTACGATGTGAATATTTTCTTCATCATCATATTGATATATAAAATTAATGTTCGCCGATTCTACGTTCGGTAGAGAATAGCTGTGTTTTAATAAGCTCTTTCATAAACTACCTAATAGAAGGAAGAACTAGCAATATTAGTGGTGTTAGGGGCTTGAGGTGTTCCGTCCGCTACAAAACCTATCGCGTACTTGTAGCTTACTACTGAGAATAGTTTACATTGTGGAACTGGGGAGACTTAAATTAAGAGTAATAGTCCGTCGCCATGGCGACTTGATGGGGCTGGTGTTGACCTAATTGTGCAAGCGCCGACAGATGTGAACATCGATTAATGGTCTAACAATCTACTTGCGATTTTGGTAGTGTATTCTGAACAGCTATCGGAATGAAGGCTTTTTCCATGCAATCGCGGGTTAGTGAATACTTACTAGAGTGGTCGGAAGCTAGGGATGCTAAGGCTTTAGCCTTTCTTCGGGAAAGCTTCGAATTCGTCAATTATTCACCTGTTGATATCGACTCTTTAAAAATGTCGTTAAATTGCCTAGAGCAAGTGTACTCAACGGTTCAATTTCAGCTAAAAAACCAACCGATTGTTAATCAGGGTACCGCTGCTATTGAATGGGAAATGCAGTGCAGCAACGGGGATAGCGGAACACCTCTTCCCCCATCCTTAGTACTTTCTGGATCCGATTTTATCCGTTTATCCAACGATACCGTGCAAAGTATCGATCTGTATTTTGATCCAACGCCTTTTGCTCAAATACTGCAGCACATGAATACAAGTCCAGCACGATATAAGCGTTCGGGGATATCCTTTGATTTGAGCCTTAAAATATCACAACATGTTGAAACGTTGATGCAATCAGAGAGACTCTATTTGCAAAGCGAGTTAAGCCTATCCAAACTTGCCAAACTCGCAGGGTTACATCCTAACCATGTGTCACAGGCGATCAACCAGCAATTTAATCTAAGTTTTACCCATTGGGTATCGCAGTATCGTGTTCAGGCGGCAAAACGACTGTTAGAAGACCCCTCCCATCAACAATATTCTGTTTTAGATATCGCTTTTTCTGTGGGGTTTAATTCTAAGTCCGTTTTTTATTCTGCTTTCAAGCAATGCTGTGGCATTACACCTAATCAATTTCGCAAACACAGTAGCGCTTAATTTATTAGGTGTTTTTGTGATCCGCCCTTGTGCGATATTGGCTTGGGGTGCAACCTAACCAACGTTTAAAAGCCCTAGAAAAATTGCTGGTATCTGAAAATCCAAGCAAATAGGTTATTTCGCTGATGGAAGTGTGTTTTGACTCTATGTATTTCTTGGCAAGCCCTTTACGGGTTTGATCCAAAATATCTTGATAATTGGTTTTTTGGAGGTCTAACTTGCGTTGTAAATTACGAGGGCTCATGTGCAGACTTGCCGCGACCCACTCTTTACTGCAATTACCGGATGGTAGCTGTTGAATAATCAGGCTTCTAACCGAAGTGACTAAATCGGATTTTTCCAATTGAGCGAGGTAATCCATAGCAACTTTATCGTTGGCCAGTGCCAATTCACTGTTGCCTGCCGGTAATGGTACATTTACCTCATCTCGGTCGTAATATACGGCCCACTCATCGGCATCAAACTCTATCGGGCAGCGAAAATAACGTTGGTATTTTTCACGTACTGCTAACGGCAGCTCGGGTCGGGGCAGCGTAATACGCACAGGGTTAAAACCAGGGCGATATATTGCTCGGATAAACTTAACGATGGTTGCTGTCCAGCCATCTTGAGTTTCATGAGACAAGTTAGGCACGAGTAATTCAATGCGCAATTTGTATTCGGTTTGGCTCTCTTCAATATGGTGCAGACAATTGTCGCTGGCGATACGAAAGAAACGTACAAGTCGCTCAAAAAAATCTTCTAGGGTCGAGCTGGCGAATAACGAGTAACCGAGGGCGTGGAAGGTTGTCGGATGAATAAATTCAACCATCGACAGGCCAAACCCCGGGTTCTTTGTGGCCAGAACGCTTAGCTGAAACAGCTTGTTCATTTTCGCTGTAGGAACCCGCATATAGGGGTTGACCGCTTGTTTGTACTCAACCCCCGCCTCATGGAAAAGAGCTTGGCTATCAACACCTGCATGTTCCAGTGTATGGGCAATTACCACGGCCCAGCTATGCATGGCTGAAGGCTCCTGATTTTGCTGAACTGGCAGGTTTTGAAGGGCGGATATGCTGGTCATAATAAGTGATCTCCTTTGTCTCAAACTATCCCAAACCCCTTGTGCTGTCCTAGTCCACTTGGACGATGGGTCTGGATTATGAGGCG
>CAJXXT010000317.1 GCA_913063495.1 uncultured Gammaproteobacteria bacterium | reverse complement strand
GGAACCCCAATTATGGCACGCTTAACGCCTCCTGAAACCCTGTTAAATCAAATAGTTGAGTTATTTAAAGAAAGAATTCCCCCAGGGTTGGAAGAAGCAGGGCTAGATCTAAAACACAATCTCCGCTCTTTGATGTCCGAGTCGCTAAGTAATATGGATCTTGTCAGCAGAGAAGAGTTTGATATCCAGCGTAATGTATTAGCACGCACCAGAACCAAACTCGAGGCTTTAGAAAAGGTTGTAGCTGAGCTTGAACAAGCACAGCAGGCAGGAACGGCGGAATAGTGTAGCTGGGGAGCTGATATAACTCAGCCAGCCAGTCTACTTACTCGAGCAACTCTGGTACTCCCAAGGCAGTCTGCTCTATAAACACTATCTGTCCGTTATTATCATATTCCAGTTCCTGCACCGATACGGCGCGAGTTGCATTGCTTCGCAATGCCCCATTATGGATCCCTGGTAACTGCCCCGTGTGATAAAAAAGATAATCCTTGCCTTTATATGTCGTGATGGCCCCATGATTCGTCAAAATATCCACCGCACCTAACATATCTCCCTGATACGTCCAGGGGCCGTGGATGTTATCAGCTGTCGCATAAGCTAATGGGGAGGGCGCCTCACCTACCTTCGATTTGGAATAACTTAGGTAATAAACCCCATTACGCTTATGAACGTAGGTCGCCTCCGTTAACTCTGGCATCGGGTTACTACCATTTATTCCCTTGATTTCTAAAATTGGGCCATTCACCGATAACAAGTCATCACTTAGTTCAACATACTGAGCATGACCGCCCCCACCATAAAAAAGATACGTTGTACCATCATCATCAGTAAATGCAGCGGGATCCATCACTTCATCAATAGCACCGGGGGTTAAATAAGAAACTAGCGGCTCCCCACTATCAATAAATGGCCCTGTAGGGGAGTCACTCACAGCCACCCCAGTTAATGCACTTGGCCCAATAGCAATGCCTCCACCAGACAACAGTGAAATGATGGACTTAACACCAACATCCGTAATAATGTCTTTTGCAGGGGAGCAGGTAAATAAATAGTACTTACCATTTTTGGTTAAAATGTGACTCGCCCAGGTTTGGCGCATCCAAGGCACGTCTGCTGCTTCTACCGCGGGACCAACATATTCCCAATCCACCATGTTTTGGGTTCGATAAATATGAATACCGGTAATCTCAAAATTTGCCGCCGCTTGTAATGCCTCGGTTAAACACTGGTTTTTACATTGGCTTTTTTGCATATGAATAAACGATGTTTCATCCCGCCCCGCATATAGATATAAATACCCGTCATCAACCAGCAATGTTGGGTCAGCTGTATACTGATTTCTTAAAATTGGATTGCCAGACCAACGTCGGCCATTTTCGTCTTCACATTGAATCTTTACCCCAAAGTTAGGAAAGCCATCGTATTCCCCTGCACTATCAACTACCGAACAGCCCTCATTATCAACAACGGTAAAATCAAATAGTGTTCCCTGAGTAATGTCATCAATTTGAAACTCTGTTACCCCTTGAGGGTTAGATTCGATATCAATGTAGGTTTGGCTATAGGTTTCTAAGATGGTAATAGCTTTATCATTCCCTACCACCACGCCACCAACAAAATCCCTATCAGCACAACCACCTATCGCTACTAGTCCCAACAACCCAATCGCTAATAAGCCTTTCTTATTTCTTCGCATAGAACCCTACTCCCATTATTATTTTTACTCCCGCATTTTGTTTCATTGCACATTGGCTGTATTGACAGGTTTAGCCATTTTTTTACCATTTTCAGCCAAGGACATTTCGTGTAGGTTGGTATGCAAAAGCTATTTACCATCAAAACACCTGAGGACAGCAGATGTTAGCGCAACAAACCATATCAGCCGATGTTACTGGCTTGCTAACCGCCTTTATGCAGGATCGAAACATTTATGCTCCTAAGGTTTTACAGGTACTCACCTTTGAAAAAGGCAAAACAGCCGTCACCTATCAACAATGGTGGGATGCCCTAGCATTACTGCGTGAGATATCAAACATAGAACACATCGGTCTTGAGTTAGGTAAATGTTTCACCCCTGAATACAGTGGCATCGTTGGTTACCTCAGTTTGTCCGCTGTAAACCTGAAAGAAGCGGCAACCTACTTTGAGCATTTCCATCAACTTCTCGCGGGAGGCTCTGGTGCAAAAATAGAGCGAAGAGGTGATACCATTTGCTGCCAATGGTTACCTGCATATTGTTCAGCCAACAAAGATTCTGATGAGACATTGATTAGTGCCCTGGTATCTTTCGCTCGCCTTGTTACGGGAAACAACACACTTTCTCCTTCAAAAATTGGCTTTATGCATCACCAACCGCCTAACATTTCCCAATACAACGACTTTTTCTGTTGCGAGATTGCCTTTGATTGCTCTGCGTTATTTATTGAAGTGCCCATTGCTCTTGGGGATACATTATCTACAACTAGCAATCCAACATTGGGAGCAATCTTGCAACAACAAGCTCAGTCAATGTTGGATGTATTACCGACATCATCAAGTGACCTCATTGCGAACGTTAGACAATGTATTATCGATACCTTTTCCGTTTCCACGTTGTCTACGCCTACATCATCTGCGCCCACATTGCCTGCTTCAACATTGCAGCCCCCTGCATTATCACCCCTTGAACTGACACAAGATAAAGTTGCTATATACCTTGGTATTTCTAGCCGTACTTTGCATCGAAAACTAGCAGAAAAAAACATTCGTTTTAGTACCCTTCTACAAGAAGTCAGGTACCAACTAGCCAAACAGTATCTAGATGAAGGTGGCCTATCCATTAGTACCGTGGCACATACGTTAGGATATTCTGAACAAAGCGCTTTCACTCGAGCGTTCAAAAACTGGTCAGGTATGACACCTATTACTTATGCAAAACGCCTGTAGATAACATTCTAAAAATCAGAAAAGTCTTATGCAACTATTGTCTCTTATTACATACCTATTACACCCCAACATTACATTCCCCATCAGCGATAGAAGACAACGTTATGAGCCTGGCCATCATTCACTCTCGAGCCCGCGTCGGAATGGACGCTCCAGCGGTTACCGTTGAAGTTCATCTTTCCAATGGTCTGCCAGGTTTTTCTATTGTTGGTTTGCCTGATGCCTCTGTTAAGGAAAGCAAAGAACGGGTTCGCTCTGCTATTATTAATTCTGAATTCGAATTTCCATCAAAACGCATTACCGTTAATTTAGCACCAGCGGATTTGCCAAAAGATGGCGGTCGATTTGACTTACCTATCGCTATTGGCATTCTTGCCGCTTCTGATCAAATTGAAAGCGGCCCATTAAGTAAACTTGAGTTTATTGGTGAACTCGCTCTATCGGGTGACTTACGCCCCGTCACTGGCAGCTTAACCGCATCAATTGCCGCACGAACGGAATCGCGGGCGCTTTTTGTTCCAAACGCCAACGCAGAGGAAGCAACATTACCTAGCAACGTCACGGTATTTGCCGCCACACATTTACTTCAAGTCTGCGCTCACATACAAAAGAAAACCGTTTTAGATCCAACAGAACCTTCAGTAATAGTATCTCAAGAACAGAACATTCCTGATATGTCCGATGTTAAGGGGCAACACCAAGCAAAAAGAGCATTAGAGGTGGCAGCCGCAGGAAAACATAACTTACTGATGATTGGTCCTCCTGGTGCGGGGAAGTCTATGCTAGCGGCACGATTACCTGGAATATTGCCACCAATGACCGAAAAAGAGCGATTGGAAGTTGCCGCCATTCAATCTATCGCGCTATCCAACGAAACACTCGATTGGAATATTCGCCCTATTCGTACACCACATCACACGGCTTCAGGAATTGCACTTGCCGGAGGTGGCAGCAATCCAAAACCGGGCGAAATATCCCTTGCGCATAATGGTGTTTTATTTTTGGATGAACTTCCAGAGTATGGCAGAAAGGCGTTAGAGGTTTTACGTGAACCGTTGGAAACGGGCGAAATTGCAATATCTCGGGCTGCTTGCCAAGTGAGATATCCTGCAAACTTTCAATTGCTCACCGCCATGAATCCATGCCCTTGTGGAACCCCTGAAAAACCCAGCGATGGTTGCACAAATCCAATCGCATGCTGCAACCGCTATCAATCTAAACTATCAGGCCCATTACTAGATCGTATTGATATTCATCTAAAAGTTGATGCCGTACCACTTTCTCAATTAAATAAACCAAGCACTCCCGGTGAAGACAGCGCAGCGATTCGACAACGGGTTGAACAGGCGCGACAAAAACAAATTTTGCGCAGCGGAAAAACTAATCACGACATGAGTAGTAAAGAGGTTGAGCAACATTGCCAACTATCACCTGACAACCAGCAATTTATTGAACGTGCGGCGGACAAAATGGGGCTATCCGCACGGGCTTACCATCGAGTGTTAAAAGTAAGTCGAACACTGGCTGACTTAGAAAACACCATCAACATTGAAAAACATCACATTACTGAAGCGTTATCTTATCGGGGAGTCTTTTAGTATCGTAGTTTGTTGCAATATTTTGGCGTTATAGCTCAACAATACTTAAGTGCTTGCTGGTACACATCACTTTCTCCATCTAACCAAATAATATCCGTACCTTTTCGCGCCATTCGTCGAAACCACTTCGTTTGCTGTTTGGAAAAGGTATGAATCGCGGAATTCAACTTCTGTACCATATCATTTTTATTTAACTCACTTTGTAGGTACGCTGCAATAAAACGGTATTCCAACCCATAAAAATGCAGAGATTCCCAACTAACGCCATCATGATGTAGCTTCTCAACCTCTTCAATAAGCCCTTCATTTAACCGTTGTTTTAATCGAAAGGTAATACGTTCCTTTAATTTTTCCCGCTCCCACTGAATTCCGAATATCAGTGGTTTTATCTCTGGCAATACAATAGAAGGTTGCGTTGCCACTTTGTCAGCTTCAGCAATTTCTATCGCCCGTACAAGGCGATCACGCGCTAATAGATCTGTTGTATTGTGTAAACTGGGTGTAAGTCTTTTTAAATGTTCTATAAGTTCATCATGACTTTTAGGTTCCAATAAATCTCGTAACGGTTGATTAGTTGGAACCTCTGTAAACTGGTAACCATTGAGTACCGACGCCAGGTATAACCCCGTACCGCCAACCAACAATGGCAAATGATGGTTATTTTGAATTGATAAAAATGCATCATTAAATCGTTGTTGAAATTCAAATACATTAAACTCATAACCTGGATCAACAATATCAATAAGGTGATAAGGTATATCGCCATACTCATCCAGATCTTTACCGCTACCGATATCCATGCCACGGTAAACCTGACGTGA
>CAJXXT010000316.1 GCA_913063495.1 uncultured Gammaproteobacteria bacterium | reverse complement strand
TCAAGGTCAAGGTCTTTAATTAACCCGGCAAATTTGGTTCCATGAGAAGAAACATCGTAATGTTCAATCATTCCAATACCACTTCGTCCAGCAACTAAGCCTTCCCAGGTGGATGCCATTGTGTTTCCTAGGGGTGTCACCATCCCCATCCCTGTAACCACCACTCGCCTTTTTGACACGTCTACTTTCTCCTACCATTCTGATAAATCTAGAAAATTGTCGAACTAATAAACTATTGTACTGATATTTCTCACGCAACTTACTGCTAAGTTGTTACAAAACAAAAAAGGCCGCTGCGATTACGCATACGGCCTTTTTGAATCACTCTATTGCAACAAGTGAATTACTGATTAGAGTTAACGTAATCAATAGCTTCTTGTACTTTAGTAATCTTTTCTGCTTGCTCATCAGGAATTTCAGTTTCAAACTCTTCTTCAAGAGCCATAACCAATTCAACGGTATCCAATGAATCCGCACCTAAGTCTTCAACGAATGATGAATCGTTAGTGATTTCTTCTAATTTAACACCTAGTTGCTCAGCAACAATTTTTTTAACTCTATCTTCTATGTTACTCATACGACCCATATCTCCAGTTTAAGTCACCCTCTTTGTGAGGGCTTAGCGGATCTCTAAAAACCATTTTTCTCTCTTGTATACAATACTTGTGAGAAATCCGATCTCAGCGATACCCGTAGTTTATATAAAGCGTTACCCCTGTATCAAGTCATCGTACCGATTAACTGTAAGCAACTTTTTCAGAATGCAAAAAAAGAGGCTTTTTGCATAATCTTTGTTGTTACAACCAGATACAACACCCCAAACAGGCAGTGAAATTTGTTTGCCGAAGCATATCACATATACATTCCACCATTCACCGGGATTGTTGCCCCCGTGACATACGCAGCACTATCACCGGTCAAAAAAGCAACAACTGCTGCAATTTCATCAGGCTGCCCAAGACGCCCTAGCGGAATTTGGCCCAACATAGCTTCTTTTTGTGCTTCCGGCAATTCCTTTGTCATATCTGTGTCAATAAAACCGGGGGCAACGGTATTCACCGTAATGTTACGCGACCCAAATTCTCTTGCCAATGAGCGCCCAAAGCCTTCCATTCCGGCCTTTGCAGCAGCATAATTAGCTTGTCCACCATTGCCCATAGCGCCAACCACAGAACCTACATTAATAACACGGCCCCAGCGAGCTTTTGTCATACCACGAACACAAGCTTTGGTAGTTCGATAAATAGATGTCAGATTAGTATCGATCACACTATCCCACTCATCCTCCTTCATTCTCAGCATCAAGTTATCACGGGTTATGCCTGCGTTATTGACCAATATCAACGGCGCGCCAAATTCAATGGTAATCGCCTTAATAACAGCTGTTACCGATTCCGCATCACAAACGTTTAGCGTATACCCTTTGCCTTCGATACCTGCATCAGACATATATGCAGTGATGGCTTCAGAGCCATTATCTGTTGTGGCAGTGCCAACAACAACCGCTCCAGCCTTTGCCAACGCTAGCGCAATCGCTTTACCGATGCCCCTGCTTGCACCTGTGACTAATGCAACTTTACCTTCTAAAGACATTATCTTCTCCTATTAAAGATTCCCTACTATGAGCTCGCAACCAAACCCAGGGCTTTATCAAACAAAGCAGGATCCTGCAAACTCACAACACCCAATTTTCGATGGATACGCTTATTCATTCCCGATAGCACCTTGCCAGGCCCACATTCAATCGCAAGCTCTATTCCGCTCTCAACCATCAAATTCACACTATCCACCCATAAAACCGGGCTGTATAACTGCGAAATCAGCTTTTCGCGAATATTGTCAGGATTTAATTCTATTTTTGCATCAACATTATTAACAACAGGCACTTTAGGTTGACTGAATTCTGTTGCTTTAAGGGCTTCTGCCAGTGATTCACTCGCAGGTTTCATCAGCGCACTATGACAAGGTACACTTATCGAAAGTGGCATCGCTTTTTTTGCACCCGCCGCTTTTGCCAATTCAATAGCTCGATCAATTGCAGTAGAGTGGCCGGCAATAACCACTTGCCCAGGAGCATTGAAGTTAACCGCCTGAACGACCTCACCCTGCTCCGCTTCTTGGCATGCCATAATAATTGCCTGGTCATCCAAGCCGATAATAGCAGCCATCTTCCCAGTACCACCGGGGCAGGCGTCTCGCATTAGTTCGCCACGAGTTTTCACCAATGAAACCCCAGCAGCCAAACTAATCGCTTCAGAGCACACATACGCAGTGTATTCCCCCAAACTATGGCCAGCCATGATCGCAGGTCGAACATCAGAGGCCTGCTGCCAAGCTCTCCACGCAGCAACACCCGCAATCAACATTATAGGCTGCGTAATTTCCGTTTTGCTAAGGTCCTCTTCTGGGCCTTCACAAGCCAGTTTCCACATATCTCGACCAAAAACGTCAGATGCCTCGTCAAATGTTTCCTTTATGATGCCATGCTGCTTGGATATTTCACCCAACATACCAACTGACTGAGAACCCTGGCCTGGAAATACAAATGCTAGATTTTCTTTCATCTACCTGCCTATTGTTTTGATACTGACTCTAATTGGGTCGGATAATACCCTGCTCACATAGGGAGTCCATTTTAGAAAAGTAACGTATTATTTCACCGCAATAACGACAACCGTTCTTAGGCCCACTCTGCACGCAGCCTATCAACTTGAGCTCTCTACAACGTTTTTTCAATCATTGAGGGTATGTCTTTTTGAACTTCCGATATTGCGAGCTCTATAGCGCTAATAAACTCATTCGCGTTCGCATTCCCATGACTTTTAACCACAACACCCCTGAGCCCGACTAGACTAGCACCGTTATGCGCAGAAGGATCCAACCGCTGAAACAAACGCCTTAATACAGGCTCAACCAATATTCCAACAAGTTTTGTGTACCAATTCCGCTTAAAGGCCTCAGACAACATACGTACAATCAGTGTCGCAGCCCCTTCTATCGACTTCAGCGCCACGTTACCCACAAAACCATCACAAACAATAACATCCGCTTTACCACTTAGAATATCACTACCTTCAACATACCCTACGTAATTTAGAGAGGGGTCAGATTGCAACAATTCATTCGCTTGCTTTACCTGGTCATTACCCTTTATCTCTTCTTCTCCGACATTAAGTAAAGCTATCCGAGGCCTCTTAATCCCTTTTAACTCCCTTACCAAGACATCACCCATAAGGGCAAATTGATATAACTGCTCAGAATGGCAATCAACATTAGCTCCTAGATCAAGCATATAAGCTTGGCCTTTTGCTGTGGGCAATGCAGAGATAATAGCCGGCCGATCAATCGTTTCACAGGTCTTAAGCACAAAGCGTGATATGGCCATTAATGCGCCTGTATTACCCGCACTGACACAACCGTCTGCTCGTTGATCTTTAACTAACTGGATGGCAACACGCAAGGAGGAGTCTTTTTTTGTACGCAAAGCAATAGACGGAGACTCATCCATACCAATCACTTCACTAGCATGTTGAATTTCTAAACGGTTATCTTTCTGAAAAGCAGAAATGACTGATAGCGAGTCAGTTAACGATTGCAGCTGGGTTTCGATTCTATTTCTATCACCCACGACAATTACCCGCAGTGAAGGTGACGTTTTTAATAACGTTACCACTGCGGGTATTGTTGCGTGAAGACCTAAGTCTCCACCCATTGCATCAATTGCAATGGTTATTTGGTCTTTCAAGACGTTTTAGTCGTCCTGTTTAGTCACAATCACCTGACGACCACGGTAAAAACCGTCAGCAGTCACGTTATGACGACGGTGAATTTCACCCGTTGTTTGATCTTCAGACAGAGTCGCTGAACCTAATGCATCATGAGAACGACGCATGCCACGACGTGAACGAGTTTTCTTACTTTTTTGAACTGCCATTGTTAGTTACTCCAATTTCTATCTATCAATCTGAAAATACAAGAATCCTATTAAAAGCCAGCTGCCTTTAAGAAAATTCTATTTTTTACTTTTAAGCTGCTTCAATACATCGAAAGGGTTTTCAGGTTTTAGGTCACCCTCTTCTTCTGCTTTTAACTCTTCATCAGTGCGATACTGATACGCTTCACAACTATCATGATAAGCCATAAGAGGAAGCATAAGAATCAACTCATCCTCAAGCAACTCAACTAAAGATATCTCTTCGCTGTCTAGCAGAACCGCTTCATAAATACTTGGCACCTGTTCTAACCGAGACTCTTTTGTTACAAACGCCAGGGTCAACTCAATTTCAAGTTCGACATCTGTAGCTTGCAAACACCGTTGACATTGTAGCTGCACACAGGTTTTAACAGTACCCTGCAACAAAGGGTAACCTTCGCCATCCCTTGTAAACGCCGCGTCTACGTCGACAATACCATCGCTCGAAAATGCGTCTGCCGTAAGGCGTTTCATTTGTTCTAAAGGGATCGTGCCCTTCAGAATAAGCCCTTGCCTTGCAAGTTTTATTGGCTTTATGAGATCCGGTAGAGTGCTAGTCAGCATAAGCGCGCAATCATAGGGATATACGAGCCAACTGTCAAAATGTTTCGTAAATTAACCATCTGTTTTTAAAGATAAATAGCTAAAGATAAATAGCTAAAGATAATTGGCACAGTTATGCCGAGTTCGGTAAAATCCACCTCTCGCTCTCGAAAAACAGGAGAAAAATGAATGCGCCATCTTGTATTAGGGTCAAGCTCCCCCTTTAGAAGCGCGATACTCGAAAAGCTAACGTTACCCTTTGACACCTGCTCCCCGGATATTGATGAAACCCCATTACCTAACGAAACACCACAAGAGCTGGTAAAACGACTCGCCCTTAAAAAAGCCGAAGCCGTTGCCCTGACCCACCCCTCCTCTCTTATCATTGCGGGTGATCAAGTTTCTGTGCTAAATGGAAAGATAAACGGTAAGCCTGGCACTCGTGAGAACGCAATCCAACAACTAACAGAAAGCAGTGGAAACACGGTTAGCTTCCACACAAGCCTATGCCTTTATGACGCACAAGAAAAAACGCACCAACTCATTGTTGAACCTTATTTTGTACATTTTCGCAACCTGTCCTCGCAAGCCATTGAAAACTATATAGATAAGGATTCCCCCTTGAATTGTGCAGGTAGTTTTAAATCCGAAGGGCTTGGCATCGCGTTATTTAGGCGCTTAGAAGGCGACGATCCCAACACATTGATTGGATTACCATTAATTCGTTTAATTGAAATGTTGAATAAAAAGCAAATAGATATACCGTAAAAAACTAACAATTCGCTCACTAAATCGCCGACCCCGTCTACACTTAGTTTGTTAGGTTTGATT
>CAJXXT010000315.1 GCA_913063495.1 uncultured Gammaproteobacteria bacterium | reverse complement strand
TTCGCTGAATTATTTTGTACAGCCCCTAGTGGTTCAACGTATCTAGGCACCGTTGCGAAATCATGAGTCATTCTGTTTTCAATTAAAGTTAACATCATCCATGGGATCAGTAAGTATACTATTAGCATAGCTCAAAATGGATTTTTTTCTTAATTTTTATCCATTTAGGTTCTAATTTAAACAATCCACATGAATATTCACCGCTATCTTTGAACTAATCTAAAGACAAGCTATTCCCGCACCGTTAAACTATTGGTATTCACGCCCCCTTACTTTAAATTTGGAATTTTAAATGAAACTCGCTTTATCTACACTCACATTAATGTCCCTTCTTCTGTTTCCCTCGGTCTCTTTTTCTAACCAGGTTAACCTGGACATTAGCGACGAAACTATTCATGTTGCGTTTGCAACAAAACCTTCGAAAAAAAGCTTAAACGTTAGCGCCTCGTTCCTACACCATGAAGATGACGGGGAGGTATACTCGGTAGGAGCTTTTGTACAAAGCCCGATCAACAATCGTCAGGATCTTCATGGTGCTCTTGGTGGGCGCTTTTACTACCTTGACGCAGACGGCCCCGATGGTTACGGCGTTGGCCTCGGTGGTGAAATTGGCTACAAGATCCCTACGATTAAAGGGTTAAGTATTCACGGAGAAGCATACTACGCTCCCAAAGTTACCATGTTCAGGGACATTGAGCGGTTTGTTGATGTCTCTGTACGAATAAAATATCGCATTCTAGAACAAGGCTCTATCTATCTAGGTTATCGCTCACAAAAAGTTCACGTTGAGCACACTACCAGTGAGAATATCGACGAAGGTGCTCACGTAGGCATTTCACTACAATTTTGAATTAGATCTGGTGTTAATGGACGATAGTATGCTTCATTAGCATGATTCATTAACACCAATCAACATGACATCGCAGCACCCAAATTGCTAATAACCAAACTAAACCCAGTTTGACGGCTGATCATACTTTGGACTTTTAATAATAAAAATGACCCTATACAAAAAGTATTTTCAATTACAGGTTGCTGTTTTAGTCGCGCTATTTGTTACTGTGATCTCACAAAGCACCTTCGCAAATGCCCCAAACTTGGTATTAAAAGACTATTTTAGCTCCAAGGATTTAACGAGTAACGTTGAGTATTTAGAGGACCCAAAAGCAAATTTTGATATAACACATTTGCTTTCCGCCCCTTCAATATACACCTTCACAAAAAGCCATCAAAACAGCCTAAATTTCGGGTATACATCGTCAGCGTACTGGCTCAAATGGTCGATGACCTACATGTCCCCCGATAAAGAGGATTGGTTCCTCAATATTTCAGACCCCTTGCTCGACCAGGCTGACCTTTATATTGTAAAAACAGATGGGTCAATAAATGTAAAACGTAGCGGGCAATTGATAAAACAGTCAGATCGCGAAATTTCAGGGCGCTCGCCCTCATACAGAATTGAAGGTACCCCTGGCACAACCGACACTTTGTATTTGCGTGTTGCCTCCGACGACCCTCTTCAGCTACAGCTATCACTATATTCTTCTACCGCAATGATCGAAGAGACATTTAATAGCACCGCTCTTATTGGCGCTTATTACGGCATCATGATAGTCATGTTGCTCTACAACTTATTCCTGTTCACAACACTTCGTGAACGATCATACCTTTTTTATTGCGCGTATTTGGTGTGTTTGATTCCGGCACAGATGAGTTTTGACGGACTTTCTTACCAATTATTGTGGCCCGACTCTCCATGGTGGGCAAACCGCGCTGCAGTGCTCCTCAGTGGTGCCGTCGCTTTAGCTGGAACTCAATTTGCCCGCGTTTTTCTCAAAACCAATATACACACTCCCATTCTTGACCGTTTCCTCGTCGTACTTCTGATAGCAGCAGCACTTGTGATACCTTGCTCCCTCACTTACCCCTACCCCGTAGCCGCAACCGCTGGTGTGGGTATCGCCGTTGTGTTTGCCATACTAATGTTAACAACGGCAATTATTGGCTTTCTACAGAACGTTCCAAATGCGAAATTCTTCCTGATTGCATGGTTAACATTTACTGCTGGCCTACTTATTAGAGCACTTACCACGACAGGTCAACTAGAGGTAAACCCTTTCACGTTGTACGCGGCTCAATTTGGAACTGCACTTGAAACAGTGCTTCTATCATTTGCGTTAGCCGACCGTATTAACTGCATACAACGTGAAAAAAGAGAAGCGCAACAGTTGGCGGCAAGTGCGTTAGAGCAATCAAATATAGATCTCAAAGAAACCAACAAAGTTAAAGATGAATTCCTGGCCACGATAAGCCATGAACTTAGAACTCCAATGAATGGCATTCAGGGTATGCTAGACCTTATAAAGTCGACACCGCTAAGTACAAAGCAGCAGGAATACGTCAAATACGCTAACATCTCAACCCATGAAATGCTAAGTCATATAAACGTTCTACTGTGTTTTTCAGAGGCACAATCTCGCAGACTAACCATCAAAAATGCCCCCTTCCAACTTATGCCGTTACTTGATGAATTAGCAGATACCTATGAGCGACTTTGCTCTCAGAAATTCTTAGAATTTCACTTTACCAAAGGCGAGCACTTACCTAATGCCGTATATGGGGATCCTACCCAATTAACCGCTATTCTCAGTAACCTTTTAGACAATGCCTCCAAGTTTACAGAAGCTGGAAGCATAGAGTTCAACGTGTCTGCTGAGCCCCTCAATACCAACAGCAAGGGGGTAGCGCTAAAATTTTCAATTACTGACACCGGTATCGGATTAACTCCCGTAGCCCAAGAAAAATTATTCAAACCCTTTACTCAAGCAGATAGCACGCACTCTAGGAGGCATGGTGGGCTAGGAATCGGTCTCGCATTATCGTCAGAATTAGCCGGCTTAATGGATGGTAACATTACCTATTCTCAGAACCACCCCAAAGGTAGCAACTTCACCTTATTTCTAGCACTTAACCAAGCGGAAGAAACACTATTCCAACACCCCGCCATTCGTACCAATGGCGGTCGCAACAAATCACTAAATTCACCTCTAAATCACAATAAGACCACTATTCTTATCGTAGAAGACAACAAGGTCAATCAAACCTTGCTAAAAGCAATACTTACCAAAAAAGGCTACGCAACCCTAACGGCCTACAATGGTGAAGAGGCTCTAAAAATTCTCACTAGCAACACCATTGACCTAATTCTGATGGACTGCCAAATGCCCGTGCTCGATGGCTTTGAAACCACAAGAATCATACGCGAACGCCACGCAACATACGGCTACCCTCCGATTATTGCAGTAACAGCAAATGCACTCTCAGTAGACAGAGACCGATGCATTAACGCCGGCATGAACGATTACCTCACAAAACCGATAGATCGCTACAAATTATACAAAACGATAGATGACTGGCTGATCAAAAAGAGTACAATTGGCACAATACCCGTAGAAAAGGCGCGAGTGAGTAACTAGCGATCAATATGGAAAAATATGACCCGCTCCAAAGCGATTCCTATACAGAACACCTGGCGCAGGTAAACAAAACCAAGCAAGTTATTGCGACAGAAGACATTTTTAACAATAGCGGTGCTATCATTGTTACCAAAGGCTCCCCGATTACAGGTGCTGTTGCTCAGCAAATTCTACGTTTTAAGCTAACCAAACCTCTACACGACACCATCCAAATTGAAGACGAACTTTCCGGCGACTCTCTCTACCAACATTTCGAGCAATTCCTACAATCTCAACCCGACTTCCAGAAAATAAATACCACTTTCCTGATAGACCCCATCATCAGAGCTGAATGTCATTTTATAAACATGTACCCCTTGCTTAGACAAAAGCTAACAGTAATGTCTTCCCAAATTCCCAAGCTGCTCAGTCAGACGATCGCAACAACATGGCTTTCTGTATTAGTTGCTCATAAAATTGGATGCGATGAACAAAGTATTCGGTCAACCTTTGTCGCATCACTGGCCCACGATATTGGCATGCTACATATTGCGCCCGATATTATTTCAAAAACCACAAAACTATCCGACAAAGAGTGGCGGCAAATACAAGCGCATTCTGTAATCGCTTTTGAGATTCTTAAAAATATTTCCAATATGCCAAAAGACATAACGCTTGCGGTGCTTGAGCACCACGAAGAATGCGACGGTACCGGTTATCCCAGAGGGCTTTTCTCCTCATCATTAAGTATTATCGGACAAATCATAGGATTAGCCGATAATGTCATCGCTATCTACACAAAAAGGCTAGAGCCTGATAATCGCTCCTTGCGAGATGTAATGCCAATTTTACAAGTGTCTAGTCGAAGCCACTTTTATCAAACCTATGAGGCTCTGATTACCGTCTTGCGCAATGTGGATTTACTTGGGGAAGGTGTTGTCTCTGCAGAAGGCATGCCCATATTTATTGATGATATTCTGCATAAGAATAATCAACTTAATAGTTACGTCGAGGTATATGAGCAATTACTACGCTCCATCCCATCTACTGACCAAGGTAACACCTGTAGCCGAGCCCAAACATTATACTCTTTCATATCTGACGCAATTAGAGGCTCAGGTATACTCAACGATGGTTATATTCGTTGGTTAGAGCAGGTTCGATCTGAAAAACTCAGTTTTGCATACCGCGAAATGGAAGATGTATTTTTAATGATGGAAGAAATAGAGTTTCATTTACAAAAGCTCAGACGATTGATCAATGACTACCTTTTATCTGAAAACTGCTCAAAGGCAGAGAAAGAACTCATCACCACTCACTTTGTAACGCTAGATACGATAAGAAAACAAGAAAAACCCTCTTCAACCGATTATTCGCTATAACCTATGCATACATAACCATCCGTGGTAACTCCAATATAGAAACTACCTATAAGGCATTTTCTTTTAGCTTCCACTGCTGAACCTTCACCTCCTCTTTTACAACATCGATGGCATCCAGCAGGATCAATCGGCCCGTTTCATTTAACGCATCAGAGGGCTCCATCAAGCGCTCAAGTACCATGTCAAACAACTCCTTAATAAGGTTGTCGGTGTCCTTGTGACCAATATCACCCGCTAGAGTATCCACAACATTAAAAACAATATCACTCACCGTATTTTCAATAACATCAGTCAGCGGCACTCCAACAACTGGCAACTTACCAAGAGCAGACACTTTTGGGTCAGCCTCAAGGGCCTCGGATATAATGGCATCAATATAGCGATGTAAATCCTGTTTTCTTGGTTCATAAACGCTATCTGTAATGGTGTTAACCCGGCCACTCAGCCATTCGATTACCACTTGTTTATGTGGCAACAGTACTTCAGAAACAATCCTTGCCACCACAGGGCTACCTGTTTTTATCTCATCTTGAACGCCATCAAGAACGTTAACAACCAC
>CAJXXT010000314.1 GCA_913063495.1 uncultured Gammaproteobacteria bacterium | reverse complement strand
GCGTTATAGTATTATGGCGGACTAACCAGTGATATCAGTCCAGTTAAGAGAAGCCCTATGCCCAACTGCCCAAAGTGCGATTCAGAATACCCCTATGAAGATGGTCTAAGTTTAATTTGCCCGGAATGTGCACATGAATGGCCTATCAACGAGGAAGACGATGAAGATCGGTTAATCGTGAAAGATTCCAATGGTGCCATCTTAAGTGATGGAGATAGCGTTACTGTGATCAAGGACCTTAAGGTCAAGGGTTCTTCCTCTGTTGTGAAGGTAGGGACAAAGATAAAGAATATTAGGCTGGTGGAAAGCTCAATTGATCACAATATTGATTGTAAGATAGACGGTGTAGGAGCCATTAAGATTACTCCGAAGTTTGTTAAGAAGGCCTAGATGACGTTAGTGAGATAAACGGTCTGCATAGCCTTCTTTTTTGATCTCCTTACAGGCGCGAACAAAGCCGGAGCGTAAATGTTTTTTAAGGTGGGGCTTGGCGCTGGAAGAGGGGAGCCCCTTTAACTCACAGAAAATCGCTAAGGCATATAGCGTATCCGTTTCTGTTAGCGCGGCATTGCGGTTTGATAACGGGTTATAGCAACTGCCACATCCCCCTTTAAACGTATACGCAGAGTTCACCAACATCACCCCAAAACCCAGAAAGGTCGCTAATAGATCAATTGCTTGAGGTAGAAAGTCTTGACCACCTGGTGGGAGTTCTTTGATTTGGGTGTTGAGATAATAACTTACCCCTTGAGCAAAGGTACCGATTAGCGCTTCTGGGTTATTCAATTGCTGGCTTATGCAGGTTAACGGTAATGCAGGCAAGTGTTGGGCGGGGCTAGTCTTAGTTGCGACGTGTCCAGTTGCGATGTTATTACGAAGCCGTCCTTCAAGAATCGGTTCTACGGTCACCGCTGACTGCAGCTGGTTAGGATCAACCAACTGAAAGGGCCATTGCTCCATGTGGGCGTAACGCTTAACACGGTTCAACGCATGGGTTGCCATTTCCGCTGCGCTATGGCTTCTCTCGGGGAAGAATTCGGGGGTTGGCAGTATCAATTGGGTTTGTTGAAAAAACACCTCTGTGTCGGCATTTCTCAGCGCCCAGGCAAAGGCGTCTAGCAGCCAGTCGCGACTGGGTTCATCAATTAGTGGGGTACGGCTAAATCCGAAGGGAACCATGCAAGAACTCGAAGTGTGGGTGTTTATGGTGCTTGGGGTAGAAAGTGTTGAATCTTGAAGCAATGATGTGGCTACAAGTTTACTAAATATGCTCAGTGTTTAAAGCACTTTTTCGGTGAACCCTGCCTTGCTCTCCCATTTCGTCAATATTATTGCTAACCACTTCACTTACACGCAGACACAATAAAAACTTGTATAAAACGCCCGATTCTTGAAAAGCAGACCTAAAAGAACATAGGTGGCCGACAATGACTATGAATCAACAGCGCACCAGGCCCTACGCATTGCTTCTGTGGTTTAGCTTAACACTTGCTACGCCCATTTATTGATTACGTCGTGAATAATGCCTTTTTTAATAGGCTTGGGAATAAAATCATTCATTCCTGAATCAAAGCAAAGCTTACGATCACTTTCTTGTGCATTAGCAGTTACCGCGACAATGGGTATAGAATCGCTAGTTTCACGAATCAACCTAGTAGCCTCATAGCCATCCATGACCGGCATCTGACAATCCATAAACACGAGATCTATTACTTCCGCATTAAATTGCTCTACAGCTTCTAGACCATTGCTCGCTTTAATAACTTTATGTCCATCTTTCTCCACAAGATTACAAAGTATCATCAGATTCACCGGATTGTCCTCTACCACCATTATAGTTTTCGATGATGGCCCCACTTCCCGCAAGGCAGGTGCCGAACGAACAATGCTTGCTTTCTCCAGAGCTAGTTCGAGCTCAAATAAGGTACCAGAAGTGTTCGGGTTGGTTGAAGAAGAAAAGTTCAACCGACCACCTAAAGCATCGGTTAGAGATTTACAAATAGTTAACCCGATTCCCAACCCCCCGTGAATGCGAGTCAAACTGTTGTCTGCCTGATGAAAAGCTTGAAAAATCTTAGGCTGTAACTCTTCACTTATACCAATACCTGAGTCAGTGATACTAAATCGCAATAGATTTTGTTTTGAACCATCAGTTAATTCAGTACCTACAACCGATACTTTCACTTCCCCTTGCGCGGTAAATTTGACTGCATTATCTAACAGGTGGCTGACAATTTTATGGATCTTGTGAGCGTCTCCGATATAGATTTTATCAAAACCAGAATCAGCCTCGAAGTGAAATAACAAGGCTTTTGTTTTACAAAGGTTTTCGTAATATTTCAGTGTGGGGTTTAGCAGAGACTTGAGAGAGAAGGCATCTTTAATTATCGTCAGTTTTTTAGCTTGCACGTCAGAGAAACACAAGATATCTTCTATAATTGATTGCATATGATGCGCAGAACTTTCCGCCGACTCTAAGGGCATATCGATGCTTTGTCTCTGCTTACTGGCGTTTTCAATAAGTTCCAATGATCCGATAACACCATTCATAGGAGTTCTGAGTTCATGACTGATTGTGGTCATAAAATCATTCTTTAACTCATTAGATTTCTCCAAGTTGGCTAAGGCTTCTTTTTGTGCGCGGTACCTTTCCTTGCGCTCCAGATTTATACGATCACCTAGTGCAAATGACAATAGTATTGTTTCAATGGCGGAACCGATTTGAATCGCATACGTGGTAACAAAACTTACCGGGAGCAACCCCAATATTTTGAGGCTCCAAATAACTGAGCAAAGCAACAACACTACCCAAGCCAGCAGATAGTATCTCGCTGCTGAGTTACCCGCTCGCCAACAGTTAATGGCCATAGCAATCACTACTGGTAGCGTTGATGCCGTCAACAATGAAATCGCGTGAACGTTAAAGCTATAGTTTCCAAACAAAGACGAGACCATAAGAAAACTAAAGCCGGGGATCAGCACATAGCTTACCAATTTGTGAATTAAAGGAGTTAGCTCCTTTGAACGTAAAAAAACCTGGGAAAACCTTAGCGCAGCTACAACACTAGCGGAAGCGAAGAAAGGAATACAGACGTTTGCCCACCAAACATAATCAGGCCAAAGGTACTTATAGGCGTAACCGCGTACAGTAAATTGCGCCATACCTAAACTCAGGATATAGATAACATACAATAAATAACTGCTTTCTCGAACGGCGGTGTACAGAAAAAGGTTATACAAGGCGATAACAATTATAAGCCCATAAAAAAGCCCACTCACCAATCCGCTTTGACTGGAAGATTCTGCAAAAGCAGCAGGAGTATAGAGCGTAACAGGGACACTCATCGCGCTCTCGCTCTGAATCCGCAAATATAGCGTAGTATCTTTACTAGGAGCGGTTTTTAACTGAAATGCATAGTTATGAACCTGAATATCCCTTTCTTTGAACGGAAAGTGATCACCGGCATGAATAGTTCGGGTGGCACCGCCCTCCGATACTACGTGTAAAATTATACTATCCAATGGAGGATAAACGACTTCCAGCACCCAATCTTGCTCGTACATCAGGTCGTTAGTGATCGTGGCCTTGATCCAAAATGCTGATCTGGAAAAGCCCAAATTAGGAGATCCTGATTTGGCGAGGCTAAAATTGCCCTCATGATCGAATTGCTGAACCTCTTCAAATGACAGTGTGCCAGATGTATCTTCGTACACCCAGAGTTGCCCCTCAAAGCGGTACACCGAGTCATTACTATTAACTTGCAGACTCGCAGAAGCAGCTTCGCACCAAAACAGGGCGAGCGCCAGGAGCCTCGCAATGAAAAAGTTATTTATATGCATATATAAAGAAAGTTGTTCAAAACATTTGGCTTAAGTATAGCCGCTTTCAGGGACTGTAAGTGGTTTACAAAGTTAGCAGCCAGTTCGATTCAAAGCCTTGCAACATTGGTGTGAATCATTACTTGCCAGCCTATCTGAGAACGAGTCAGGAACACCGATGAGAGCTCTTACCAAAAAGCTGACTGATACCGTGAGTCAAAGCTAATAGGCGGTTCATCGCCCTTTACTGACGTTCGAGGCGAAGGTCAAAGTGACCCCAAGTGCCTTGAAAGAGACATTAATAAATTGGTCGAAAAAAGGAATGTCTGTTGCCGGGGTAGTCGGCAATGTTTACATATTCCCTGAATAAACTGTAGTGGCATCGTCATTGTGTCACCTAATTATTGGTGAGATGATGATTTCTCTTGTTAGGTAGCCAAATTCACTATGCCACTACAGTGTGGGATCAGACTATTTTAATGACCACACGGCTATTAACTTACCGCGAGATTTAAAATGTCATAACTGTTTTGTTTACAGTTATTTCTTAGGCAAAAATATTTGGCCAATTGAGGATGGTGTAGCCGTTCAAGGCACCTTGCGGGTTAATAATACGATGTTTATGATGGAGGCAATTAAGAGGGGCCAAGGTATTGGTTTTATTCCAGACTTTGTTTGCCGCGAGGCGTTAGAAAAAGGCGAGATTATTGAGGTTTTGGGAAATTCGAAAAAACCTAATCTCACACTATATGCCCTATATCCTGCCCGACACTTTGTGCCAACAAATAGAGATCAAACTGCCAAAGCGTTTTTAGACAAGCGCCGAATATTTGAGAAAACTATGCAACTATTCCATCAATCAGAACATCAATAATTGCTACCTGTCTTTTTATACCTGTAACCTCATCGTACCCCTCTTGTAGATTTTCATCCAGACGAAGTAATACATAGCCATGAAGTAATGACCAAAGTGCAATGGCCTGAGATTCAACATCTACTTGATTGTTCTTGGCGTGTTCACCGAGTATGTGTGTGAGTTGAGCATAAACATCATCCATTGCCGCACCTAGCTCAGTATCTTGGTCATCAGCATATTCTCTTCGCCAAAGGAGCTTATAACGATTGGGATATTTCAGACCGAATTCTAATATCGTGTTGCTAAAAGAATGTATAGCTAATCTGAGATTATCCGCTTCATTCGAAATATCATTTTCAATTTTTGAAACCAAATGACGAAAAGACTCTGTGGCTAAGGCCGTCAATAATGTCTGTTTATTTTTAAAATGATTCGCAGGAGCAGAATGCGCCACCCCAAGTAGTCGTGCAATTTTTCTAATGCCCACAGCCTCAATGCCTTCATTATCTAATAACTCAAAGGCTGTTTGAAGAATCTTTTCTCGTAAATCTCCATGATGATAATTTGATGTTTTAATCATATTGACACTGTCCATATACTCTGTTTAAATTGACAGTGTCAATATACAGGTATTCATCCTCAAATAGAAGTGAAAATTCAATTTATAAGGTGTTCGTAATGAATAATGATTTAATTTTTCTGCCAGTTTTAGCCCATATTATCCTCATTTTT
>CAJXXT010000313.1 GCA_913063495.1 uncultured Gammaproteobacteria bacterium | reverse complement strand
TCTAATTCGTAAGCCCCATCGGCGTTGTGAACCTCATTACCATTAAGAGGTGGGTTAAAAACACAAGCTAGCGTCAGTTCAGAAAAAGCACGCAAGGTATGCTTGTCATGTTTATCCAGGATGTAGACAGTCCCCGGTTTGATGGCGAATTTCTTTCCATCAACCTGTGTTTCGACTTCGCCTTCTCCAGATATGCAATACACCGACTCCAAATGATTTTGGTAGTGCATCTGAAAATCAGCATCTTTATAGATCGTCGTGATGTGAAAAGAAAAGCCCATATTGTCATCTTTCAACAGCATACGGGTACTTTCCCAATTTCCATCAGGTGATGTAATTCGGCGGTTTGATTCCTTTGATTCTTCTAATGTTCTAACAATCATTGATAGGTTTTACATCCTAAAATTCTAAAATATTCGTGTTCTGAGCTAGGCAACAGCAACGGAACGAACACTTTTCTTGATTTGCTTGATTTGCTTGATTTGAGCAAATGGCCCGATGCGCACCAAGGATTCCGTGTCGTGATGCCCTTGAAAATGGTGTTCTTTATCGAACATCACGGTAGTATTAATCTCTGCGTCGAATTTTCTGGCCACCCCTTCGAATAGCGCCCAAGAACCCTCGTTTGTTTCCGTAATTGACGTTTCCATATAAGAAACATCTCTGCAAAAAGTGCGCGCAAGTATGTGTTTTAACATACGGGTAGCAAGCCCTAACCCCCGAGCTTGTTCGCCTACTGCAACTTGCCAAATAAATAAGCATTCAGGATTTTCAGGGTTGATGTAGCCGGAGATAAACCCAACGAGCTCCCCTCGCTTAAAAGCTGCGACCGAAGTGCTGGAAAAGTGGGTGCATTGTAATAAATTGCAGTATTTCGAGTTGGTATCCAATGGTGGACATTGGGCAATCAACTCAGAAACAGCATACCCATCATTCGCTCTGGGTGCTCTGAGTTCTAATTCTATTTGGAAATTTTTCATATATGCCTAATATTTAGATCTCAAACAATTAATCTATCAAAATTATATCAAAAGAACGGATCAATTCAACGTAACCCCTGATATTTAGGCGATATTGTACGATAATTGAGTGATATTTGAAAGTATTGTTTAGTGATCTAAATATAGTGCTCTAAACATATCAAGATTAGCTGTGGAGGCCCTATACAGAGGGGCATTACCAATATCTCGATAAAACCGAACAGTTCCCTATAAAATGATCGGCTTAGAGACGTATTCCTCCTATAATCGAACAAACTATTCATTCGAAAAGGGCTTCATTTTGGATCGCATTCAAGAAGTACTGGTATCCTTACGCCGCGTTATTAGGGCCACCGATCTCCATTCAAAGCACTTGTCAAAAACAGCAGGCTTGACCGCTCCACAGATCCTTCTACTACAAGCCATTAGGGATAAAGGTCAGGTAACCATCGGTGAACTCGCTAATGAAATAAGCCTGAGCCAGGCTACAGTAACGACAATTCTCGACAGAATGGAAAAGCGGAACTTGGTCTATCGAGAGCGCTCAGCACAGGATAAACGTAAAGTTCATGCGTTTCTCACCGATGAAGCCTTCGAGAAGCTCAAAAATGCCCCTACCCCCTTACAGGAACAGTTCACCCGTCAGTTTTCAGACTTACAGGACTGGGAACAGACTATGATTATTGCGTCGTTGCAACGAGTCGCACACATGATGGATGCCCAACACATAGATGCATCACCGGTACTCGATGTTGGTACCCTGGATCGACAGAATACGGCCGTAGATAGTCCAGATGCATACGTGGAGCTCAAGAAGAAGTGATTGATAATCACATAAACGGCAATGCCTTTAATAGCACAGCAGCCGCCTATTTCAACCAGTTCCACACCTCAGTAACGCTGAAATTTCGTTAGCATTTACGGGTTTGCTAAAAAAATACCCTTGCACATTTATGCAACTGAGACTTCTAAGCGTTTTTAGTTGTTCTGCCGTCTCGACACCTTCAACCGTTATGTCATAACCCAACTTATGCCCCATTTCTATCATCGAGCTAATAAGTAACAACGCTTTTTTATCCGCAATCATCTCATCAACAAAATATTTATCAATTTTTAGACCATCAACATTAAGGTGTTTTAGAGAAGCAAAGGACGAGTAACCACTACCGAAATCATCGATGGTTAAATTTATACCCAAATTTTTCAAGGCTTTAAAAACTGAGATATTACGCTGATCTGTCTGTATGGCACTTTCGGTAACTTCCAATTCGAGCTCACCGGGAGCTATCCCCGTCTCACTAACCGTACGTACTATCAGCGGCACCAGCGCCTCATCGAGAAAATGACTTGGCGATATGTTAACTCCCATGCGCAAATTATGAAATCCTTGTTTCTTCCAGGAAACCGCCTGACGACAAGCAGTGAATAGTACCCATTCTGTAAGAGGTTTAATCATTCCTATTCTTTCGGCCGTCGGAATAAAGTCAACCGGCGAAACATTACCTAGAATCGAGTGATGCCAACGTGACAATGCTTCAACACCAACAATCTCACCGGTACTTACATTTATCTGAGGTTGATATACGAGAGTCAACTGCTGTTTTTCAATTGCCTCCCTTAAGTATTGCTCGACCTGAAAACGCCGTTCAACTTTGAGTGTAAGCTCAGGTTTAAAAAAGGCATATTGATTTTTCCCATTATCCTTTGCTGCATAAAGCGAGATATCCGCCGCTTTTAACAAAGATGAAAAATCTTCTCCATCCTCAGGGAAATGTGCAATCCCAACACTACAAGCAGGCGTGACCTTCCGACCAAAAAGTTCAATCGGCTGGGAGATTGCATCAAGGCAGCGTTGTGCGATTTTTGTAGTAAAATACCCCTCTATCTCTTCAGCCGTTATACAAAACTCATCGCCACTAAGGCGTGCAACAAAATCAATTTCACGGCAGGCCCTTTTTAAACGAACTCCTATTTCTTTCAGAAGCAAGTCACCAGCATCATGACCAAGGCTATCATTAACCGCTTTAAAATTATCCAGGTCTACATACAAAAGACCAAATCGTCGATTATATCGTCGGGAGAGCTTTATCACCTTTTCAAGATGCTGATGAAAATGGGCACGACTTGGAAGATCTGTTAACTCGTCGGTATAGGCTAAAGTACGAATCCGTTTTTGAGCCTGATCTCGTTCCATGACAATACTTGCTAGCCTTGCTGCAGAGGTGAGGTCTTTTGACTCCTCCTCGTTAGGTACCGCTGGATGGTTGTAATACATACCAAACGCGCCTAAAACCTTGCCGGAGGAATTTTTAATGGGTTCAGACCAACAACTGCGCATGCCATGGGGCAATGCCAAGTGTTTAATTTTCTCCCACTTGGGATCAGTATCAATATCTTCAACGATAACCCGTTTACCCGTATAAGCTGAGGTGCCACACGAACCAACACTGGGGCCGTTCTCAAGACCGTGCAACGCCTCGCAATATTCTTTGGGCAGGCTAGGTGCTCCCCCGTGCAAAAGTTTATTGCCATGTAATTCGAGCATTGAACAACGCAAGCCCGGATGACGCCCCTCATACATCAAGGCAATCGCCTCATAGATTTCAGAGGCAGAGCGACCGATTGCAATCATCTCTAGTACTTGAGCATTTTTCTCACTAAATTCTGCTACTTTTCTGCACTCTGTAATATCACAAAGCGTTCCAACAAGACGTACGACTTGATTGTCCGCGTTTCGAACAACAAGAAATACACGGGATATCACGAATATTGGATTACCATTTTTGTGATACATGCGCATCTCAACGTCAAATGTATCTACACCTCTCGCCAGGCAACTCTGAATTCTTTCAAACACCCTATCCATATCATCAGGAAGAATCAGTCTTTTCCAAGCATTCACATTATGCTCAAGCTCCTCTTCATCTAGACCTAATATGCCTTTCCAACGAGGGGAATAGTAGACATCATCTGTTTCAAGATTCCAATCCCACAACCCATCGTTGGTGCCACGCATCGCCAAAAAGAATTGCTCTTCGCATCTAAAAAGGTCACTGGCGTAGTTTTCAGACGTTACCTGGGTAGCACTAAGTCCCCTACTCATCGACATCCATCCTAAAGTAGCTAGTTAACAGAACAACAAACAAAAGGTAACATTAAAATTGTGTCAATCAATTATAGCCTAGTAAGAGCGCCGCTAGTAGCATATAAAAATTGATCGGAACAACTCATTTTCACCACTTAAATATCAATAACTTACCTTCCTCCCTCCCTTCGTAGCAATGAAATTGATCTCGACTCTATTTAATATTTGATGTCATCTTTCATAGGCAATACCCCTACGTTTTTGGCTGAGGATGTTCGACTAAAGAATTTTCGACTTGGGAAACCAAGGAAAAAACATACTCGTTCTCTCCTGGTAAGCTTTGTACTCCGCTCTCTTTCTAACAGAATAATATTCGGCGGGGGTTGCCCCCGTTAGATACACCAACGTGATATACATCATGATTGACGCATTTAGCGCACCCACACCTAATGCTATCCATACAGACGTCGGCTCAACGACACTTAGCGCCAACCACGATGGTATGGCAGCTACCACTAAACCCGTCCAAACCATCCATTCAGCAAAATAGTTGGGATGACGACTATAGCGCCACAAACCCATATTACAGACACCCCGTTTGTTTCTGGAAATGAATAACATTTTCTGCCCATCGGCGATTGATTCAAAAATATAAGCCGTACCCCATATGCAAATACCCAATATCTCCAAGGAAGAAATTGAATGACTGCCATTGGTGGCAATTATAAAGCCAGGCAAAGCAAGCACTGAAATATTGGCAAAGGCTTGAACCATAATTTCTACTAGAATATGAAATTTAATATTTTTTGTTCCGGACTTCTCTAATATCATGCGGCGATATTGATACCGAGGAAACTCACTCTTGAAGATTACTCCCGTAGTTTTCGCCATTGTTAACGCGCCAATTCCCATGCGTAGCCCAATAAATAAATACACCCCGCCAACAAGCATCTTGCGAACAACATCCCCATCACCCATAAAAATTATCAAAATACCGATAAGTGCAACGCCAAAAGGCCAGGCGATATCAACATATGACATTCTCCCTGTTCGTAAGAACGGGATACAGGCAACCACAATAAAAAACACAATCTGTATTACGGCATTAACAAGTAATAGATCCCCCAGTGCATCGACATTAGAAAACAAAGCGACACACCATAACGATATAAAACCAAGACTCAAACCAATGCTTAAACTCATAATCAAACCCTTAACCATCAAAGCTACATTTTTCACAACGACATTATCCACAACATTACACCTTATGTTGCCAGCTAAACGACCTGTATTCAGCGGTTAAGGTCGACAGGTAAGCGGCAAATGTTGCCATGCTCAACACGAGGTGGCCGGTTGAGTTGTTT
>CAJXXT010000312.1 GCA_913063495.1 uncultured Gammaproteobacteria bacterium | reverse complement strand
TGCTAATGTATGCTGTAAAAAGTATAGCAGAGGAATAAATTCTAACGACCAAAGCGCTCCAATACCCACGGCACCACATCAGCCATCAAACACTCGACATCAGGTGCGCTTTTAGCACCAAACGCAGGCTCAAAATAATGTTCCGCGTCATACTCCCTGTAACATTGATCCTCTACCGTTATAGCGGCCCGAATTGCAGCGGCATCTTCCTTAGGATAAATTTCCTTGTCCTTACTCGCATAACCATAAAATACAGGAATCCCCGTGACCTGAGCCATATTCGGCACCAAATTAGCGTTAGACGACAAGGAAGACCAAGTGGACAACCAGGCCTCTGGACGACAAATCCGACCAAAGCCCATGTATTGCTGGTTCATCAAATCCGGTCGATCACTTAACAAAGAACCATAATGACGGGGGGAAGGGTCTAGTGACGGATCGGTGTAATGTAGATTAGCCATTGTTCGGTACACCACCATCACCCGCTCTGTAGCCCCCAATCGCCCGACCTTATGACGTTCATGAAAACTTAACGACTCCTTACTCGATTTATACAGCCGTTCATAATGGCGAGCCTCATCCACCATTGAGTGCGCCATCGCATCTAAACGTTGAACGCGCGCCTTCTGCTCAACCCTAAACTGTTCCACAAATTCTGGGTTGTAGGTGGACGGGTTAGGTGGTTGTACAAACCCATTATCAGGATGGTACATATCTAACGCGTCATTCGTTAACCTTGGATCATTTTCATCCACTACGGCAGGGTCCATCGCCTCTTGCAACACCTCCCCCTCTCCTCGATGAGCACTAACTGCCACCAAAGCATCCCCTGGTATTAAGCTCGCTTTCGCCAATTTTGTTGGGTCTCCAGCCGGAGTTAGCGCCAACCTATCCCCCACCACTTTTTGTGCTTGAGCTTGGTACATCGCAAATAATGCGCCGCCACCAGAATTACCAAATAACACCACTTGATCAAAACCACGTTGCTCTTTTAGAAAAGCCATGGCAGCTGCCACATCCAACAGCAGGTCTTCATGAATTGCCGTCGCATCGTTATGCAAACAACGTGTTGTCATTCCTAACACAGCAATGCCTGCGCGTAGAAATGCAGGAATACAGTAATGTCGAGTGAAGTCGACTTTAGGGTGCATCACTAACACCGCAATATTTTGAGCATTCACCTGATCCGGTGTATAAAACACCCCGGCAGTTTCTCGCATATCTTGCGCCTGTAAATAGACGGGTTCCCGTTGTGTGCCTTGCGGTAACTGCCCTTTGTAATTAAAAGGCATTCCCATCCAATAGGTATTTGAAATCAATAACATTACGCATCACCCTTAGCAGCCACTTTCTTCGAATGTTTGCGTGTTTCTTCTTTAATATCCTCAGGAGCAGTATTAAACAATAAGTCGTAAGCCTCTTCTGGTGTTTGATCGAGAAATTTTTCTTCGTTATTGGTATAAGTAAATTCCACCATAATCATGTTCGGATCCACCATATAGATGGATTGACACCACCCATGATCCACAGAGCGTAACGGCCCAACACCATTATCTTCACAGCGCTTTTGCATAATATCCAAGTTTTCTTTACTGCCAACATCAAACGCCACGTGGTTTACCCATACCGGCATGCCCAAACCGGTAGAAACATCAGTACGATACTCGTCATTTTCCCCAACATTATGGATTTCAAAAAATGCCATATATTGGTCTCTACCCATATCAAAAAAATAGTGCTTAAAATACCCATCTTTTTGACGATGATTCTCTGTTCTCACCAAGGGCATGCCTAATTTCTCAGCATAAAATTCATAGGTATATTTACTGCACTTCGTTCCAAAGGCAAGGTGGTGAATACCGTTAATAGGTTCACGTTTAACGGATGTTGGCGTGAACTGAGCTTCTGTTCCAGTTGCTGTTGTAGTCATTATAAGAATTCCCCGATTTTTGTGATTGGTCTGGGTTTACTCTAACGCTTTTAACCGCTCAATCTTCCTAATTGATAACATCAGGACAATTAACCCATAAAAAACACAACGACAAAAAAACACAATGAAAATCAATTAGTTAAAAAATACACTCCGTGATTTACAAACTTCCAGAATGATAATGTAGAAGAAAAACAGCCGTTACGTCTATGTTGTATGACGTTTGCGGAACCTTCCAGGGGGGCAGCCTTCCAGTTCACGAAATGCAGAATAAAACGCTGATGATGAACTAAACCCTACCGCTAAACCGATGGTCAAAATAGGCTCATCCATATCCTGCAATAAATGACGTTTGGCAGCCTCAATGCGTAATGACTTAAGGTACCCACTAAAGCTCACTTGCTGACGTTCATTAAGTAACTCTGAAAGTTGGTGTCCGGACAAATCCAACAGCGCCGCCAATGATGCTAACGATAATGAGTCATCTTGATAGAGATGCTCCTCCTGCATCAATCTCTCTAACTGGGTTACACATACACCGACATCCACATTATCCAACGTACTATTTTCATACTTCTTAATCTTTTGAGCTTCATTGGCTTCCGCAATGTAATGTACCAATTCGGGATATTTCACCCCTAACAAATAACTCAACACCATCACTAAAGTAACTAAGGACAAATATACCTGGAAAAACAATCGACTTGATAATAAACCACCCAACAACGCCGAAAATGCGACAAAACCGCCAATCAACAATAAAAATACCAACACCATGATCTCAGCACGAATATACCCTTTTGGATTATCTATCTGTAATAAACGCTGCAGAACCATACCAACATAACCAGCTCCGAGGCCTGCCGATGCAGCAACACTCAGTGTAGACAGAATTACCGGCTGCGAAGGCGAACGATATAGCCACTGCGCCAATGAAAACCCCGCCACAACAAGCGCAGGAACCATGTGTAACCATAGGCTTTTCCGGCCCAATGATTGGCCACTCACAACTTTTGAATAAGCATGCAAACAAGGCCCGATCAAAAACAAAGCTGGCTGATGTAAGTATAATATCCAAGAAAAATGTTCGATTTCTTCTGCTAAAACCAAACACCAACACAGCTGAATAAGACCGATGGATACAAATAAGGCAACCAATAAAACCCGGGACTCGACACTGTGACGAGAAAAACCATGCCCAACCGCATAAAGCCAGGCAAGCCCAACACCAAAAGACATCCAGTAGGTTAAAACGGTATCAGCCACGCAACGTCCTATTTCTGAAAAAAAACATCAAAACGAACCGTAAGCGAAAAAACCGACTCAAAACCCTGATCTCTTGGGTAATTCACTTCCGGTATTACGTTCAAGTACAGCCAATTTTTATACAGCAACTCGCGGTAATGAGCACTGACAAAATACGACGTTATCTCCGGTTTTGCCACATCAGCACCAATCACACCCAACTGATAATTCACACCCTTAGTATCACTTAAACGTTTTCGTAAACTAAAGCTCTGCGCAGCAACTGTCACCGCATCTTGCCCCCAGTCAATACTACTTGTTGCTGAAAAAAACAATTCGTTTTCTAACGGCCGCTCAAACGCTAGTGATTGCTCAATCTCCCATTCATCATTGAGATATTCAGCCGCTTTAAAACGGTAGGGCATTGTCCATGAACCACCCAAATCCCAACGCCTTTTGGCAGAAAATTTAACGAACATATCACCCGGTAAGCGAGCCTTTACACCAAGTAATGTTCGGGTTTTCCAATGCTTGGCTTCAGAGCGCATAAATTCTATAGCCGCAGTAACACTACTATCATCAAATCCGTTGGACTCTGAAAGACTAGGGCGGGTTTTCTCTTCAAGGCTTTCTTTATCGTCTAAGGTGTTCTCGATAACAATGTGAAAACGCCGCTTGGTTGCAGGCAAATGAAGTCGAAATTTAAAATCCGTATTATCCACATAACCTTTACCTTCAACCCAGGCACCACCCACCCGAAAACGCACGAAACTCTTATTGCTAAATGCAAGAGTGTCTTCACCAGCAAAAAAACGATCAATCCCACGGGCCATCCAATCAACCCGCTCACTCCAATTATCTCGAGAGTTTTCGAGCCAGTAGGCGCTTTTTTTCCAATAGGGTAACTCTGGCTTGATCGCCGAAGCCTTATCAGAAACATTCCCTGAAAGAGGCTCAGAAGCAATATTACCTTCAGTATCGCCTGCTCTTACGGCGGACACCGCCATAACACAGCACAACACAACAATAAGGTACTTCCAATCAAACAGTTTCAACATTCATCAACTACTAATATGCCACAATGAATAGTAATAGTAGCTGGTCTAATCAGAATAAGGCAGAGAAAAAATACGGTTAAAAATCAACAGGATCACATTTAGTGGATAAGCCTTATCGCTCAACCTGTTTAATAATCTAACTGATCAGGCACTTGATTAATCCCTAACCAATATTCACCCAGCGCCCGAACCTGAGAGGTAAATTCACTGAATTCAACCGGTTTAAGGATATAGCTATTCGCGCCGTTCTTGTAACAATCAATAATGTCACATTGCTCATCTGACGATGTTAACAAAACAACAGGCAAGGCTTTAGTATTGTCATTCGCCCGCAATCGCTGTAAAACTTGAATGCCATTCAACTTAGGCAATTGCAAGTCTAGGAATACAACATGAGGCTGCTCTTTAATATCTCTACCGTCATACTTTCCGGTACCAAAGAGATAATCCAAGGCTTCTTCCCCGTCTCTAGCAACCACAACCTTACTTTCGATCTCCGTTTTCTTTAACGCTCGAATCGCCAACATTTCATCATCTGGATTGTCTTCTACTAGTAGTATCGTCATATTCGACATCTCTAATTTTCCATGTAGGTGCTAATCAACCCAAAAACTAATCAGGCCGCGGAGCGACATATCTCTACCTCCACATTAATGCCATCCCTCAGAACAGTCAATTCATTGAACTTATGTATAGCTCTAAATTAGACTTTTTGCACCAAAACAAAGCGCCTATTTTTTGGCCAGTTTTTAGGTTGTCAGTTCTAATTTATCCGCGTACCTTTGCGATCGAGAAAGCAACAATAAGATTCCGCCCATTAAGTGGCAGACATATAACTAGGTAAACCCTTATGAACACTAAGAAAATCGTTGAATTTGCACTTGGCCAACTAGACAACTTAGGCTTTCAACTACAAAAGCATGGCATTTCTAGCAATGTAAATCGTCACAACCTAATCGCTATCGCCATGACCCAACAAGATCGTGTAAAAGCAGAGATTTCTCGTGTTGAATTAAAGGTTGATATTCAAAAGGCTCGTGTTGAGCGTATACGCCAACAAGCAGACGAATTAGTAGAAAACGTTATCGAACGTGCTCCTGCCCCTATCGCAGAGCAGCTAACACGCGTTAAAGCGCTTGTTGCCTAATATTAGCCACTTAATATAGCGCATAGCACAGCGTAACGCCCCAACAAAGCCAGCTTATGATGCTGGCTTTGTTGTTTCTGTGTCTCTAGAATGTGGGGAGCATCCAAACATAATAAGGAACATGTCGATGACAGCAAAAACA
>CAJXXT010000311.1 GCA_913063495.1 uncultured Gammaproteobacteria bacterium | reverse complement strand
ACCGAATGATGTTCATCATTATCGATGGTTTCTCGCCAGTCGTTCTTAACTAACATATCCACGTCTTTTTCTGCATGAATAAAGATATGCTCACTGCCTTTTTATCTTCTATTCAGACTTCATTAAATCCGCCACCATTTGGGGTGCTTAGGGTCTTTAATGATGACCGTGTTTATTGGCGGGTAGAGGATAAGGCGCGGGGTGCTGCCCGTTATACAATCGCCCGATAACAATAGGCCAATCCGGTAGACCTGACTCATTGGCAATCATTACTTCTTCGCCAACACGAGGGATTGAAACACTACCCCATTGGCTGCCAGCAACAACTTGGGAGACTCGCACCCAACAGTTACTTTTTTGGTCGTAGCCGTTATTCCTGTCCCAGTGAAAATGCACTTTAATACGACCATTCTCGATAGTTCGCAACAGAAATTAGCCTGCGCTGTTTCTACCGAGCAACTTTATTACATCTTGTGTATACATGCTTTGTGCATCAACAATTCATCGAAAACCTTTCTTGATACAAACCTTGTTTTGTCTGGAATAACTGCATGGCGCTATAGCCCCTTACTTAAAATAGCTTCCGTCATAATCGTATATACATCATAATTTGGTAAATCATACGGAACATATTTAATTTCAGTTACAGCTAAAGCTGTTCCTTTATCAGCATTATACTTCTTTATGCCTATCTTCACTGACTCGGCTAGAAAAACCTCATCAATCGAAGGATCAACCTTTTTTTCCTTTGGATTATATTGGATAAATGTCACAGAATCCGTCGGTTGCTCGCTAACTTTCAGACCAAGATAATGCTGCTGGTCTCCCGTATCTCTCATTCCTATCAAAAAACCATTTCTACTAATAACTCTCATGATATTAATCCTGTACCGGTGATGGATAACGTTGATGCGCTCTTTGATGAGTCTTTCCAGATCCCGGCCCCCAAATTTCTAATATCGTTCTCTCTGCTGCTTCGTGCTTGAGCAATTTAATGTCGTTAGGTGTGTGAAATCCATCAATCAATCTATTCCAACTTGAAGCTATATTTGCGTCACTATCGAGGCGGCCCCATTCCACATCATCGGGGCCATAGGCATCATATTTTTTATGCGCGTCATTAAAAAAATGGTTCTTGATTTTTTCAATATTCGTCTTTTTAAATCCAGTATTATTTGCAATTGCATCGATATCATCAGTTCGATTTCTAATGACATCATAAGCTTCATCCGCTTCATCAATCCAGCCTAGATTTCCGCCACTATGTCCTAGCTGCTTAGTGTCTTTAAACCTGGCAGCGAGCCGGGCTTATTTTATGCACTGACTAATTGCCATTCGCCACTTTGAACCTCTTCCTGCGATAGCAAAACAACATCGCTTATCTCGAAAGCCCTCTGATCAATATTGGACTTCTGATTAAGCATTTTTCTCTCGCCAGAAATTGTTAGAGTTTGCCTAACATCTTCACCAAGAACCAAACTGAACTTTTTACCAATCAAATCAAGCTTCGAATCATAACCAACACATGCCAAAATTGTGATACCGCCTGACAATTCAAACTTTTCTCGTATGTTCATTATTATCTCCATCATTACAACCCCTTATCTCTGAGTATCTGCAATATCTGAACGTCTTCGTCACCAAGCCCTAGCATTTTTTGGTGCCTCATCATAAAGTCTTTAACGTGCGTCTCCGCACTGCCCAAACCACTAGTACCTAAACGATCAGTAATGCCTAACTTAGACTGAGTTCCGTGTAAGAATTCTTCTAACAAAGCTGGTTTACTTGGGTTTTCACGTAAAAGAATATGTGTATTTTTAGCACCGCCTACGGATGCCTCAGCACCAAAGTAATCCAGCATCCGTAGCTCTTCAGAACCTGGTTGGGCAATCACAACATCACGCTTTTTCGAAACTGCAGATATTAGTTCAGGCGACGCAGGCTCTACCCCCATTAAGTCATCGGCGCTACGCATGTTGATTTTGTTGTCTGGAACAACATCCAGCTCTGGCATCGTATCAGTATTTTTACTACCAACATCAACATCCTGACCATGCGAGCTAAACTCCACCTCACTCGGCTTATCCAGTTTAACCTTTACCGCTTCCCCTGTATGCCCCGATTTTACCTTCCTTAACTTCACCGCCTTTAACTTATCCGCCAGCTTTTTAAGCACTTTACCCAGCTCGGCTAACTTGCCAACATGACGGCTAGACTTTGCTGCAACAGCCGCAGCGCCCAATCCACCCGTCAACGCCACAATCACGGCACTCAGTACAATCTCAAATATCGCTCCACCAGCAAACTCTGCCCACTCCGTTCGGTCTTGAGCTTGTGCAAAATCTTTTGCGAACTGTTTGATCAGTGTGCGTGAGGCTTCATCATCAAACAGATAGCCGGTTATCTCATAAGCTTCCGCGATTACCTCGGCGGTCACTTTATTAGGGTCAAATCCTAAGGCCTCTACCAGCTCTTTATGGTCTGCTAGTTCAATGTTCTTTTTGTACGTGGCGGCCCATTCATCACTATCACTGTTATAACTCTTCCAGGCGACAATGAGTTTTCTATGTAGAATATTCACGGGATGTACAACATCTTTCACATCCTGCATCCACGTTAACAGGCCAACAGCACCTTTCCAAACACCTTTCTTAATGGAGAAATCCATCTCCATAGCATCTTGCAAGATATTGTGATCGCTTCGGTTATCAGCCAATGTACTCGCGTCAGCTTTTTCCTTTGTGATCATTGCTTGAAAGATTTGTCTCATTTCTTGGCGAAGCTGTACCACGTCGGATGCAGCAACCGTTTCACCGACGGTAACTTGTACGGTGCCTTTAGGCACACCTGCTAAGCTCGCTTTACCATTAGCGTCTAACGTGCCTTTCTTTTCAGACCCATCGGCCAGTATGGCTTGATAAGGAAAATCTTTGGCTGGGCTACCATCGGGGCGAACACATTCTATTTCAGCCGTTTTCTGCTCTGGCGGTAATGGTGCGTTGCTAACAACATTGGGGCCTCTTACCACACTGGCAAGTGCGATGTCATCTGCCTGAACCGCTTTAGCGCTTCCCGATGCCAATGCAATGGCTTCATATTTTTGTTGTTTAGCTTTGGCGGCTTTTGAGACCTTGCCACTTTTATCATCTTTTGGTGGTTTTGGTGCAACAGGGGCTTCTGGTGATGCAGCTTTGGCTGCACCACCCCCACCGCCACTGTTAATTTTTACCATTGCCCCCGTAATGGTGACGCCTGAGGGGTTAAGGGCTATCAGTCCGCTACCCGCTTTCATCACCACTTCAGTACCCGCTTCAATTACCAGTTGCATACCGGCCTTTAAATGAATCTCTTGGGCTTGGGCGATATAGTTTTTACCGGCTTTAATATGGGTATCTTTTCCAGCTTGACGGGAATGGCTTTTGCCAACACTGAGGTTGTGTTGTTTATCTACCGTTTGATGGTGGTCTTTACCGATTTTGGTGAAGGATTCTTTATCCACCGAATGATGTTCATCATTATCGATGGTTTCTCGCCAGTCGTTCTTAACTAACATATCCACGTCTTTTTCTGCATGGATAAAGATTTGTTCGCTGGCTTTTTTATCTTCTATACGGACTTCATTAAATCCGCCACCATTTGGGGTGCTTAGGGTTTTTAATGATGAGCGTGTTTTATTGGCGGGTAGAGGGTAAGGCGCGGGGTGCTGCCCGTTATACAATCGCCCGATCACAATAGGCCGATCCGGTAGACCCGACTCATAGGCAATCATTACTTCTTCGCCAACACGAGGGATTGAAACACTGCCCCATTGACTGCCAGCAACCGCTTGGGAGACACGCACCCAACAACTGCTTTTTTGGTCGTAGCCGTTATTCCTGTCCCAGTGAAAATGTACCTTAATACGACCATGTTCGTCGGTGTAGATTTCCTCCCCTGGCGGGCCCGTCACTATCGCCGTTTCTGTACCGGTGATTTTGTTGATGTGGTGAGTTCGAGTTGGTCGATAGGTAACGTTGTTAGGAATTAAGTTAACGGTTGCCTGATAGGAGTATGCCTCAGTACTTGCACCTTCTTCTAAGGATTGTGGTTGTTTGCTTTTGTGCTCAACATGAGTGATCAAGTACTGACGATTCGCACTACTTCTAGGATGGCCTTCTATCGCCATAACATAACCCGGCTGTAATCGCTGGCTATTGGTTTTAATGGTGGCGGTGAAAGCGAAGGTGTTTAAAGCGTCCACACGCAATTGAGCATAATGCTTACCCCCTTCTGGGGTTTGATAACACCCTGGGTAATGATATTGCTCAAAATCACCCCGAGCACCTGTGCCATTGGCACCCGCACTACTGAGCAGGGATAAGCTGGGCTTTTCAAAAAAGTAGTCTTGCAAGCTGACTTTGCCAGTGGCAATACCTTGGTTACAACGGTAGTCATGTAAGGATTCTGTGGCAGGTACTAACCCCGTTACCGGGTGGTAGGCTATCTTCGCTCCCCCAGGTAATGCTTTAAAACAGCCGTTTTGATCACCAATCACCAAGGTATGTTTATCCAGTGCATGCTCAAAGAAGTAGAAAATACCCTCTTCTTCCATTAATCGACAAATAAAGTCCCAATCCGTCTCTTGATGTTGCACACAATAGGTTCGTGGTGAGTAGCTGGCGCTTAATGCTAAACGCACATCCGCGCCTCGTATGCCAGCACTCCCTAATATTGTTTGGATAATGGCGGGTACCGATTGATCTTGAAAAATCTGACTTCCGCTACGACTGAGTAAATACCAGGGCTTGGGGGCAACAGTGAGTTGAAACTGGGTAAAGCGACGACCTTGGTTCACCTGCGCGGCGTCGATGATTTCACCATGTAATAACCGATGTGTACCAGGATCAACAAGGGTTAATAATCCAGACTTCGACAGAAAGCTATCTGCTGTCATCGTGCCATTGGCACAGGCGACATCTAAGGAGAATGAAAATAACCCTGATATAGACTCACTCCCTGAGAAGCCGAGTACGCGAACCTCTTCATCACTGCCAATTAGCTCGAACACTAAGCGGGTGATGTTGGCTGGGGTATTCATGAGTGATTTTCCTTGTCGTCGTCTAGATAAATGCTGTAAAGGCTGCCTGAATAGAGACATGGCTATTCATAAGAAGACGACTAGGACATAAGGAAATAGAGGGTAATGGTACGAATTTAGTACCGTTTTAGTACCATTAACGTTAAGGGCGACTGTCAGTTTACGATATCAGCCGCCTAGAATTTGGGGGAATGCGACATTGCACTCCCTCAACCCTCTTCTATACTGGTAGATCCAACGCAATTTACCCACCCATACACAATACCCACACAAAAACCACCCCTATTTCGCCCTCAATTTTGCAATATTAATGCAAAATAAAGGGTATACGCTGTAGACTCTTCGAAATATACATCGTAGACTGAAACTCATCGTTCACTTATAAAGCGATCTGGAACGCCCTTAATGTTCCCTCGTTTCGTAACGTATAAGCCATTACCGGCAATCCCTAGAGAGGAGAACACTCATGTATATTGGCCACACGCTTCCACAACGCCCTATTTC
>CAJXXT010000310.1 GCA_913063495.1 uncultured Gammaproteobacteria bacterium | reverse complement strand
AGGGAAACTTCTGCTAACTGCTCACTTTTGCCTTCATAGTCAAAGGTACCCCCTCAACGCGTCGGTGCGCGCTCGAAGGTCTTTGATATGGGTAACAATTGGGTTGATTTCCATCTAAAACGAAGCTCTCATCTATGAATTGAAGTAAATTAGGGACATAAGAAGTTAAAGGCGCACATTCTACCCTATTTTGAAGAAGGGATATACAGCGAGAAATACCGGAAAAATAAGCGAGCAGCTAAAGGAATACACACCTTTAGCTGCTCAGTCGGGCTATAAAAAACAAACGCTATCGCAAACTCTCATTAATATTCTGCAAAGCAGCATTACCCGGGCAAAGATCCGACTCCACCAATTGGTTTAGCGGCTTATCCACGGTATTGGCTATCTCATGCAAATCTGGAGTATCCGTATTCACATATAACAATCCGGTTAACACCTTACCTTCACTTTGCTTTCGCTGCAGATAATGTAACGCGGCAACACGATCGTTTGTATCGTATTCATCGCCCAATTTATGTAAATGCAACATAGAACCATCATGCAAACATACTTCTCGACTGGAACCCGGCTCATAATGGGTGACAATCTCTTCTTTCATCGGTACAAAGTCCGTTCGATTTAAAGCCTCATTATGATCTCGCACATAATCATAACTTTTGGTTGAACCCACATGGTTGTTAAAGGTAACACAAGGCGATAAACAATCGATTAACGCAAATCCATTATGTGCCATTGCGGCCTTTAGTAACGGCACCAATTGATCCTTATCTCCCGAAAAGCTTCTCGCCACAAAAGTTGCACCCAACTGCAATGCCAAACTCGCAATATCAATCGCTTCAAATGGGTTTTCAACCCCCTTTTTATTTTTCGAACCAAAGTCCGTCATTGCAGAGTTTTGGCCCTTGGTTAAACCATAGGTTCCATTGTTCGCAACGATATACACCATATTCAGTTTTCGTCTCACAACATGAGAGAATTGCCCCAAACCTATCGAGGCAGAATCCCCGTCACCGGACATACCGATATACAGCAAATCTTTATTGGCAACATTAGCACCGGTTGCTATAGAGGGCATGCGACCATGTACGGAATTAAAGCCATGTGATTTATCGAGGTAATAAGTCGGCGTCTTCGATGAACATCCTATACCCGACAGTTTAGCAACCTTGTGAGGTTCAATAGAGACTTCATGACAAGCTTGAATAATCGCCGCACTAATAGAGTCGTGTCCACACCCAGCACACAATGTTGATAACGGCCCTTCGTAATCCCGCCTTGTTAGCCCCAAATCATTAACTGGCAACTTAGGGTGATGGAATTTTGATTTTGCAATATAACTCATCACTTAGCTCCTTTTTTTGATGGTGTGGTATCAGGTGTAGTATCAGGCGCGGTACTTGGACTAGTATCGACAAACTGGTTATTGGGAACCAGTTTTTGCAATTTTCCAGCAATACTATCAGCAATAAACTTTGCGGTTATTGGCATACCGTCATAATGAAGAACAGCATCCAGCTTGGCAGGGTTAATATCACCATCATTGATCATCAGCGTACGCATTTGTGCATCTCGGTTTTGCTCAACAACAAACACACACTTATGATGCTCAACAAAATCAAACACATCACTACAAAAAGGAAATGCCCTAACTCTCATTACATCCAGCTCAATACCCTGAGCTTTTAAAAGATCTAATGCCTCCTGCATCGCCAAGTCGGTAGTTCCATAACAAATCACACCGTATAAACTATTCTGCTCGGAGGGTCTGATAATTGGAGCGGGAAGCGCATTCGCTGCAGTCTCAAACTTGCGTTGTAACCGCTCCATTCCCTCCACATAGATATCACCCTTTTCCGTGTATCTCGCAAAGGCATCATGAGAAGTTCCTCGTGTCATATAGGCGCCTTTATCCGGGTGGGCTCCCGGATACGTACGATAACCAATGCCATCACCGTCTACATCGTTATAGCGCCCCCACTCTTTACCTTGCGCTGTAAGCGCATCAAGATCATCAGCGGTTAATACCTTACCTCGGTCATACCGGGATGCATCATCCCACTCGAACTTATCCGTCGTCCAATCATTCATCCCCAATTCAAGATCCGACAAGGTAATTACTGGCGTTTGAAAACGTTCAGCAAGATCAAAAGCTTCAGCCGCCAACTGAAAACATTCAGTCGGGTTTGCGGGGAATAATAAAATATGTTTGCTGTCACCATGTGATGCGTATGCTGCGGCTAATACATCGGACTGCTGCGTACGAGTGGGCATTCCCGTGGACGGGCCACCTCGCTGCACATCAAACAACACAACCGGAACTTCTGAATAATAGGCAAGACCTAAAAACTCCGACATCAACGACAGTCCAGGGCCGCTAGTGGCAGTAAAAGCCCTAGCGCCATTCCAACTTGCCCCCAAGACCATCCCCACCGCCGACAGCTCATCTTCCGCCTGAACGATGGCAAATTTTTTCTTGCCTGTACCGGCATCAATTCTCAGTCGTTCACAGTACTTACTGTAGCTATCTACCAAGGAGGTAGAAGGTGTAATCGGATACCAAGCAGCAACCGTTGCACCCGCATAGACACAACCTAAACCTGCGGCCTCATTACCATCAATGAGAATTTTATTCGCCAAGTTATCCAAACGTTTCACTCTGATATTTAATGGACAAGGAAGATTCTCTCTAGCCCATTGACAGCCTAATTCCAAGGCAAAAACATTTGGAATTATCAATTTTTCTTTACCAGAAAACTGATCTTTCACCAGGTCTTTCACCACAGAAAACTCGATATCCAACAACGCGATAAGAGCACCAACATAAACGATATTTTTAAATAATTGTCGCTGCTTTGGATTACTAAATTCTCGCAAACAAATTTCCGTAATAGGTATACCAATCCAATGTATATCCGTTCGAAAGCTCTGCGTATTCAGTGGTTTCGTTGCATCATACAAAACGTACCCGCCAGGTTCGACGCTATTCACATCAGCAACAAAACTCTGTGCATTCATCGCCACCATGATATCAACAGTATCTTTTCGACCCAAATACCCTTTCTCGTTTACGCGAACCTCATACCACGTGGGTAGGCCTTGAATGTTAGATGGAAAGACATTGCGAGGACTTACCGGTATACCTAATCGAAAAATAGACTTTGCAAACAGGTGATTGGCACTGGCGGATCCGGTGCCGTTAACATTGGCAAATTTGATAACAAAATCATTAACTCGAATAGCTTGGTCTTTGTTACTTTCCACAACATTTACTGCTTTATTATCTACTACGCGCATGTTTTACCCGCCTGTGCTTCTTGGTAGAGGAATTTCTGCATATCCCATGCATTCGTCGGACAACGTTCAGCACATAATCCACAGTGCAAACACAAGTCCTCATCCTTAATCATGACCCTACCTGTTTTTAGCTCCGTTGATATCAATAACGGCTGCTCGGTATTTTCTGCAGGAATAATCAGACGCCCTCTAACATCGCTCTCTTTGCCATTTTGCGTAAAGTTAATGCAGTTGGTTGGACACACATCCATGCAAGAGTCACATTCATAACAAAGTGACTCCGTAAAAACCGTTTGTACATCACAATTTAAACAACGCTTCGCTTCATCAAAAGCCAACTGTTCATCGAACCCTAATTCAACCTCTAAGGTTAAATTCTGTAACGTTTCCATTTTGTCGGCATGAGGAACGGCAAAACGCTCTTCGTGAGAAATCCCATTATCATAGGACCACTCATGTACCCCCATTTTCTGACTGGTTAAATTGACACCCGGTGCAGGCCGCTCAATTAAAGACTCCCCTTGGCAATACAGATCAATAGAAATAGCCGCTTGATGACCTTGGGCTACCGCACTGATAATGTTCTTAGGGCCAAATGATGAGTCGCCACCAAAAAACACGCTCTCGTGACTGGATCGTAATGTAACCTCATCAACCACCGGCATATCCCATTGATTAAACTCAATGCCAATATCTTTTTCTATCCACGGAAAGCTATTCTCCTGACCAATAGCAATCAGCACATCATCACACTCAATCGTGACATCAGCCTCACCCGTAGGAACCAGAGTTCGCCTGCCTTTCTTATCATACTCTGCTTTGACAAGCTCAAATTGCAAACCCACCAACTTGCCAGCGTCTAAAACACAGGCTTTGGGTACGTGATAATTTAAAATGGGGATATCTTCCATCAAAGCATCATCTTTTTCCCAGGGAGATGCTTTCATCTCATCAAAGCCACTACGAACAACAACGCTTACATCATCTCCACCTAAACGACGAGCGGTTCGACAGCAATCCATTGCCGTATTTCCGCCTCCAAGCACAATCACCTTTTTACCGATGTTATCAACATGCTCAAAAGTCACATTCGCTAACCACTCAATACCGGTGTGTATATTGGCTGAAGCTTCCTGGCGGCCCGGTATATTAAGATCCCGGCCTCTCGGAGCTCCAGTACCAACAAAAACCGCATCGTAATTTTTATCTAGCATCGACTTCATAGAAGTGATTTCGGAATTAAAGTGTGTCACAACACCTTGCTTCAGAATAAACCCTACCTCTTCATCAATCACCGTTTCAGGCAATCGAAACGACGGGATTTGTGACAGCATCATACCGCCGCCTTTTTTCCCAGAGTCATAAACAACCACTTCATAACCCAATAAAGAAAGGTCACGAGCAACCGTAAGAGATGCAGGGCCAGCGCCAATACAAGCAATGCGCTTACCATTGCTTGCCTCCGCCGTTGGCAATACCGATGTCATATCGCCTTTGTTATCAGCAGCCACACGTTTTAATCGGCAAATAGCAACGGGGGCTTCTTCCGTCCGCCCCCGTCGACAAGCAGGTTCGCAAGGCCGATCACAGGTTCGACCCAAAATGCCAGGAAACACATTGGACTGCCAATTAACCATATAGGCATCGGTATAGCGTTTTTGAGCAATTAGGCGAATATATTCAGGAACAGGAGTATGGGCTGGGCATGCCCACTGGCAATCGACTATCTGATGATAGTAACTGGGGTTTGAAGTATCTGTAGGTTTCACTTTTTACAACCACAACGTCAGGTGACGAGACGCCTCAATGGTGACATGCTACATGTGACAAAAGAGGGAATCTCCTTTAGAAGTAGTAGCTTGTGGCCATTTCTAACCCAGATAAAAATGAAAAGCGGGTTAAACCTACTCCATCCTTGATGTCAACGCAGTTTACGGCGTATACACATCATCATTCCTCCATCTTATCCAGTTTTATCTCGTATTGGCTAGTGCATAACGCTAATTAGTTGCACGAAATTAAAGATTTGTTACGAATTAACAACACTCGTGCTCGAACTCTGGCTGACCGTTCCTGACACTTGTTCCAAGTAAAGCCCCAATCCCGTGAATATGTCACATTTATTTAGCCAGAATTCTCCACTCCACACATCAACATCTATCACTATAATAAGTAGCTAAATCATTGGCATGGCGTGCCACCAAAGATAGTATAGTGACAGCATTAACGATCGTAAAAATACGGCGATAACGGGAGAGACAATCATGGGTGATATTGGAAACGAGCATCATATAAGAATAGAAACCGATTCCAGCACCTT
>CAJXXT010000309.1 GCA_913063495.1 uncultured Gammaproteobacteria bacterium | reverse complement strand
GAACCTATCAGATAAGCCGTCGCTTTCCAGAAAAGACAAAAGAGTTCCTATTGGCCCAAGTAGAAAAACAGCTTGGCACAAACAGTGACATGAAACACTTCACCCCTAATTACAACCCCTGGGATGAACGACTCTGCGCGGTCACTAATGGGGATCTGTTTAAGGCTATCAGAAACAACAAGGCAAGCGTTGTTACCGACCACATCAAAAAATTCACCAAAGAAGGGATTTTATTAAAATCAGGGGAATTGTTAAAAGCAGACATCATCATCACGGCAACCGGGTTAAACGTACAAATGCTCGGCGGTATCAAACTCTCCGTCGACAATAGAAAGTTCAACATCACCGAAAAAATGCTCTATAAAGGCGTGCTGATTGAAGATTTGCCGAACCTAGGGTTGGTGTTCGGATACACCAATGCCTCATGGACATTAAAAGCAGACTTGGTATCTGAATATGTATGTCGACTGATAAATAAGATGGATCGTGAAAAGATGCGCCAATGCACTCCGAGAAACACAAATAAAAAGGTTCATCACTCTCCCTTTTTAGATATGCGCTCAGGCTACATCCAAAGGGCACTTGATAAGGTTCCACAACAAGGGTCTCACCTGCCCTGGAAACTCTATCAAAACTACGCTTTTGACATGGCGATGCTTCGTTTAGGGAAAATGAATGATGATATCATCCATTTGAGTCATCCTAAATCAACACAACTGGCCCCAAAAGCGGCAAGTAACGTCGAGACACTAATGCAGTAATAGTGAAATAATGGTGTAACATTCTCAGACGGTTTTGGTCTTATTTGCCTTCTAGGCTCTAAACCGTCGAGATATTTCTTCGTAATTAGCAATAATACGGCTTAGGTATCGATTGGTTTCCGAGTAGTTTGGAAGCTGACCATATTTCGTATAGAGAATTTCATCAGTCCATGTTCTCGACAAACCTGCATTGTAAGCAGCGGCAGCAGCTAACATATTGCCATTTCTCACTCGCAGCGCGTTAGCCAGCATATGCACCATTGCAAAAATAGGCTTTTTATAAGTAAAACGTTCATCAAACGCCACAAAGAACGACGGATTCTTAAATATATCCCCCTCGCCCAACGCCTCTATATTGGCATTAATAAACGTCACGTAATCCTTTTTTGCTTGTTTAATTTTCTGATCGTAATCGCGTAGCACCTCCCCCCTATTCAGTTGTAAGGTCGCAAAGTTACGCCCCTCTTTCCCTTCGGCAAGCCACTTTAGAGCCTTATTAAGATTAAATGCAGCATCTCCCTTTGTAGACTTTCTATAGCCTCCCTTTTCTCTTAATCGACGTTGGTACTCTGAAAGAGAGTTAGCTAACTCCAATTTAATATAGGGAGGCATGTAATGCGTTTTTTGGCTGCCTGCTATCACCATCTTAAAATCTCGTGTTGCCGTATTTGGCATTAACTGACAAATGCCCGCTGCCATTGATTTTGATATTGCTAACTCACAAAACAATGACTCCGCCATTATCTGAGACAACACCCAAGCAGGATCCACATGGTAAGCCGCATCACTTTGCTTAACCGCCAAATCTACCCAGTAAACGATATTGGTAATTCGTTTTTCGAAATCAATTTCTTCGAAAGGTTTATTCCAAAACTGCAGCGTCATACCGCTGTAATAAGTTTCCAGCACATCAAGCACCGCCTGGGTAAGCTTAAATCGCTCAGCAGCAGTAAGCCCGGGTGATGTTTTAATATCAGCAAGGAAGTCCAACGATGCTTGGCTTGACTGAATAGGCAACGCGAAGCTTGCCATAGCCAATCCGTGAGATAAAAATCTTCGACGTGTAACGGGTTTTATTGAAATAACGTCTGCCTCCAGTAATTTGTGTCGATAGCCCTAGCCAAATAAGCTTTTTCTATGAGTCTAACCTTCTTTAAGATAGATATCTCCCATTTGGGGGATACCGCCACTATTTACGACCATGGTACCGTTACAATTAATTACTCGTAAAAGCACTTAATCTGACAACACACAATATAGACATCTCTTATGGCCCAATCTCTAATTGACGTTATGGCAACGATTTCCAAGCTAGAAAAAAGAATCAGCAACGTTGAATCCATTATATCCGACAAACATTATGACTCACTACCTCGAAATGAGCGAAATGAGCTTGAGAAGCTCTTATGCACATTACAAACAAAGCTTACTAACATAATGAGAACCGTTGCCAGGTCAGAGCACATGCTTGAAGTTTAACGTATTTGAACCAAGCAGCTAAACCAAGCAGTTCTCGCTACCTAACGGTTGCCTAAAAACATGCGTTACTTGATGCCGTTATGCCTGTAAAATAACAATTCCTCTAGGCATACGATCACAAAGTAAACACGCATCAATGAGTAACATCGACAGAACCTTTTCAATAGCCCCCATGATCGACTGGACAGACCGACACGACCGGTATTTCCTTCGACTAATATCCAAACAAGCGCTTCTTTACACCGAAATGATTACAACCGGCGCCATTATTCACGGCGACAAAGAACGTCACTTAGGTTTCAACACTGAAGAACACCCTGTTGCAGTTCAGCTTGGCGGCAGCAACCCATCAGACCTGGCGCTGTGTAGCAAAATATGCGAAGACTACGGTTACGATGAAATCAACCTTAACGTTGGCTGCCCAAGTGACCGTGTTCAATCGGGCGCGTTTGGGGCCTGTTTGATGGCACAACCTGACCTCGTCGCAGAATGTATTGATAAGATGAAAGCGGCATGTGAATTACCCGTCACCATAAAGTGCCGCATTGGCATCGACGATCAAGATGAGTATGAAGACCTCCAACGTTTTGTGAACACAACCAAGGACGCAGGGTGTGAGACTTTTATCGTTCACGCCAGAAAAGCCTGGCTACAAGGGTTAAGCCCTAAAGAAAATCGCGATATCCCTCCCCTGAATTATGAGCGAGTTTATCAACTGAAACGAGAGTTCCCCGAACTAGAAATAATAATCAACGGTGGTATCAAAACACTCGATGAATGCAAGTCACATCTCGATTATGTAGATGGCGTGATGATGGGGAGAGAGGCCTACCAGAACCCATTTATTCTGGCGAATGTTGATCATCTTTTTTTCAACAATGCCAACAAACCCTCAACAGACACCAGCGCCTCTCAAATAACTCGTCATGAGATAATTGATAAAATGATCTGTTATATTGACGAACTCGTTGCCAATGGTGGTCAACTCAAATGGGTTTCTCGCCATATACTCGGTATTTTCCAAGGAATGCCGGGGGCGAGAGCATGGCGACGCCATTTAAGCCAACATGCGTATAAAAAAGACGCCACATCCGAGGTTGTCCTAGAAGCATTAAAATATATTGACCTACCTTCAGACTAACGCTGTCAATGTAATAGATACTGGCTATCCTTATGGATTCCAAGTAGATTCGCTATAAACTTAACACGAGCAGCACACGGCAAGGATAATACGGTACATGAGCGACAAACTAACGCAATTAAAAACGATGACAGAAGTTGTAGCTGACACAGGTGATATTGAAGCCATTAAGCAATACCGCCCTCAAGACGCTACAACAAACCCATCGCTGGTGTTAAAGGCCTTTTCGCTAAGTCAGTATGAACCCCTAATCCTTCGTGCAATACAGCAGTCTCAACAATGTGCAATGGATGCTGCTGATCGTTTAGCAGTGCTTATTGGCGTTGAGATTCTAAATATCGTACCTGGAAAAGTATCAACGGAAGTGGATTCAAGGCTGTCCTTCGATACTGCAGGAACCATTGAAAAAGCCAGAAAGCTTATCGCCTTATATGAAACAGAAGGTGTTAGTAAAAAACGCATACTGATTAAAATCGCAGCCACATGGGAAGGCATCCAAGCGGCGCAGATATTAGAAAAAGAAGGCATTCAGTGTAATTTAACCCTGTTATTTGGTTTTGCTCAGGCGGTAGCCTGTGCCGAAGCTAACATCACTCTCGTATCGCCATTTGTCGGTCGCATTTTGGATTGGTACAAAAAAAGTACAGGTCAAGAAGAATACGCAGCGGAGAACGATCCTGGTGTTTTATCCGTAAGCGCAATTTATCATTACTACAAGACATTCGAATATCAGACCATTGTCATGGGCGCAAGCTTTCGAAACTTGGGTGAAATAGAGCAACTGGCCGGATGTGATAAGCTAACCATCAGCCCTGCCTTAATGGAAGGATTGGCTGCAGACAATGCACCGCTTACACAACAGCTCTCCCCAGGAACACTTCCTAACGGAATTCAAAAAATAACGATGAGTGAAAGCATTTTTCGTTGGATGATGAACGAAGATGCAATGGCAACCGAAAAGCTTGCTGAAGGCATCCGTAATTTTACAAAAGATCAAATCACGCTTGAGACATTGCTAAACGAAAGGATTGGCAACGCCGTTAGATGAAAAATAAATTCTTAAACATCTTTACCACCCTCATGGGTTCACTGAGTGACGACACCACCGCTTCTTCGTCACTTGCCCCACTTGAACGCCGGTTGCAACTAGCGACATGCGCTTTATTGTTAGAGATGTCAAAATCTGATAATTCAGTAACGAAAGAAGAAACAGACGCAATAGTCAATGCGCTAACAACGGCTTATAACATTGATACTAATGAATTATCGATGCTCAAGTCAGCGGCTGAAGATGAGCTAGAAAACAGTACCTCATTACGAAGCTTTACTTCCCTAATTAACGAGCATTATTCAACACAGCAGAAAGAAGAAATTATTCGATTATTATGGGCAGTTGCACATGCCGATGGGAAAATTGATAAACATGAAAGCCATCTAATTAGATCTGTCGCAGACCTACTATACATCCCTCGTGAGCATGCGATGTCACTGAGAAACAACCCGCACTAACCTACATGCTTTCGCGTATCAGGGTGTATATCGCCACAACAATCAGTGGCACCACCTATAGATTCATTTATTGACCCGTCAACAACGCTATCAAACTGATCAAACTCTAATGCAGCAACAACCTCTTTAAAGGTCTCATGGTTCTTCTCGTTAAGACTCATCAACACCCGGTGAGCCTCTAGCACCTTCTGACAAGCGCTACTTTCGACACACCGTTCGATCGGAACTTCATTCATGGCGTGTGAAATGACAGATGCTTCTTGAACTATATCAAACACCTGTTCAAGCCCCATCGAGTCGAGGATTCGCGTAATATCGGGTCTAGTCGATATGATGACAGGTTTTTCTTGAAAGCGTTTACGAGTGTGAACGGCAATTTTGGCAATTAAACCAAGAGCGGTGCTATCAATAAGCTGAGTTTCACTTAAATCGACCAATATCGAGCGCAACTTTACATCACAAAACATGCTCTCAACAAAACTGTCTAAGGTTGCACAAATGGGGGCGCGAATATCACCCACCAATTTTAATACATAAGTACCTTGATGCTCTGCGTATAGGGCACGTCCCGCATTAGAATCTGGCATTGCACTCATCTCTTACACTTCTCTAACTCAAGCACCACCAACGCAAGCCTTAGCTTAAGCGTTTACTTAGCTTGGACTTCTTTAGCTTTGCCGAGAAACTATCAGTAATGCGATATCATCTGGTGCCTCGCTTACATCATGCAGAGACAAGAGATCCATCACCTGGTCTATATTATGATGACCTTTTTGAGCCATTTCCATTAAAAATGTCTC
>CAJXXT010000308.1 GCA_913063495.1 uncultured Gammaproteobacteria bacterium | reverse complement strand
GTTTTTCGTGATCAGGAGTTTTCGGCGGATATGGGGTCGAGAACAGTGAAGCGAGTGGAAGATGTGAACTTGCTACGTACCGTGCAGTTTGCTGAAGATGCAGGGCCAATGGCGCACCCAATTCGCCCTGAAAGTTATATTGAGATTAATAACTTTTATACGGTTACTATTTATGAAAAGGGTGCTGAAGTGGTGCGAATGCTTCATACCTTGATGGGAGGTGATGGATTTCGTAGTGGTAGTGACTTGTATTTCGAACGTCATGATGGAGAGGCTGCAACCTGTGATGATTTTGTTGCAGCGATGGAGGATGCAAACAATGCTGATCTTTCTCATTTCAAAGAATGGTATCGCCAAGCAGGAACGCCTGTGGTGGGTGTGTCTGGGCATTATGATGAAGTAGCGTCAACCTACACGCTGACATTGACCCAGCGGGCCCCAGATACCCCAGGCCAAAAAAATAAAGTACCATTAAATATACCCGTAGGGTTTGGGTTACTGGATGTTGACGGTAACGACTTACCTCTATATTTAGAAGGGGAAACGCAATCCTCTGAGAAAGTGTCTTCGTCGCTTGTATTGTCGTTAACAGAAAAAGAGCAATCCTTCTGTTTTAATAATATTGAGTCGAACCCAGTACCATCGGTATTAAGAGGGTTTTCTGCGCCGGTAAAGTTGGAGCATCATCAGTCAAATGAAGAATTGGCATTTTTGATGTCAAATGACAGTGATGGTTTTAATCGTTGGTCAGCAGGGCAGCAATTGGCTGTGAATACGATGCTGGTCATGGTGGAGTCCTGCAGGGATGGGGCACCTCTGGTGGGAAGTGACGTGTTAAAACATGCCTATGGGTCACTGTTAGATGATGTGATGAAGGGAGGTACTGATAAAGCGATGATTACGAGCATGTTGTCATTACCCTCAGAGGCGTATTTGGCTGAAATAAGTACTTTGGTTGATCCTGGTGCAATTCATCAGGTTAGGGCTTTTTTACGCAAAGACTTGGCAGAACATTTATACCCTAGGCTTGTGGATGTCTACCAATCGATACCTCTAGAGTCAGAGTATGTGTTTAGTGCCGAGGCGATAGCGCAGCGAGGGTTGCGTAATGCTTGTTTGAGTTATTTAATGATGCTCGACGAATCAGTTGAGGGGTATCCTACTGTTGATGCTTTGTGTTTTGATCAGTATCAGAAAGCAGCAAATATGTCAGATCAAGCCGCTGCATTTCATGCAATCGTACATTCTGGCTCCGATCATCGTGAAGATGTCATTAACCAATTTTACTCTCAGTGGAAAGGAGAAGCGTTGGTAGTGGATCAGTGGTTTATGGTTCAGGCGAGTGCACCACGACATGGAGGGTTAGCTCGTGTTAAGGCATTGATGGCTCATGATGCGTTTGAGCTGACCAATCCCAACAAGGTGCGAGCATTGATTGGAGGTTTTTGTAATGGAAACCTGGTTAATTTCCACAATAAGGATGGTTCTGGTTATCAATTCTTGGCAGATCGAATTATTCAATTAAACACGCTGAACCCACAAATCGCAGCTCGATTAAGTGGCATTATGAGCCGTTGGAAAAAATACCAACCTCATTATGCAGTGTTGATGCAAAAAGAATTAGAGCGAATTTTACAGGCTCCACTGTCCCCTGATGTATATGAGGTCGTCTCAAAAAGCCTTGCCTAATGTGTTGTTAAGGTCGTGGTTGTAAGCTTATTGTCTAAATAGTTGCATCGTTATCGGGGCGTTTTTATTGTGTAGAAAAACGCCCCTTTCGTTTAGTTTTGTTACTGCTCTACACGTCGTACAATGTCCCCTCGGTCATGCTGTACCTAAGTGATTGATTATAATTATAAAATGGGTCGGTGAATAAACTGCTTTAATAAACCCGTTTTTTATAGCGATAAAGAATTTGCAACTGTTCAAACAGTTGTATAAATTCTGCGCCGATTCGGACGTGGGTTTATTTGTTTACGCTGAAAAACCATGTTCAGGTAAATACCCTAACCAATTTCCGAGAGTCGCCTATACTCTTAGGTTAGGTATGCCCTCACTTTTTTCGTACCGGCTAAGGAGCCTTGGTAATGCTGAGAAAATGTCATTGGATAGTAATACTGGCCGTGCTTTCCCTAGTTGTGCCTAGTGTAAATGCCAAAGTTTCAAAGAAAGATGCAAGTCGTTTGATGAAAGAGTTAACCCCTTATGGTGCGGAGCGAAAAGGAAATAAGAAAGGTACTATCCCTGCGTGGACGGGAGGGATAACTGAAAAAGATATCCCTGTAACCTACACAACTCGTGGTCAGCATCACCCTGACCCTTATAAAGCAGACAAACTGCTTTATAAAATTACTGCCAGCAATATGCATATCCATGCGGATAAACTGAGCGAAGGGTTAAAGGGCTTATTAAAAAAATATCCTGATACATTTTACATACCTGTTTACCCAACCCACCGGAGTGCATCGGCCCCCCAAAGAATATATGACAATATAGCGAAGAATGCGCTAACCGCTGAATTAGCAAATTCCGGGGCAGGTATTGTCAATGCCTATGGCGGAGTGCCATTTCCACTTCCTTATGATGCCAAAGGTGACGTGAATCCGTTAATGATTTTATGGAATCATATGACTCGCTGGCGTGGTGTCTATGTTGTCCGTCGATCATCTGAAGTTGCTGTTCAGAAAAGCGGTTCTTACTCGCTGGTTACCAGTCAGCAAGAGGTTGATTTCTTATTTTACCATGAGGATGGAGATTTTAAGGGTTTAGACAATCGGTTGTTTTATTACTTAGCATTCACTAAGCGTCCTGCACGTTTAGCGGGTGGTGCGATCTTGGTTCATGAAACCATTGATCAGCTTAAAGGCGCGAGGCAAGCGTGGGGGTATAACTCCGGCCAGCGACGTGTTCGAAAAGCGCCAAACCTTGCTTATGATATGCCGGTTGCAGCGGCAGATGGTTTGATTACTGCTGATGACGTGGATCTTTATAATGGCGCACCAGACCGTTATGATTGGACATTTGTCGGTAAGAAAGAAATGGTTATTCCTTATAATAATTATGCCCTGGACGACCCTAACCTAAAGTATGATGATTTGTTGTTGCCGGGGCATGTTAACCCCGCACATACCCGTTATGAGTTGCATCGTGTATGGGTAATAGAGGCAAAGGTGAAGGAAAATATTCGCCATGTTTATGGGCGAAGAACATTCTACATTGATGAGGATAGCTGGGGGATAGCGTTGGTTGATCAATATGATTCCCGTGGTGATATGTGGCGTGTAACGATTTCACATTTAATGAATTATTATGAGGTTCCTGTGTTATGGACAGCACTGGATGTTTATCATGATTTAGTTTCAGAGCGGTACTATGTTGCATTTCTTGATAGTGAAGAGGAAAATTCCCTGACATTTAAAGATAAAGCTCCGTCAAAACGATACTTCAAACCCGCTGCTTTGCGACGACGCGGTCGATAATACGAAAAAAATTGGAAGAAAATGGTTCTCTGTATGCAAAAAATAACATTGTTGGCTCTCACAAAACGCAAGCAGGTGACTCTGCATAAATTGTTGTTGCGGGGGTTGTTTGGGGTGCTATTAAGCACGTTACCTTTTGGTGCGTCTGTTGCGTTAGCGAACGACAAGGATAAACTGGAAACGCGTTATTCCGTAATGTCTATGAAAGCAGCCGAATCTTTGCTTGTGGATGCGGTTAATATTAATGGAAAATTGATTGTTGTCGGGGCTCGTGGACATATTCTCGTATCTAGAGATCATGGTAAAAGTTGGAAGCAGGCGAAAGTACCCACGCAAAACCTGATAACCGCTATTTATTTCGCTAGTTCTGACGTGGGTTGGGCTGTTGGTCATGAGGCGGTAATTTTACATACCAGGGATGGTGGTGATAGCTGGGATTTCCAATACGGAGCACCTTTCTTGCCTGCTGGATATGATGACTATGCAGGTGATAGTGCGGGTGATAGTGCCGGTGTTGAAAGTGACGTATCTGATGAGGATCTGTATGCGATTGATCGATCAGGTTCGCCTCTATTAGATGTATGGTTTAAAAATGAAAAAGAAGGTTTTGCTATTGGGGCTTATGGGTATTTTCTTCATACCTCCGATGCTGGAAAAACCTGGGAAGATTGGTCAAAAAGGTTAGGTAATATTGATGGCTGGCACCTAAATGCCATTTCTTCTATTGACGGAAATCTTGTCTATGTAGTAGGAGAAAAAGGCGTGCTGTTTCGCTCTACTGATGGGGGTGATAGCTGGGACGTACTAACCAGTCCTTATGACGGCTCATTTTTTGGTATGGTCGTAGGGCCAGGTATAAATGAAATGATCATGTTTGGTTTGCAAGGTCATGTTTTTAGAACGTCAGATAGCGGTGACAATTGGCGCGAAATAGAAACTGGAAATCAAAACGGGTTGATGGCAGGTATATTGTATGGCGATCGCGGTGTGATCTTAGTTGGGAATGGCGGTGTGATGATGTTTAGTAAAGATGATGGTAATAGCTTTGTTAAACAGGTAACAGATGACAGAAATTCGATTGCGGGAATTGTTAAAACTGATAAAAATAAGTTGATACTTATTGGGCAGGGTGGTGTAAAGCTTGCGACACCCAGTAAATCGCTCGTTGGTATGGATTAAGCGTTGAGCTGTTCACGCTGTTTTGAAAATAGCAGTGCATTTATTTATAGGTATTAAGGTTAATTACTACTATGTCAGAAAAAGCATCAATTTTTGAGAAAGTTCTTTTTACATACCGGATACCTATTCTGGTTGTATTTTCGTTTGTGACGGTATTTTTGGGCTTTAATGCTGTACACATCACAATGGATACCAGTTTGAAAAAAATGGTGCCATTAAAGCATGAATATATTCAGAATCTATTTAAACACAAGGACGATCTTAGTCTGGGTAATGATCTTCGTATTGCCGTAGCGACAACAAAAGGTGATATTTTCACGAAGGAATTTTTACAGGTTTTAAAAGACGTAACCGATGAGGTTTTTTATCTTCAAGGTGTTGATAAATCCAAGGTTAAATCGTTGTGGACTCCCAATGTTCGATGGGTCGAGGTAACTGAAGACGGGTTTATTGGTGGTGAGGTTGTACCCCCGACTTATGATGGCTCTGACAAAGCAATAGCAACGATGCAGCAAAATGTATTAAAGTCAGGGCAGGTCGGCCGTTTAGTCGCAGATGACTTTAAATCAGCTATTGTTTATGTGCCGCTTTTGGATCTAGATGAAAGTAAAGGGGAAAAGCTAGATTACACCCGATTATCAAAAGACTTAGAAGAAAAAATCCGAGAACGTTTTCAAAACGACGACATCAAAATTCATATTATTGGGTTCGCCAAGAAAATTGGAGACTTAATTGATGGGGCTAAAGGTGTTGCCGGTTTTTTCCTTATCACCATTATTATTACCACAATCTTGTTGCTGTTTGATACAAAGTGCTGGAAAAGTTCCATCACTGTTGTTGTGGGGTCGATTTTTGCTGTTGTGTGGCAGCTAGGTATTGTTAGTTTGTTGCATGGTTGGATGGCAAGTATCCGAACATCTGATGGGTGGCCGGCATTTGTTGAGCGGTTTCCAAGTCTTGAACCGATACAGTTTGGTATTGATCCTTATTCTATGTTGGTGCCATTTTTGGTGTTTGCCATTGCAGTAAGTCACGGCGTACAGATTATTAACGAAATGAC
>CAJXXT010000307.1 GCA_913063495.1 uncultured Gammaproteobacteria bacterium | reverse complement strand
ATTCATGCGTTTGATGACCTTGCCATCACCACCATGATGCCTGCTATTGCCGAAGAGTTTAATGGGCAGCACTTTTACGGCGCGGGCTTTTACTCTTATTTGCTGGCGAGTCTTGTCAGCTTAATTTTGGCGGGTGCGTATACCGATCAACGAGGCCCACAGAAGCCATTTTTAGCGGGAATATTGGTTTTTGTTGCAGGGCTTTTAGTTGCGGCTCAAGCGAGTTCTATGCCTGTGTTAATTCTAGGTAGGGCACTACAAGGGTTCGGTGGTGGTGCAATTCAATCTGTGGTTTTTGCTTCAGTGAACATTGCTTATGGTGAGGATCAGCGTCGGCGGGCGATTTCTTATTTAACAACGGCTTGGGTGCTGCCTTCTCTTATTGCTCCTGCGTTAGCAGGTTATGTGACAAGTCAATGGCATTGGTCTTATGTGTTTTGGGGGCTTGCTTTACCGGCTCTTCTTTCGGGCGCATTTGTTTATAGCCGTCTTGGTGCGCTTAGTATTGACACTAAAGGAGGACGACGAATAGATTTTTCTAATTTGCCAAAAGCACTACGTATTGCGTGTGGCGTTGCTTTTTTTTTGGCGAGCATCAGCTTAGTGAATAGTTACTGGGTGATTCCTCTTTCTATCTTTTCTCTATTTATTTTTTGGCGGCCATTGCTTTCGTTATTTCCGGTGGACATTTTACAAGCGGGGCAAGGGTTGTCAGCGGCGTTAAGTTTAAAGCTGCTGTTGGTTTTTACATTTTTTGGTGCGGAAGCATTTATTCCACTCGTGTTAACCGATCATTACCAGTACACGGCCGCTGCAGCTGGCCTTGTTTTAACATCGGGAGCGTTGTCATGGACGTTGGCCTCTTGGGTATATGACAAGGTGGCAGTAAATTTTGGGGATAAAACATTACTGATTATTGGCTTCTCTTTTCTAGGTGTTGGAGTGCTATTATTGTGGCTATTTCTTTCGGTCTTTCAATGGGCATTTATGAGTTATTTTGTCTGGAGTATTGCTGCTTTTGGTATGGGTTTGGTGTATCCGATGACGATGAATTTGGCGATGGCGAATACTGAAAGTGGAAAGGAAGGGAAAACATCAACGGCCGCTGGTGTTGTTGATGCGTTGGGTTTTAGTTTGGCAGCGGGTATCGGTGGTGCCATTTTAAATATCGGTGATCGTATGGGGTATAGTGTTTTTGAAGCGATGAATGGTGTTTGGTTGATTATGGCGTTAGTGAGTGTTGTTGCTTTGTATATTAGCATGCGCCGTTATTAGTTTTTTGTAATCATAGTTTGCCCGGATTTGGCCTTTGGAGGGCTGTCGAGGTAAGCTTTATACCGGGTTCTGACGCGTCAATGCCGACATTTAGTAATCTTTCAAAAAGTGGGATTCTAGCTGCCCAGATAGTCAGCTGTGTTTATAAATCGGCCTTTAGGGCTCATTTGAACCTGGAGCTCCTACTCGTCCTCAGCCGTCGTTCAGAATATCGTCTAAATCCTAAAACCACCTGCTTTTCAACTATATAATCACTCAACCTCTATATACGGGCTTCCTACGAAAGCAGGGCTAGATTCCCATTAAACGCCATAGTTAGCTATTCATGCCAAATAACCTAATTGCACTACATATAGTTTAGTCCATGGCAATGCGCAGTATATTGTAATCGGTTGATATAAAAGGAATGTTTGGAGGTCATCAGTAAGGATAAGAAAGGTAGGTAAACTACCTTATCGAATTTCTGTTCAGTACGCTGTTAAATTATTGTAGTACAGGCAGTCTTATTCAATTTCGGCTTCCTTTACAGCCCCCACCTTTCTAGTAAACCCGAGTCGGCGTAACTTACTGTAATTTCAGTTAAATTTACAATCGGCATCTATTTTGCTAAGAATTTGCCATACAACTAACCATGGAACTAAAAAATGAAACAAATAATAACTGCATTATCTCTTTTTCTATTAGCTGGCAATGTACAAGCTACAGTTCTTGATTTTGAGGGATTGACTACAAATGACTGCTGTAATCAAGTGACATCAGGATACGGAGGTTTTGATTGGGGAGATTTTAAACTTATAAATAAAAATTACCTTGCTGGTTCAGGGTATGACGTAGGTACTACATCCGGTAGCTATTCCATATTCCAACATACGTCATCTGAAACTGTGAGCCTCTCGTCTGACAGCCTATTTGATTTTAATGGCGCATATATAACTTCAGCATGGAGTCTTACGCAAAATATAACAATTAAAGGTTTTTTGAATAACATAGAAACTTATTCGCAAACTTTATCTATTTCAAATAGCGCCCCAACTTGGTTTGACGCTGGTTTCACAGGAATTGATAACCTCCAATTTACCAAAAGCGGCTCTCAATTTGCCTTGGATGATTTTACTTTTAATGCTACGCAAGTTCCAGAGCCCGCGTCGTTAGCTTTACTTGGTATTGGCTTGGCTGGATTAGGTTTTTCAAGAAGAAATAAATCTGCTTAATTTACAGTAACAATTTCGTTAAAAAGCCTCGGTACATGTCGGGGCTTTTTTGTGTCAGATTAAGTCTGAACCAATACATAAAAAATCTATCGCCCTTCGACGACGGTTTGAAGCGTTAAATCGGAGTGTCAGCTTTTTCGTTTTTTAACCCTAAATTTGGATCCCTACAACTGACCGCTTTATAAACACAGCGGGCATAAGGGGTTCACTGGATTCTGTTCTTCTCCCTGCACCCTATTGTTGATTCCAGGACGGAAAATGGAGGGTGCGTCTGGTAACGTTTTATCTGTCTCTGTATGGCGAACAAACTATGGTTACAGGAACAGTCAGCTCGATCTCTATCGGTATTACGTTAAGGCCTTGGACGCTATATCTCATTGTTAGACGGTTGAGGATTATGAGGCGTTACTATCATGGAATATTGAATTGAAGAAAGTTGCTGTTGCGGTGGCAGCATGATGGGGTCGGGTGTGTTGTGTACAGGCAAGAGTTGCTGCGCTTACACTTGTCGTTGGCTTTTTTCGCTCAATACCGTGAATATTCCCAATTCACCTTTTTCCACACACATTTAAATGCAAGCCCGTTATACTCAACTCAAACACATAAGAACATAAGAACATAGGACATCATCATGGCCACCTGTCTCGACTATGCAAAAATCGCCTGTGGGGTATACCATCAGAGCACTAACCAATATTACGCTGAGCCGCCTGGGCATATGATCGACAATTGGGAAGTGCAAACATGGGAGGACGGTACATTATTTGGTGACGGGTTCCAGGGTGGGATTTGGCAAAACGACTCTGATGTTGTTGTAGGTTGCTGCGGCACCAACCCTGGTCAAATTGGTAAATTTTTCTCAGATATTTCGGCAGATATAAGGATTGGCGTCCATATTTTACCAAACCAGTGTTCCTCTGCTCGAGACATGGTGAGGCATGCTAAAAGTATCGCCAGGGGCCGTAAGGTTTCAGTCACCGGGCACTCGTTAGGTGGTGGATTAGCGCAAGTCGTTGCCGTGTGGGAAGGCGTTCCTTTTGTATCCTTTAACGCTCCAGCCATGAAACTTACTCTGCAAGCTGCTCAGGTTAATATATTTAAACCAATGATGATGATTCGCACCATTAAGGCAAAAAGCGCCTCGGACTCATCAGGGCTAAATTTTCGCATTGATGGAGACCTTGTCAGCTGTAAAATACTGGGGGATCATGTAGGTACCATCGTTAAACTTGGCAATCCTAAGGCACTACATAAGAGCAGCAACCACGCAGGTAGCAACTGCTGGCAAGCAGTAATGAATACTGACTGGGCGTTTATCGATCCATTTGAAGCAATGTAGTGAAAGGGTTGGCTTCTTCTAATTGGTAGGCTAATGCAAGTAGTTCGGAGTCCAGTCCATATTTCCCACCAAAGTGCATACCTATCGGAAGCCCTTGTTGATCTTTATGCAAAGGCAATGAAATTCCTGGAGCACCGGAAATATTTTGATAACAAGTGAAGGGAACAAACTGTTCTAAGCGACTATATAGCTCAGGGAATGGCAGTTCAGGGCTCAAATAGCCAATTTTTGGCGCTGTATGGCAAGTAGTGGGGGATAGGATGATATCGTACTGACCCATGAGCTGCTCATAAAGCATAGTAAACTTGCGTAGTCTGCGAATTACAGCTGGCAAGGTAACAGATCTAGCCATAAAAAATCGAGTTAGGCTGGTGGTAAATGGTTCAACTTTCTTTTTATCTATCTCAATCAAAAATAATTTTTTGCTGTGGAACTTGGCAAAGAATGCCAGCATAGCCCAGTAAATAGCAAAGTCATTAAATAGTTTTTTAGGGAAAGGGTTGTCGATTGGCGTAACATTATGCCCCAGTTCTCGACACAGATTCGCAGTTTGTAGTAGGGCTGCAGAAACATCAGCGTCTACGTTGTTTGCTCTACCTGGCAGGTTAGACATGTAGGTAATGTTTAATGGTTTCGAGGGTGTAGCTGATACTTTGCCTATTTCTGGAAGAGCAGGGTTTTTGAATATTTTCTCTGCTTCTTCATAAAATACAGCACTGTCCCTCACCGTGCGAGTAAGCACGCCTTGCGTGAACAGCTTGATAGGAACCATTTTGGAGGTGGGCAAAACGCCTAAACGATCACGAGTAGGCTTAAAACCCACTATGCCGCAGCAGGCAGCAGGGACTCTGATGGAGCCGCCACCATCATTACCGTGAGCTAAAGGCACTACACCAGAAGCAACCAAAGCCGCAGCACCACCGGAGGATCCCCCTGGTGTTCGTGATATATCCCACGGGTTGCATGTAGCTCCAGACAACAATGGTTCTGTTGACACGGTGAGCCCAAACTCTGGCATCGTGCTTTTACCAAGAGAGATCATTCCTAACGCTCCAAACATTGTCACAAGCGCCGAGGATGCAATGCTTGGTTCGGAACGTATTGCACGCGAACCACGTAACGTTGGTAACCCATATACCGGTTCGTTATCTTTAAAGAACGTAGGAACCCCGGCAAACGGCCCGTTCAATTCGCCCTTTGCTTCTGATAGTGCTTGATCAAAACTATCAGTAACAATGGCATTTAATTGCGGACTTACGAGTCTTGATCGAGCAATAGAGTCACGAACAACGTCAAGTGAGCATAGTTCGCCTTTAGTGACTAATCGGCTAATTTCCACTGCATCGTGGTTAGAAAGCGAATCACTGGTAAAAGCGGATACTCTTTGAACTGAATTCTTCGTAGTTGAAGTCATAGAAGTTTTGAAGAAAAATAGGGTGGGATTTTTGTCGGCAGAATATTCAATTTAGGTGATGTAGAGGTGATATTGGCGATGCAACTAACGGCATGTAGCGACTAAACTGTATGCCGTTAGATAATGTATGCGGCTTATGCTACATCACTTTGATCTTCTGCATCGCTATTTACTGTCTCAGAATCTACTGCAGCAAGTTTAGCATTTTTCTTGTCACCTTTTTCTTCTTTCTCACTAGAGGCTTTTTTAGGCTTACTTCCTTTCAGAATAAGGCCGGCGGCATCTTTGTTGCGAGCGAGGAAGAGGGATATATCTTCAAGCAAGCCGTCACTCATTTCAATCTCGGATTCTTCTAGCAGTGCTTGAAGGTTTTCGGCGATATCCAGCTCTTTGTCGTAGGCATCAGCGTCTTTTTTGCTAACGAATGTCATTTTTTCTTCTCCGTTACGCTCAACAATATAGCGGGTAATTACGGCCATGGTGG
>CAJXXT010000306.1 GCA_913063495.1 uncultured Gammaproteobacteria bacterium | reverse complement strand
CTTCATGTCATTTCACTGTTTAAAAGAAGAGTATCGAGTGAAACAAAAGATGGACAATAAAGCAATTGACAGAATGCATCGTACGTTCTCATCCCAAATTGCACCCTATAAACCTTAATTGCATTAACCTTAGTCACTATTGAGCCATAAATTGTTTAACGCTCATGTCCAAAAATCACTCTCACATCTTTATTTTCCAAACTGAATTTTTTCAATGCTTCCAAACTTTTTCTTGCCAACACTTCATCCTCTGACCACCCCGGTATCACATTATTCTCAAACCCCCAACGAGTATGGCTAGCATCCCCGGTTAGCAATACCCATCCATCCGTTGCATTCACTAAATAAGAAACATGCCCAGTCGTATGCCCCGGTGTGGATATCGCCCATAAAGAACCGTCTCCAAAAATATCAATCATTTTACCCAATGGCGACACATTCAACACACTAGATCCATCAAAATCCAAGGTTCGCAGCACATCAATATTATCAAAATGATCGTTATACATAATCAATGGATATTGATGTAACGATTCATTCTTTCCAAGCACAACGGGAATTCCGAGGGGCAATACCGGCAAACCCGATGAGTGATCTCCGTGTACATGAGTTAGAAACACCATTTTCACATCAATATCATTTTCTTCAATTTGACTCAAAATATCCTGACCAATAAGCTGAACACTATCCTCAACAATCCACCGAGAAATCAGTCCCTTCAGGCTTCCTCTCGCGGTATTGCGAAACCGCGCATCAAGCCCTGAATCAATCAAAATATCACCCTTTTCAGGATGGCGTATCCAATGCGCATAGACCTCGACATCAATGCTTTTTGCAAGATCACTTCCTGCCCCTGCTCTTTCCTGAAGGTAAGGCTTCGTTTGCGGATTATCTAAATTTAACATTCCCGAGACTGGAACTTTCACGACACCGGTCATTAGAGTTTTAAAGGTAACCTGACGTGCATTATCTCGTATCAACCCCCAATCAGCCTCCATGTTAGTTTCAGGCACCACATAGGTCTTCCTTTCGGGTGCAGGAACACACCCCAACAGAGTAACAACTAAGCCTAATACGGCTACAAACACTAAAATTACCGACTTTTTCATAGAACACCTCTCGATTACGCTAGAACGGGTACACCAACTGATATCAAGGTACATATTGAAGCTTTCATTTGATGAATATAAGTGAAAGAATATAAAATCATTAGTGAATTATTCTCAACAATACTTTTACAGGTAGATTGAACATGGCCAAGCTTGATGAGTACCAGGCATTTGTGACCATTGTCGAGCTAAAGAGCTTATCCAAGGCCGCGCAGGCACTTCACTTGTCCCCCTCAGCCATCAGTAAAAAACTAACACAATTAGAAGATTCTCTCAGCGTGACACTTTTAGAGCGCTCAACCCGTTCGCTTGCTGTAACCGATGTTGGAAAATCCTTTTACCGAGATTGCAAATCGATTCTTTCCTCGGTGACTGAAGCTGAAGAGCGACTTGCTGATAATCAAAAACATATCTCGGGAAAACTCACCCTGTCCTGTCCAAGGGTATTATTACAGCCTCAATTTTTCCACATGCTCAACCAGTTCAAACAACAGTACCCTGACATTAAGTTTAACGTATCCGTCTCTAATGAAGTTGAAGACTTGATTGATGGACAGATAGATTTTGCCTTTCGCATTTCCCCTTTAAAAGATTCTCGATTAACCGCAATACCTTTTTTGGAAACTCGTCCAGTATTTTGTACCTCACCTGAATACATTAAAAAATACGGAAAACCGAAAAACTTGCTCGATCTAAAAAATCACACCGCTATTATTCCAACGTACCTTAATCTATCTGATCGTATTCGCCAGCTTTTCCCTAATCAAGGAGGTTCTCTGGATTTAGAATTATTCGATACCACTGATGATGTTTATGCACTGTACCAGTGGATTAAAGAAGGGGGTGGTATATCTATGATGTTGGACGTAATGATTAGCGAGGACATTAACAACGGGGTATTAGAACCTCTATTTCCAGAACTTCCATTTCCAATACAAAAGGCGCAGTTATTGTTTAACAAAACACGCTATCAACCCAAGAAAATGGTTCTCTTTAAAAAGTTTATACACAGCTATGTCAATAACGCAGTAAATACCAAAGCTGAACCCACCTAATCCGTACTCGCCGACGATGATTGTTGATGTAACCAATAATACTCTTCCGCTTCTCTAAGACAGCCAACCGAAACACGCCCACCAAGGGGTTCAATAATGACCCAGCCTGCTCCGAACGCAGGTTTCTTCATTTTACATCCGATTTTTTGAAGCAAGCTAGCGATTTCATCTTCCCTAACATTTTCCATAATATGACCTTTTAGCCGAATGTAACAACCATCACTTCATTTCCTATCAACATCATAGCAGCGAAACGATAATTTATTTGAAAAAGCATTATATTGATCGTTCAAATGATTACCCATTGCACTAGCCTTTTTATACCGTTCTTTTGAATATATTTACGGCTCCAGCAAATACCCCAAAATAGCCCGTAGTTTTGCAGGTTTTACGGGTTTCTTCAGCATTTTAAGCCCAGCTTCTTCGATTATTCTAAATACATCACTATTGATTTCCCCTGTAATAACCAATGCAGGGACAAGCTCGCCAACCTGAGTACGAAGGAAGTCGATGGCCGCCACGCCATTCACTTCATCCTCCAAATTGTAATCGGAAAACATAACATCTGGCTGATACCCCTCAAGGAGCAAGCTTTTGAGTGCATCAAAAGAGCATACTTTTTTAACCTCGGCTCCCCACGTCATCAGTACTGTCTCAAGTGAATCCAGCACAAGCAGGTCATCATCAAGAAGTAGTATTTTTTTCCCCGCAATGACATTTGATAGGCCATTTTCTGTTGATGTTAAAGGTAAAACTCTAATTTTTTCTATCAATTCAAGGGGTTGATCAGCATTAATCACCAAGGGTATTTTCACCTTAAAGACCGTACCTTTACCTTCTTCAGATTGAAGCGACAAAGTATGAGACAAACTATCCGTTAGTCGTTTAACAACCGACAATCCCAATCCAAACCCTTTTTTCGCCTCTTGATTCTCATTATCCAGTTGACGATGAGATTCAAAAATACAGGTCTGTTTTTGTTTTGGTATACCTTGCCCGGTATCCCAAATTTCTATACTAACGTCAGTTCCACCATGTACTCGACAAGCGATCAATATACCGCCGCTTTCAGTGTAACGAATTGCATTGCTAAGCAAATTTCGAATAACACGTTCTAACATCAACGGATCCGTGTATATCGCAACCGCGCCCGCATATGTTTTATCCGCGACAAACAAGGACAACCGGAGTTGTTTATCTTCGGCTAACACAGAAAAATCATTCACCACTCGCTGCAATAAAGGGCGAATATTCACTGAAGATTTCTTCGCCTTCTTTACCCCCGCATCCAATTTTGAAACATCCAACAAATCGGTTAACAGCAATTCTAGGTGTTCGATGGATTGATCCAGTCGAGTTAATAAATCGCTGTCTGACCCACCTTGATCCTGCTGTAAGGTTTCGACAAACAAACCCATAGCATGAAGGGGTTGTCGAAGGTCATGACTTGCACCAGCAAAATATTCACTAATTTCTGCACGACGTTCGTTCGCGGAATGGGCTAATGCATCACTCTGCTCTCGTTTGTCCTCTAGTTCAAACATCGCCTCTTTTAGCTGATGATGGGTTTCTTGAATCGTGTGTAACATGTCGTTAAATGCGGTTACTACAACACCAACCTCATCCCCGCCATTCCTCTGGGCCCTTAAAGAATAATCATGGCTACCCGTAACATGATCGGCAACGGTACTTAGCTGCTGCAAAGGGTCGGTAATCATTCTCTGTAATCGCGTCGTTAATAAATAAGCTAATAAACCTGCGGCAAGCTGAATCACTAACGCCACCCATGCAAATTGCCAAAGTCGTTGTTGGATTTGTTGTAGACTCACCTGTATGACTAAATGTCCAATTTTTTTATTCTTTAAAAAAACGGATTCTGCGACAACTAGATAACCATCATCAAAGTAAAAATTGCCAATTTGGAAGTTGTTATGCTGGAAGTTGTTATGCTGCACATTGAGTTGAGTAGAATATAATTTTTCACAGAAATCCAAACTCGCAGCGTATCCACCTTCGCCACCTTCGCCACCCTCGCCACCCTCGCCACCCTCGCCATTGTCGACATGTCGTTGGTACCGAGATAACACCAAGGGCTTTGGCATAGACGACACAAGACAAGCAATGAGCACCGCAGGGTGAAATTCAAATGCAGAAACATTGGTGCTTGCCGCTTTTTTATCGCCAAAAGCCACTGCTGCGCCGCTGCGCGCGGCGATCACTTTAGCGAGCACTTGCATCTCACTAATCAATCGTTGCCGTGCGGTTTGTTGGTCATAAGCGATAAATGCAACAGATGCCACCAGCATCGATACCCATAACGCGACACTGATGATCACCATCAATTTTCGACGTATCGGTAAATCAGCGAAGTAGGTAGTGAACACAGCCATCGTTAACGTAACCCTTGGGAGGCCGAACCTGGATTCTTCGGAGTCAATCGTTTCACCTCACGAGCAAGGCTTAACAGGTCAGAACTCACTGTCAATCCATTCGCCATCGCCGTACTGAGGTTAATATCAAACTGCATCTGATCCTGCGTTCTGACGATATTAATAACCCCTCCTTTTTCAGCAAACCCCTTACGATCTCCCACACTTAACACATACATATATTGAATTTGGGTAAAAAAGTGCGGTAAACGAATACGTTGTTCATGAGAGACAAATAACATATGGCAGCCTGTTTCGATGTCTTTTAGTTTTTTGGTACGCTTTAACGTCAATCGGTGATTTCCAATGAGAGTACCATCAACCGCATCTAGCATCGAACCAAAGGCTATCTCACCAAACAAACACAAACGTAAGTCGCTATCACTGGCCTTAAACGCAGAATCAGGCCAATCAACAAAATTGGCAAAATTATAAAGAAATAACGCTTTCAGACGTTCATCTTCAGTTGATGCTTTGGCTGTAGAAACAAAACAAAAACTACACAAGAGCAGACTTAGCACCCCCCATTGATTGAAAGCCATTATCATCGGCCCTTCCGTATTTCTGAAGCATCCGAGGGACTAGGAAGATCACCACCAATCAGCAACGTCCCCAAAAACTGCTGCATTGAATGTTCCAACTGACACCGTTCGGTATCCACGCTTTTGTTTCGTGTTTTATCGCAAGCATTAAACACAGACGCAAACAATCGACTTGCATCGCTAACCTTACCTACAGGCTCCGCGTTCGACGCGGGTGACAAATCACTTTCTTCCTTAATGGTTTCTGAAATATCATTGCTAATATCAACAACAATATCTGGGGTAGTAACACTCAACGTTTCATTTTCACGTAGCGTAATAGCTCTACCTGTGCGAGCAATAACACTCCCTACATTACTCACACTATCCGTCACCACTGTCCCATCGGTAACATCGGTAGCAAGATCAAATGCATTAATCTGCACATCGCTATTAACGGTAATGGTTCGTGTATTACCTAGTGTTAGGCTTGCATCATTGAAGCTATCAACCAACACATCACCACCTTGAGCGGCGATATTGACATCACCGCTAGCACCAATACCGTTACCCAATGTAAAAGAATAACTTTGATCACTCGTATCACTATGACGTATTCGAATGGCAACTTGATTACTTGGCAA
>CAJXXT010000305.1 GCA_913063495.1 uncultured Gammaproteobacteria bacterium | reverse complement strand
ACATAATCATCTGCATCAGCCACATCAATATAATTAAGATTCACTTCCGCGTCGTTAAAATAGACCTCCAGCTCATGTTCCCCTTCAGGCAAGCTAACCGTGATCGCTGTATCCCGCCAGTTCTGCCAACCACCTGAATTTGGCACCATCAGGGGGCTACCCAGCGGACTACCATCAAGTTTTAGCTGAATCGAAAGTCCACTTTTCGTTGTCGCTACTCTAGCGTTGATTCGATAATCACCCGCATCGTCCACCGAAATTTTATACCGAAGGTATTCACCAGCAGCAGTCCAGCCCACACTGTATCCACCACCAACATCCGTTGTGCGCTCAATATCCACATCGTCCTGTCGGTATACGTTACCCGTATTTCCTGCTGTTATATCGTTATAGGAATCATAATTTTCTGCTTCAATTTTTGCAGGAACTGGCGCGCCAATAGGTTCATCACCACCACCGTCGTCATTCCACTGATAAGCTCGTACATAATCGACTGTCATGGTCTGAGGGAAGGACGTATTATTGTTGGGGCTACCAGGCCAATTACCACCAACCGCGACATTCAAAATAATATGAAAACGTTGGTTAAAAGGTGCTGGATACTCTCCTGCGTCAGACCACCAATCCGTCTGTGTTTGATAAAGCGTTCCGTCGACATACCATCGAATTTCAGTAGGTTCCCATTCAATACTATAAACATGGAAGTTATCCACGACACTGGAACTAGGAGTGTAACTGGTACCGCTACTGGTATTATCCGGCCACTTGCCTCCGTAATGTAGTGTGCCATGTATATTGTTAGCCCCACTACTCTGTAAATTAACCGCTTCAAGAATATCAATCTCACCACTCGCAGCCCAACCACCATAAACCCAATCAGTTGGAAGCATCCAAATGGCAGGCCACAGCCCTTGCCCTGCTGGTAACTTAGCTTTAACCTCAATTTTCCCGTAGAGAAAACCCCCTTTGTTTGGAGTGCTTAGGCGTGCAGACGTATAATCCCTCGTACCACCTTGATCTGTATAGCGTTCACGTAGTGCTTTTATCACTAGGTTCCCATTCTCAACATAAGAATTTTCTGTGCGGGCAGTATAATACTGTAATTCATTGTTACCGCCGCCATTGGCATCAACGGCATGCTCCCACTTTGAAGTGTCAATACTATCGCCGTTAAACTCGTCCTGCCAAACCAATGTCCACCCAGGCTCAGTGGTAACGTCGGGTTTCGAAATATCGACATAATTCAGGTTTAATTCTTCACTATCAAAATAAACGTCCAGTTGATGCAGCCCCGCAGGCAATGTTATCGCTACAGAAACATCCACCCAATTTTGCCAGTCGCCAGTGTTGGGTATAGTCACTCTATTTCCAATAAAACTACCATTTAATCGAAACCGAAATGAGCGGCCGTCCTTAATGGTGGAAACCCGTGATCGAAATTGGTAATCACTGCTTTCAGGCACGGATATGGTATACCTCAGGTACTCCCCGGGAGCAACCCAACCGACACTATATCCCCCTCCAATATCATTGGTGCTTTCAATGTCGACATCGTCCTGGCGATACGCTCCCCCTGTATTCCCCCGCGTAGTATCATAAAAGGAGATATAGTCTTCAGCTTCAATCTTCGCAGGCAGCAAAATGGCGTCGTCGCCATCGGGAGCGGATAAAATCACATAGTCAGCAGAAAACACTGTTCCCAACTGAGTGTCGGTTATCGGCAAAGCTTTAATGGAGGAGTCTACCGATACCACTAGCGGCCCCGAATAAATAGGACTTGTAACTGTCGGCATAGAACCATCAGTCGTATAGTAAATCGCGTCTGCCGTAGTGTGGGATATTGTAACCTGTTGAGAACCCGTATAGGTTCCAGCAACGGGAGAAAAACTACCTGACCCACCACACCCTCCTAGACTGAAAAGGGCAAAAAAGGTAAGAACAAAAAAAGTGTGTTTTGCAAAAACAAGGTTCATACGACCTCCAGCAATATTGTTTTATTATTTTATCAGCAGCCCCATTATCTACGTCTCATTACTGAATGCATGTCACCTGGCACCAAAAAATTATCATTAGGTGCCACAAGATGTAAACGTCGGTAAGTAAAGGCTTAATTTATATCGCAGAAGTAATCTTTTTACTCGTTCGTCGTCGGTATTGATTCGGGGAACATTGGAACCATCGCTTAAAGGCTCTTGTAAAATTACCTGCATCTGAAAAACCTAGACTGTGAGCAATTTGTGTAATACTCAGCGGTGTTGTCTCTATATATTTCTGAGCTTCTAGCTGACGCATCGCATCCAACAAATGCTTAAAACTCGTACCATCAGTCCGTAAAGAGCGTTGCATTGTACGTACACTAATCTCTAAACTCTCTGCAGCTTTTTCAATCGACACGCCTTCCTGTTCCAAGTTATCTCGAAGATATTTCTTAACGGAGGATAACAATGAGGAAGATTCTAGTTCTTGAACTTTTTCTATACATTTGTTCTCATTATATTCAAGTAACTCCGGATGAGCATGCATAGACGGTAAAGCCAAACAGTCTGATGAAAGGTGTATAGCAAACTGTTTTGAACCCCAATGAATAGGCGCTTTAAAGTAACGCTCATACTGCAGCGTATCTTTTGGCTTTGGTCTGGCCAAATCGATCTGCAATATTGCGTTATGTTGAGGTTGTACAAATCTAAACGTTCTTACGGCTGTCGATATAATGGCGTCAGAAACCATAGACGGAATGTCTAATTCGGAACAAAGCTTAAACCCAAAAATAGGGTTAGCGGCGTCCTCATCGAGATAACAATCATAGGCATTAGTCACCATGGCACTGTACTTAACCATCAAACCTAGTCCCACACCCAAGTTGTCGGCCGCAAGCATTGCCAATGACAATGAAGAAAAACTATTAGGAACGATACCTCGCCTAGATTCCAAGCCGGCCGAAATTCCATACAGTTTTTCGGCAGCCCTAAAAATGTCATATACGTGGTGATGAGTGCAATACTGTTTAGAAAAAATGGAGGGGTCAACAGCTGCAACGTTAAGAATCTCTGTCTGATTCCAATCTCGCAATTGGAACCCTTTTAGACAAGAACCCAACCAACTAGACAGCACATAAACTTCACCCATTTAACATTACCCTCGCGCTTCACTCAAACTAAGATATCATGCACTCTCTACTGTTATACACCAGGTCTTATGCCAAAACCTATAGACCATTGTGCCCTAATTGTATAAATCAAAGGGGCAATGTAACACGAAGTTAAGACCTGTAAGCGTATGTAACCTGCTTCAAGTTTTTAACGGCGCAGTCTCCCCCACTGCCGGCACTGAAAACTCAACAAATTCATCGTCTTCATTATAAATAAGCCAAATTAGTTCAGGATCATCAAGGGTTTGATCAAATATAAAGTCAACCGTTTTAGGCCGAAGATCATCTGTTAGCTCAACGATACGCACACTCATGCCACCGAATTTAAGCACATGCCCAACATTCAGCGTGTAGTTTTCATAATCTCTGTATATTTTATCAATAGAGGTCATAAATCCATCTTTGAGTGATATTCGAACTTCGTGATTGTTTAACGTTGTTAGAAAACCTTCATTGCCCTTGCGTATAGTATTCCATGTTGTAAGCCCCCATATTTTTTCTGGTAGCGGCTCCGCTTCATACACCCATATTGAATATAAATATCCGTTGAGCCAAGCAGGTGAATTTAACAAAACCAATTTTTTATCTTTAATATTATTGTTATCAACAATCGTTGAGCTACTTTCTCGGATACCATCTCCAGTTATTTGAGTCGAATAAATAACCGCAGGAAAAAGCAAACCACTAAAGAAAATGTGAAAACCAATCATTGTTTTTGCAAGGTTAACCCGCGCCTTTGCAATCACGTTGCCACTATTATGTTGATCATACCAATATTGGAAAAATGCCCCTAACATCCCGCAAGCACCAATACCGACATACATTAATAGTCTATCACTGGGAGGCGGAATACATACAGGTAATGCACTGACCACCATTCCTATGCCCCAAAATCTAGCTGCCTTATTCTCTTTCAATACGGGTATGAGAAGATAAATAACGCCTAACAACAAAACAACACTAGCACCAAAAATATAGGGTCTAGCACCACCACGATAAAGATCAGCAGGTATAAAGCCCCACTGAGTTCCCATTAACGCGACAATTCGATGACCCATTGCAGATAGGTAAGTTATCGGGTCTTCCACTGGATCAAGATAAAAACCATTTGTACCTCCGGATCCAAACCCGGCGTTCTTATAGATAATCCACCATACTGCAACCACCACTAGATAAGGTAATAAACAAATCATACCTTTTACTGGCCCTTTCTTATCTAGTGTCACTGCGAACGCAAAAAGGTAAGCCCCAACGGCTATATGGTATTCTGCTGCAAGAAGCCCGACAACCAGGCTCAACATCGCCAGTCCGTATCCAGGCAGCCATGCATCTTGCCTTGCTCTAACATGAAAATAGAGCACAGCCACGCCAAAGAGTGTGGCGGTAAGCGCGTTACGTCCTGCAATCCAAGTAACGTTTACAGCATGACTGGCGTCTACCGCATACAATAACAAGGCCATTCCTACCGCTACTTTTCCTGTGTGCAACCTGCCGTAAAGTTTGAACAATACAGCAAGCAAACCTAGGTACCACAAGATACTTTGAAAGTGCATCAAACCACCGTGAGACGGCCAAAAAGTATAGTCAACCCAATGTGTGGCTTCTGTTAACGGGCGCCAGAACATCAGCTTGTATCCGTCATAAGACCACCAAGGTAAAAAGCCAAGATCGATTAATTGATTAAAGCGCTCAGGGTCTGCATTCGCAAAAGAGAATAGTCCGAATAACGACAGGTCTTTTATTTCATTAAGTGGGATCGCGTCTTTGATAAATCCATAATGCCAATAATCATCAGTATGAATGTCCACCAACAAACCGGGTGCACACAGTGCGAACGTCAATAACAGAATATTCCTCAAAGCATGCTCTGAAGTTATCATTGATAGTATCTTTGAGACTGCTCTGGAAAACAGTGTTGGCACTGTAGCAGCGACCCTGAGGGACTCTCCGACGCTCATGCTTTCTTGGGCGGGACTTTTTGACATTTATTCAACTTCCAAATATTGGATCGAACAATCAAACTTACTGTCCGAATATTTAAATTTATTATTTGCGATTTTGTTGTTATGTGTTTTATTTTTTTCGTAATATTAATATTAACGTTTTCAGTCGCTACTAGCATAATGCCAAAAGCATCAGTGCAGTTATAAGAAACCTTCTTCCGTTTCACCGTCAGAATCAGAATCGGAGCCTGAACCTGAAACTGAGTCAAGGTCATCGAAACCACCTACTTCGTCAAACCCTCCCACTTCTTGTTCAGGCTCACCGAAGGAGTTTCCGTGTGTTTGTGATTGAACCGCCCAATTAAGTCGATCAATATAACGAGAAATATCACTCACAGTACGCATTTCAAAAAGAACGCGTAAGGAGATTTCGACACTAAACTCCTTTCGAAGTTTTGATATCACTCTAGCCGCTAATAACGAATGCCCACCAAGATCAAAAAAGTTATCAAAAACACCTACTTTTTCAATATTAAGGACATCACACCATATATTTGCCAGCCTTATTTCAGTATCCGTTTTTGGGGCAACGTAATCCTGTCCACTCTGTGTAACGGGTTGTGGTAGTTTTTTACGGTCTACCTTACCATGTGGTGTTAAGGGCCACTTATCAAGAAT
>CAJXXT010000304.1 GCA_913063495.1 uncultured Gammaproteobacteria bacterium | reverse complement strand
TATTGTGATGATAATTAATCGATTGGAATCAACTATTATGTCAAGAGCATTTAACTTTTGTGCAGGGCCAGCAGCATTACCTGAGAGTGTCTTAAAGCAAGCTCAAGAAGAACTTTTGGATTATCAAGGATTGGGTTTGTCCTTGATGGAAATGAGCCATCGTGCACCAGAAGTTGTTGCTGTCGCAGAGCAGGCCGAAGCTGATTTACGAGAATTGATGGCAATACCAAGCAACTACAAAGTGTTGTTTTTGCAGGGTGGAGCAAGTTCGCAGTTTTCGATGATCCCAATGAATTTATTGGGCGATAAAAAAACGGCAGATTACGTTAATACCGGGCAATGGTCTAAAAAAGCGATCAAAGAAGCCGGGCGTTATTGTGATGTGAATGTTGTCGCAACGGATGAGGCGAATAACTTCTCAGCAGTTCCTGCTTTTGATACCTGGTCGTTAAATAACGATGCAGCGTATTTGCATTACACGCCCAATGAAACCATTGGTGGTGTTGAGTTTGATTTTATCCCTGATGTTAATGTTCCTCTAGTCGCTGATATGTCATCTACTATTCTTTCTCGCCCCGTGGATGTATCCAAATTTGGATTAATCTATGCCGGTGCTCAGAAAAATATTGGTCCTGCTGGTATCACCGTCGTTATTGTACGCGATGATTTAATCGGTAATGTATTGCCTGCAACACCAACGATGTTTGATTATAAGGTGCAGGCAGACAATGCCTCGATGTATAACACCCCGCCAACTTACGGCTGGTATTTAGCGGGTTTGGTGTTTAAGTGGTTGATCGCTCAAGGTGGTCTTGAAGCAATGGAAGCTCATAACCGAGCGAAGCAAGAAAAGCTTTATCAATTTATTGATGCGAGTGATTTTTATGCTAACCCAGTAGCGATTAATAATCGCTCATGGATGAATGTACCGTTCACATTAGCTGATGCAGCGTTGGACAAAGCATTTTTGCAAAAAGCGGAAGATGCGCGGTTATTGAACCTTAAAGGCCATCGGTCAGTGGGTGGGATGCGTGCCAGTATCTACAACGCGGTACCTATGGAAGCGGTTGATGCATTGATCTCCTTTATGAAGGATTTTGCGAAAGAGCAAGGGTAATAACAATGTCCAAGGACAATTCACCAGAAAGTCAGTCTTCAGTTAATGCATCATCGGCCAAGCCATCGCTTGATTCGTTGCGAAATGATATTGATCGGTTGGATAGTGAGATACATAGACTATTAAATGACCGGGCTCGTTGTGCTCAGCAGGTTGCGGACGTCAAGAATGCACAGGCCAATGGTGAACCTGTTGTTTATTATCGTCCTGAACGCGAAGCGCAGGTGTTGCGACGTGTGATGGATCGAAATGAAGGCCCTTTAAGTGATGAAACAGCGGCAAGCTTGTTTCGAGAAATTATGTCGGCGTGTTTGGCGTTAGAAGAGCCTATGAAAGTAGCTTTCTTGGGGCCTGAAGGTACATTTACCCAAGCTGCTGCGTTAAAGCATTTTGGGCATGCGGTGAATACCTCCTCGCAAAGCACTATTGATGAAGTATTTCGTGAGGTGGCCTCTGGTGTTGCTCACTATGGTGTCGTGCCTGTTGAAAACACCACAGAAGGTATGGTGAATACCACGCTGGATAGTTTTATTGGTTCAAATCTTGTGATTTGTGGTGAGGTTGAATTACGTATTCATCATCACTTGCTTATTGGGCCTGCGACTAAACCTGAATCTATCACTCGTATCTACTCACATCAGCAATCATTTGCTCAATGTCGAAAATGGCTAGACGCAAACTTTCCTAACGCAGAGCGTATCCCTGTGAATAGTAACGCGGAAGCGGCACGTCGATTAAATGATGAATGGCATGCTGCGGCGATCGCTGGAAATATGGCGGCTGAGATTTACAATCTCGATCAGCACGCCTCCAACATTGAAGACAATCCTAACAATACAACGCGTTTTCTTATTGTCGCCAACGCTCCTGTACCCGCTTCAGGTGACGATAAAACGTCTATTATCGTGTCCACAAAAGACAAGCCTGGTGCGCTCTTAGAGTTATTGGAGCCGTTTCATCGTTCTGGTATTAGTCTTACAAGAATTGAAACACGGCCTGCTCCTGGCGGTGTTTGGGCTTACGTGTTTTTTATTGATTTTGAAGGCCATCAAGACGACCCATCAATTCGCTCGGTGTTAGATGAATTGTCAAGCAAGGCCGTAAATATCAAAATGCTAGGCTCGTATCCTCGAGCGGTTCTTTAGGCGTAAGCAGTGCTGTAGTGCGCGGTAATTTTTATTGTTAGTTGTCTTTTGAAGTAAATGCTTAATCGAATGGTGAGTTGTTTTTATGAGTTGTGATTTTATTGCACTAGCAACACCGGGTGTTAAAGGGTTAACGCCGTATCAACCAGGTAAGCCAGTTGAAGAGTTGGAGCGGGAGCTTGGCATTAGCAATATCATTAAACTTGCGAGCAATGAGAACCCCCTTGGCCCAAGTGCACTGGTATTGGCGGCGATAGAAAAGGCGGCACTAGAGTTGACGCGTTACCCTGATGGGGGTGGTTTTAATCTCAAGCAGGCACTTTCCTCTGAGTTAAGTGTGAGCCGAGATCAGGTGACACTGGGTAATGGCTCTAATGACGTACTAGATTTGATTGCGCGAGCCTATTTATCAGCGGGTGATGAGGCAATTTTTTCCCAATACGCTTTTGCGGTTTACCCCATTTCAACTCAGGCTGTTGGGGCAACGGCGGTTGTTACCCCGGCAAAAGACTATGGCCATGATTTGGATGCAATGGCTGAGGCGATAACGGACAAAACACGTGTCATATTTATCGCAAACCCCAACAATCCGACGGGTAACTGGCTTTCTGGTGCTGAGATAGCGCATTTTCTAGGTAGAGTTCCAGAGACTGTTATTGTTGTGTTAGATGAAGCCTATTTTGAGTACGCCTTTGACCCCAGTAACTCTGACCGCGGTAGTTCTGACGATCAGTATTATCCTGATGGTTTAGCTTACTTGTCTAAGTATCCTAATTTGATTGTGACTCGAACGTTCTCTAAAGCTTATGGTTTGGCGTCATTACGGGTAGGATATGGGATTTCAAGCCCTGAAATCGCCGATATCCTCAACCGAGTGCGCCAACCTTTTAATGTGAACAGCTTGGCGTTGGTCGCTGCTGAAACAGCATTGACGGACAAAGAGTATCTACAGCAAGGCCGGGCGTTAAACAAAAAAGGTGTCGCTCAATTGCAGGCGGGGTTTGATGCCCTGGGTTTATCATACGTACCATCAGCAGGTAACTTTGTGCTGGCACACTTTGAGACGGATGCACTGCCAATTTTTAATGAGTTGTTAAAAAAAGGCGTTATTGTTCGACCAGTAGGTAATTATGGGATGCCAAACTCTTTGCGGGTTAGTGTTGGCACAGAAAAAGAAAATCAACGGTTTTTGGATAGTTTGGCGGAGATCTTATAGCTATGTCTGAATCTAAGTCAGAATCTAATGCTGAGGAACCTGCATTTCAATTAAATCGAGTGGTTATTATTGGCCTTGGACTTATTGGTGGTTCTTTTGCTTGTGCCCTAAAAAAAGCCGGTGTTGTTAAGCATATTGTTGGTTGTGCCAGAAGTGAAGAAACGCTCAAGCTTGGGTTAGCAATGGGTGTTATTGATGAAGCCCAAGCTGATGTTGCCGAAGCGGTTAAGGGAGCGGATTTGGTGATGCTTGCTGCCCCTATTGGTTTGACCGAAATGCTGCTTGAAAAAATGAAACCTGGATTGGATGGTAATACCATCGTTACCGATGCGGGTAGTGTAAAAGGTAATGTGATTGCTGCCGTTGAAAAGGTGTTTGGTGGATTGCCTAACTGGTTTGTAGCAGGCCACCCTATTGCAGGTTCAGAGCGTAGTGGTGTCGCGGCATCAAATGCTGATTTATATGAAAATCATAAAGTTATATTAACGCCAACCAAGGAATGTTCACCTCAAGCCGTTTCTATTGTTACCAAAGCATGGCAGGTGACAGGGGCTGAAGTGTTAGAGATGGATGTTGAGCGTCACGATGAAGTGTTGGCTGCGACGAGCCATTTACCCCATCTATTGGCGTTCTCTTTGGTGGATACCTTGGCGAAAGAAGATGAGAATCAGGCCATTTTCCGTTATGCTGCCGGCGGATTTCGGGATTTTACCCGCATAGCGTCAAGTGATGCATCGATGTGGCATGATATCTTTATCGCCAATAAGACGGCAATAACCACGATGCTGGATCATTTTGAACGTGGTTTGAAGACGTTGCGTGAGGCGGTGGATAGTCAAGATAGTGAAACTATGTTGGGTGTGATGACTCGGGCCAAAGTCGCCAGGGATCATTTTACGACAATGTTAGAAAAGCGAGCGTATAGCGAAAGCGGTGCGAGTGCGCTAAATAATCGTTCGAGTAACGATTCAAGCAAAAAAGTAGACAGTAATCAGATGACAGAAAAGAATATTCAATTTGTAGCCAAACCTGGTGGTGGTGTGTCGGGTGCTATTCGAGTGCCTGGAGATAAGTCCATTTCCCACCGCTCTATTATGCTTGGGTCTTTGGCTGACGGTGTAACCGAAGTGCAGGGTTTTCTTGAAGGCGAGGATGCATTGGCAACATTGCAGGCATTTCGTGACATGGGGGTTGTGATTGAAGGTCCCACTCAAGGCCATGTTAAAGTATTTGGTGTGGGGGTGAATGGTTTGCAGGCACCTCCTGGGCCATTGTATGTGGGTAATAGTGGAACCTCGATGCGTTTACTGTCAGGTTTGCTTGCGGCGCAATCATTTGATTCAGTGCTAACCGGAGATGAGTCATTATCCAAACGTCCGATGGGGCGTGTAGCAAATCCATTGCGAGAAATGGGGGCAGCAATTGAAACCGGTGAAAACGGAATGCCTCCTTTAAGTATTACTGGTGGACAGAAACTGATACCGCTGCAATATGCAATGCCGATGGCAAGTGCGCAAGTGAAGTCCTGTGTGTTGTTGGCGGGATTGTATGCTGAAGGTGAAACCAGTGTGGTGGAACCAGCTCCAACTCGTGATCATACAGAGCGTATGTTGCGTGGTTTTGGGTATTCTGTGACAACGGATGGTAGCCGCGCATCGTTATCAGGTGGTGGTAAACTTACTGCTACCAATATTGACGTTCCGGCTGATATCTCCTCAGCGGCATTTTTTATGGTTGCAGCGAGTATCATTCCTGGCGCTGATTTGTTGCTAAAGCATGTAGGTATTAACCCTACACGAGTTGGCGTCATTAATATCTTGCGCCTAATGGGTGCTGACATAGCCCTGGAAAACGAATCAGAGGCGGGTGGTGAGCCTGTTGCTGATATTCGCGTGCGTTATGCACCGCTGAAAGGTATTGATATTCCAGAAGATCAAGTCCCATTGGCGATTGATGAGTTTCCTGTGTTGTTTGTTGCTGCTGCTTGTGCAGAAGGGCAAACACGATTAACTGGGGCTGAAGAGCTTAGAGTCAAAGAAAGTGATCGTATTCAGGTAATGGCAGATGGTCTTTTGGCATTGGGTGTGGACATCAAGCCTACTGATGATGGTGCTGTTATCCAAGGCAAAGGCCCAAATGCACAGGCGATGAGCGGCGGGCATGTGGAAAGTCATGGTGATCACCGGATAGCGATGGCATTTGTTGTTGCTTCTTTACGAGCATCAGCGGATATATCCATCGGTAATTGCGCAAACGTTGCTACATCGTTCCCGAATTTCGTTGAATTGGCCTCTGAAGTGGGCATCAACGTTGAAGAAAAGGTCTGTTAACATGAACGATATGTGTTCTGTTGCTCCAGTTATTACGATTGACGGCCCTGGCGGGTCGGGAAAAGGTAC
>CAJXXT010000303.1 GCA_913063495.1 uncultured Gammaproteobacteria bacterium | reverse complement strand
GTGTCTTTGGTAGTTAAATATTCTAAATGATGAAAATTCATGGCAAAACGTAAGCTTACACGAAAGCAAAATTGGCGGATTCAGAAAGTTCAGGACGAGAAAGCGCAACGCCTTGAGAAGAAATTGGCGCAATCCGTAGAACAAGGGCACCTTGGTGCTGAACAGAAAGGGCTGGTGGTTAGTCACTTTGGCACGTTTGTGGAAGTTGAACCCGTGTTAGGAGTTGAACCGGCTTTAGATGAAGACAAGGCTGATGGAAGCAATGAGGGCAAAGAGGGTAACGTAAACGCTGAAAATAGCGGTGGCGGTATTCTAGGGTCTGAAGGCAATGTTAGATGCCACTTTCGAGCGAATATTGGATCTATTGTCACGGGTGATAACGTGGTCTGGCGTTTAGGCAAAGATGGTTACGGTGTTATCGAAGTTGTATTGCCAAGAGAGTCACTGCTGAGTCGGCCAGACCCCCGGGGCAAGTTAAAACCCGTCGCAGCTAATATTGATTTTCTGGTGCTGGTAGTTACACCAGAACCCACGCCGTCAAGCATGTTGATTGACCGGTATTTGGTGGCTGCAGAACTTCAGGATATTGATGTAAAGATACTGCTGAATAAAACCGACCTCTTAAACGATGACAATCAACCGAAGATCGAAGCGTTATTAAAAGTGTATGAAAATATCGGTTATGACGTTATGCGATCTTCTGTTGTGACCTCCGAAGGGCTTGCTTCGCTCAAGCAGCAACTCGATAACAACATCAGTGTTTTTGTTGGTCAATCTGGCGTGGGTAAATCGTCATTAGTAAATAGCTTATTGCCCGGAGTGGATCTAAAAGTTGCTGAGCTTTCAGAGGGGTCAAAGTTAGGCCGCCACACCACCACCAATGCGCGACTATTCCATTTTCCTGATGGCGGGGAGTTGATTGATTCTCCAGGAATTCGAGAATTTGGATTGTGGCATTTGTCACCAGAAAATGTAATTGATGGATACCGGGATTTCCAAGAGCACGTGGGTATGTGTCGATTTCGAGATTGCAAGCATGACCGAGAGCCGGGCTGTGCGTTGCAGCTAGCGGTAGAAAATGGTGAGGTGAGTGAACAGCGCTTTCATAACTATTTTAATATCGTGGATATTTTGGAGCAGAATGGGTGATGGGGGGGGCATTTTAGGTTAATGCCCCCCGCAGTTTAGGTTAATGAACTAGTTGGAAGTCTCGCTCGCATTCATCGGACAAGCAGCTAATCACACTATGTTCTTGCAAGCCCATTAGCTCCATAAAGCCACCTTGGTCTAAATGAATAAGTGTCTCATGGTCGCCACTTTCGAAATAGATTTCTTTCATTTCTCCAAGGCGTTGATCCCAGACCACCGGCATACCATAAACTTGGCCTAATGCCGGCACGGCACCCATTTCACAGTCTTCAAATAAGCTCTTTAGCTCATCTTCTTCTACAAGGCGAAAGTTGCCGCCTGTATGCTCATTTAACAATGACATCACCAAGCGGTGCGTAGATGGCATCACACAAAGTCTGTAATTATCACCGTCGTGTGTTATCACTGCTTTAGCTAGTTGGCTTGCAGGCACCTGAGCCACTCGAGCACTTTGCAAGCTGGTTTGAGAATGAGGGTGAGATAATACTGAATAGTTAACGCCAACCCTGTCGAGGTGTGCTTCAATTCTTGGGGCCATAGACATAACAGTCACCTTTTTTGTCGCGTGAGTGACTAGAATAAATCCGATGCAGGGTCGGGGCAAAGAATACTTAAGATTAAGAACGTTATTTGATACTACCTGATGGCATAGGGCGCACAATGTTTGGGAAGTTTGAAATGGTTGGGCTGGGCAATCTCGATTAGAAAAACTCCCCATCGCTCTCATCATTACTATTAATATCGCCTTCCTGGGGTGTGGCATTCAATTGCTTATCCAGTGTTGTTCTTATTTGATCAAATGCGGAAGGCGTCGTTTCTTGTTCCGCTTCTGCGTCATCTATTTCAATATCCAATGATTCAATGTCATTGCTATGAAATTCAGCGTCTTCTGGTAATGCTTTTTTAGGTTTTTCTTCTGTGGTGTCTCTTGTTGAACCTTTTTGTTGTCTTGCGATACGTTCTGCTGAGCGATCATTTAATACCAGTATGCTGATGCGCCTATTGGTTGGGTTGAGTGGGTCGTCTTGATCAAACAATACGGATGATGATAACCCAACAACCTGAGCGATTTTATCTTCCGAAATTCCACCAGTAACCAACGAGCGCCGGGCAGAGTTGGCGCGCTCAGAGGATAATTCCCAGTTAGAGTAATCCTTCCTGTCGGTGAAAATTGCTGCGTCAGTGTGTCCAGAAACGCTGATTTTATTATTCAGCGTGCCAATAGTTTCTGCGAGCTCCACTAGGATGTTTGTGGTATAGCTTTTAATTTGATTACTGCCACTGTCAAACATTGGGCGAGAATCTTTATCAACGATTTGAATTTGTAAACCATCATCGGTGATTTCCATAATGATTTGGTCTTTGTATTTTTCCAGATCAGGGTTTTCAGAAATACGAGACTCTAGAGTGCTTTGTAATTCTTTAAATTTTTTGGCTTCGATTTGTTGTGCAAGGTCTTGCACGGTATCTTCGTTAAGTACAATACGACGTTCTTCTAATTCTTCCTTGGTAACGATCTCTTGTTTACCGCCATCATCACTGCTGTTGGTATCCTTAAGGCTGCCTTCAAGGTCGATAACGTATGGAGAGCCGCCTTCGGTAAACCCCGTTGGGTCGTTGAAATATCCTGAGATAGCTTGCTTTTCTTTTACCGTGGCGGCTTCCAATAACCAAAGCACCAAAAAAAATGCCATCATCGCCACGGCAAAATCCGCAAAGGCAACTTTCCACGCGCCCCCGTGGTGTCCGTGACCTTTCTTCTTAATCACTTTACGAACAATGATAGGACGTTCGCCGTCTTCAAACTCCATTGCTAACGACCACCGTTAATGATCACAATTAACGTCCACGAATATGTTCTTCTAATTCAATGAAGGTGGGGCGTTCATTGGAATATAGGGTTTTGCGGCCAAACTCTACGGCAAGTTGAGGAGGAATACCGTTAACTGTGGCTAACATCGCGGTTTTGGCACATTCCAATACCTTGATGCTTTCGCGGGCTCGATGCTCCATGGATGTGCTTAGCGGAGCGACAAAACCGTAGGCGAGCAATACACCCAAAAAGGTTCCTACTAATGCCGCAGCCACGTGTAAACCAAGTTCTTCAGGGGGGCCTCCCAAGGATTTCATCGTAATAACGATACCCATTACCGCTGCCACAATACCAAAACCGGGTAATGCGTCGGCAATTTTTCCTAGTGCTTGACCCGGCAGTTCGGCCTCTTCTAGGCTGGTTTCTATGTCCTGATCCATCAATGTTTCTAATTCAAATGCAGATAAGTTCCCCGTTGAGATAATTCGTAGGTAGTCGCAAATAAACTCCAAGAGCTGTTGATCTGCTGTAATTCTTGGGTAGCGCAAAAATAGCTCGCTGGCACTAGGGTCTTCGACATCTTCTTCAATGGCCATCAGACCGTTTCGGCGGGCTTTGTTAAACAGCTCGTAAAGCAGAGCGAGTAAGTCCATATAGGTTTCTTGGCTGTGCTTTTTTCTGCCAATGACCCCTGCTACTGAGCGACCAACAGCTTTAATGAGGTGAGGTGGGTTGGCAGCAACAAAGTTACCCAAGGCAGCTCCTCCAATGATTAGTAGCTCAAAGGGTTGCCATAGGGTTGCGAGGTCGCCATGGGATAGCACGTAGCCGCCCAAAACACTTGCTGTAACAATGAAATAGCCAATTAGTATTGCCATGAAAAATACGAGAACCTGAATTCTTTGCTGCTGATTGTATTTCTTGGTTTATAGTTAAAGTTAAGGACAGCTTTGGTGATTTAACAAACTTATGTCGACACCCTTTCAACCTAAAGGCCTAGAAGCCTGGATCGATATCCTGGACGGCAGCTTATTGCCTGTTATCCCGGCAACTGCACGTGTGTTGGGCCAGTTGATGAAAGACGATAATGCGTCGTTACATGACATTGGTACATTGATCGAGCAAGACCCTGTAATGACAGTACACCTGATTCGAGAGGTAAATCGAGCATTTGCGAAGAAGGCCGCCGGAGCCTTAACCAATGTACATCATTGTGTTTCGTTATTAGGGATTGACCGTGTTAAATCATTGGTGAAACAGTTCAAGGCGATAAAAGGAGACCCTAATAGTAAGCGGGATATGACGTATCTGCGGGCGATCATGCAAAGCCTGCATGCGGCTGAGCAGGCTAGGGCTTGGAATACCTTGCGTCACCAAGCATCTCCGGAGCATGTGTATCTATCAACGCTAATGGCTGGTGTGCCGATGTGGTGTTTATGGCGCTTTGCTCACAAAGAGATGGCGATTATTGACACACTGCAAAAGCGAGAGCGCATCCCTGCGGAGGAGGCGGAGTTTGCCGTGTTAGGTTGTACTCGGGAGCAAATTATTCTCGGGCTTGCTAAGCGTTGGCACTTTCCGAGCAATATTGTTGATGCAATGGACGGTGATAAGCTGCCTTCACATCGTTACTTAGCCTGTGCGGTAAAAGAAGGGCTAACCGCAGCAAAGCCAACGTTGCCAAATAAGGATGAAACGGGTCGTATTGCAAACTCTCCCTCTTTCCCTGTGGCATTGGCAAACTGGTTGGTACAAGAGGCCAGTATTGATTGGTATTCTCGACAAACATACCGTTGTTTGGCCATTATTGGCGCTTATTTGGGGGTGCAACAAGATGAGGCTTGGAGAGTTATTCGTGAGGCTGCTTTAAAAACATCTCTCCAATTTCCAATTCCTGGTGTATTAACCCCTGCTGTAAGTTTGATATTTCCTCCAATGCCAGCCCAAAGGCGTCGTATTCGTGCGGATAAATTGTCTGAAGTTGTGGGGAAGATGAAAGAGGGGGCTTCGGTAACGGCAGTCACTCGAACGACAAGTCGCTCTGGGGCTAAACCTAAGGTTGAGGTGAAACAAGAAGAGCAGCGCGAAGAGCGGCAACAAGATCGGGGACAAGAGTCGCGATCAACATCACAGCAAGTTGATGCATCTATTGCGGATGCACCAAGTAGAGCGGCGCCAGCATCAGAGCCCATGATGTCAGCACCTCCTGTACCTTCAACGGCCAAGTCCCCTGGTTTTAAAAATGAGATGAAGCGACGGGTTTTTGAAAGTTATGTGAAGCGGCTAGTAAACGAGGTGGGATATTTTTCTGCGGAGCATGAGGTCATTCGTTGTACCGCAGATGTGTTATTTGATGTAACTGAGCTGCAGCGTGTTGTTATTGGCCTTGTAGATAGAAAGACCGCAACGTTGCAAGGGTACTATGCCGTAGGCTGTGAGGACTCACCGAAGTTGGGTAAATTTGCTGTTAACTTACAGCCTCCGAATTTTTTCACCCAGGTATTGCGTAAACCTCAAGCCGTTTGGGTGAATTCCGATCGGGCTAGTGAGATAACGGGTTTGGTGCCGGGAGAGTTTAAACAACTGGCCCAATCGGATGACTATATTGTGATGTCGGTGTTTAACGGAAAAGGAGCATTTGGCATTTTGTATGCCGATAAGGCCGCAAATGGTAATCAAAGCATTAGTGAGATGGAGCTAAAGGTATGTCGTTCTATTGCTAATGCATCTAGTAAGCATTTGATTTTAATGTCAAAAAAAGCAAAAAAGAGCAAGATTTAACAAATTGATAGGCCTTGTTGCTATGTAAAGGTACACTTCAGCCTTAATTCTAGGGGCGCAACTGTCGACTCCCTGTTAACTGTATCTCTGAGAAAGGTCACAACATGGCTGTAGATCCTATTGATTTACCCCTTCTAATTGAAGCTGAGGCGTTAGAGCCTCTAT
>CAJXXT010000302.1 GCA_913063495.1 uncultured Gammaproteobacteria bacterium | reverse complement strand
GTAAACGAGCTAAACAATTTTTTCTGTGCTTCATCAGGAATCCCGATTCCGGTGTCAGAACAACACACCTCAACAACGGCGCGACCTTCAAAGTTCTTTTGGACTTTTGCTGTCACTTTAATCGTGCCGGATTCAGTAAACTTCAGTGCATTACTGATCAGGTTAGTAACAATTTGACCTATCCGTAATGGATCACCCTCCATTGATACTGGGATATCTCGATCAATATCAAACAACAAATCTACACCTTTGCTCTCAACTTGCTGAGAGAACAAATGTTGCATCTGATCCATTAACTCAAAAAAGTTAAAATGGATCAACTCAATGTGAAGCTTACCAGCCTCTATTTTGGAGAAATCCAAAATGTCATTAATAATCTGAAGTAACGCCTTGCCTGATGTATCAATGCGTTGTACAAAACGATGCTGCCGCTCATCTAATGACTCGTTAAGAAGCAACTCCGCAAACCCAATAATCGCATTCATCGGTGTGCGAATCTCATGGCTCATCGTAGCCAAAAACTCACTTTTAGCCTGGCTAGCACTTAATGCCGCATCACGAGCCTCGGATGCTTCTCGTGTTCGCTCTTCCACTTTTTGTTCTAAAGCACTGTTGATTGTTGTTAATTCGGCCAAGGTTTCATCAACACGTTTTTCCGCAGCCTTGCGAGATTTGATTTCTTGCTCAAGACAACGTTTTAGTACCCGTATCTCGCTTTCTCTATCAACATCACTCATGAATAACGAAATCCCAATATCGCCAGAAGTACTATAAAATCAACAACTAACCATTTGGCCAGCGAATAGACAAATATAACTAATAAAAGTATAGACGGTTTGCACTAAAACACCGAAAGTCCTACATTAAGCGTCTCGAAACAGATTCAAAAGGAGCTATCGATGAACGGCAATATGATGAACCACCCCTTACTTATTTCAGACTTGATCGAACACGCGGCAAAATATTACCCCACCAGTGAGATTGTTAGCCAACGCATAGAAGGTGATATTCATCGATATACATACCAGGATGCTAACCTACGCAGCAAACAACTAGCCAATGCGTTAACACACTCTGGTATTAAGCAAGGGGACCGAATTGGTACGCTGGCCTGGAATGGCTACCGCCATTATGAAGTCTATTACGCCGTATCTGGTATGGGAGCCATCACTCACACCATTAATCCTAGGTTATTTCCCGAACAAGTCGTCTATATCATTAACCATGCTGAAGACCGCATGTTATTTGTCGACCTTACATTTGTGCCATTACTTGAACAAATACAGGACAAAATCCCCAGTGTTGAAACCATTATTATCATGGCCGACAAATCTCACATGCCCCAAACATCCTTAAATAGTGATTCCTGTAACGTAATTTGTTATGAAACCTATATGGAAAACGCGTCAACCGAGTTTGACTGGCCACAATTCGATGATGAAACCGCTGCCGCTATTTGTTACACATCAGGGACTACAGGCAACCCGAAAGGTGTTGTATATTCTCATCGCTCCACCCTATTACATGCATTTGGCAGCGCAATACCGGAGGCTCTTTCCATCTCTAGCCGTTCTACGCTGTTACCTGTCGTTCCAATGTTTCATGTCTGTGCCTGGGGCACCCCCTATTCCGCGACGTTATCAGGTGCCAAGTTAGTTTTTCCAGGAGCCGCTCTGGACGGTAAATCTCTAGCAGCACTTATCGAAGCAGAAAAACCAACATTATTATTAGGTGTTCCAACGATCTGGTTAGGGCTATTGCAATACCTTAAAGAACATAACATACGGTTAAACAGCGTAGAGAACGTCGTTATCGGTGGCTCCGCCGCACCGTTATCCATGATTCAAAGTTTTGATGAAGATCATGACGCATTTGTCATGCATGCTTGGGGCATGACCGAAATGAGCCCCATCGGTACTATTGGTGCCTACACCCGTGAAATGGACAACCTCAGCAAAGAAGAGCGTTACGCCATACAGCAGAAACAAGGTAGGCCAGTATTTGGTGTGCAGCTAAAAATAGTCAATGATGAAGGGGGGGTTCAACCCAATGACGGCATCGCTTTTGGCCGCTTAATGGTCAAGGGACCTTGGATTATTGAACGTTACTTTAAAGCTGAGAGCAGCGCACTAGAAGACGGCTGGTTTGACACTGGCGATGTAGCCACCCTAGACCCTCAAGGTTATATGAAAATTGTCGATCGTAACAAAGATGTGATTAAATCCGGTGGTGAATGGATTAGTTCCATCGACTTAGAAAATGCCGCTGTGGGCCACCCAGCAATACAAGAAGCCTGCGTTATTGGCATTCAACACCCAAAATGGGATGAGCGCCCCTTGTTGCTGGTCATAAAACAGCAAGGACAAACTGTATCAAAAGACGATATAATCGCACACCTTTCGAACAAGGTCGCTAAATGGTGGCTACCCAACGATGTGGTTTTTGTAGACGAATTACCCCACACAGCAACAGGAAAACTGTTAAAAGTGAATTTACGAGACCAGTTTGGCGACCACTACATTAATCTACACAACAGCAGTCCATCATGAGCAGCAAAAATAAACGTTACATTAACATCGCAAAAGCCTGTTTGAACGCAATTAATCAATCAGACAAAGAGTCCACTGACCTTGCCTATGACAAAGTCTTTCAAGCTATTGATAAAGCTGTCACTGAGCAATTTGGCCTTATTGGTAGTGATTATCAAAAAATACGCGAAACCTTAGAAGCTATCTCAGAGCTATCTGGAGATGATATTGCGAAGGCACCAGAGATTGCAAAACAGGCACTCACGCAACCGCACTAAGCTGTTTTTTCTATCCCTAACAACTGAGCCGTAACAACTAAGCCATAACAACAAGACCGTAACCATGAAAAGTACCAAGGTGATTTCAAAGTATTTGGCACATTACGCTGAAAACATATCACCTTGGTTGGATGGTTTCCCACCTAACAGTTCATTTCAACGATGTGTTGTTATCCCTGCCTTTGATGAGAATACGCGTTTTATTGAACACCTTAATCATCAAGCGTCCGACAACACCTTAATTATTCTGATCCTAAACTGTGCAAAATCATGTACCACCCAGCAGCGTAGTAATACGTTAAAGGCCAAAAGCCATCTTCTAAATCTAGGCAAAGTTACCTGGCAAAGCGCCAAGGGTGAATCAGTACAACTAATACAGTCATCATCAGCTCACTGGCTAGTTTGGGATATTACTGATTGGAATGACTCGAACTCCCTCGATACGTTTGTTCATGGTGTTGGTTATGCCCGAAAACTAGGTATGGATTTAGCCCTACGGTTGTTTTCTCAGAATCAAATAGCAGACCCCTTTTTTCTTACCACCGATGCAGATGTTTTGTTACCGGATGAATACTTTGAACTACCGGTTTTAGTGGGGCAATACACCTCTGAGCAATGTGAAAAAGGTAACAAAAATAACAACTGTTCTGGTTATATTTTCCCTTTTCAACATACATATATTTCTACCGCCCCATCAAAAACAGAATCAACAACAAAATCGAAAAAAGAGCCAAGTCCAACTAACATCGCCGCTATATTATACGAAATGTCGTTACGATATTACGTATTGGGGTTGCGTTGGGCAGGTTCACCCTGGGGATTTCATACCGTCGGTAGCACTCTCGCAATTCATGCATTCCACTATGCAGCAAACAGAGGTTTTCCAAAAAGAGAAGCGGGAGAAGATTTTTATTTGCTCAATAAAATAGCTAAAACAGGCGCTGTACTTTCTTTAAAAAAACCCGTGATCACACTCAGTGACAGAGCCTCTCATCGAGTTCCATTTGGCACAGGCCCAGCGGTGCAACGCATCCAACAACTCGACAGCATCATGAATGAATTCATGCTATACAACCCTGCATGCTTTGAATGGCTTAAATTGTGGTTATTAGCCATTCCAAAGCTATACACTCAACCCCTAACCGTTGCGTTAACTGAAGTTCAGGACATGGCCCAAAAAAAGGTTGCGAATTATGTTGAAATCAATGAGAAAATTCACGATATATTATTAGGTTTAAACATAGAAAAATCGATCAACCATAGCCGTAAACAAAGCAAGTCTGCTGCGGAGTTTTGTCGCCATATGCTCACATGGTTTGATGCATTCAAAACGCTAAAATTTATCCATGCCGCCAGAAATAAATACTTACCCTCATTAACGCTATCAGAATGGACTCATGCGATTGAGTTAAACAACATTCCTTTTATCTCCCAACCAACAGAAAGCTCGCCCGAAGGACAACACCACAAGATCACCCAGCTTTCTCGCCATTTAGCGGCTCTTGAACAAACAACACTACCTTACACCAGTAGCATCTAACCGCACCCAAAATCACATTTTAGTCACACTCCTCCCGATATTCTGCGGGTGTTTTCCCCGTCCAGCGCTTAAACGCTCGGTAAAAAGCACTTGTCTCTGAAAAACGTAGTTTCTCGGCGATATCCTCAATGGGTATATTAAGGTTTTCCAACATTCTACAGGCCACCTTACGTTGAACCTGCGTCAGCAACTCAGAGTACGTGGTGTTGTGTGACTCTAACTTGCGCCTCAACGTCCGCTCATTCATATGAAAGTACTCAGCTACCTTATTAATGCTCGGCTTTCCCTGTTGAATATGCGCTAGCAATAAACTTTCCACTTTATCCGCAATACTGCCATCTTGATTCAACGATAATAACTGCCTATCAGCCTCTTCTTTTAACAAGCTAAGAACCGACTCATCTCCATGTAATAACTTTTCATCCAATAAACCTGCTGCAAATATCACCTGCGTGCTCTCACAATTAAAACGTATCGGCGCACCAAATATTCGTTGATATTCACTCACATAATCGGGCTCTGGATGCTCAAAACGCACTTCAACGGCATCCATTTTTGCGCTAATAACATTTTTTGCCATGCGTGCTATTTGCACTAAACCAAATTCAGCGCGAATTCGGTTCCCTAGAATCGTTGAGCTAGGATAGTTGTAGGTAAGTATCGCATGCTCACCTTCAACGTGAATCGATGAAGGTTCTGCGTCGCTAATTAAACTGTGGTATTTGAAAAATAGCTGGAACGCATCAGCAATCGTCGCAGCCGTTATCAGCATATGCCCTAATACTCCCAAAGAGCTTGGGTTCGTTTGTTCTCCCATATGCAACCCCAAAGCAGGGTCATCTAACATTTCCACAGCTATTTCTTGTGCTCGATCATATACAGATAGCTCAATCCGGTTCTCAGTACCATCAATTGCTTGGTGAGTTAACCCTAGCGCATCCAAAAAACGATCCGCATCAATACCCTGCTGCATTAACGAGCTCAGCAACGTCCGTATCATGGGCATTGAAATTTCGGAACGTTTATCAGTATCCATATTTATTAACCGATTCTATTTAAAGGTTCAATATTAACGATTGGTGGTCAAGGGTTCACTATCAAAAACGATCCCCTCCCAGCCACAATCAATAAACGTACGAATATTTTGGTGATCTTGCCCCTCAGGGTTTTGCAGCACATCAACGGTATAATAATCACCAAAGCAATTCAGGGTCGCCTGCTCATCCAAATCATTGATCTTAGCAAAAGCAAACAACTTGCAAGAACCTTCATTAGTTCCTGACGCGTTAAAGAATTCCCGCTCATTCAATCCGTTATGAAAGCCTGCTGGCGAATACGTATAGCTGGATGCGATAACTGCCATCGTTTCTGTAAACGCCACAGGAGCTTGTTTTACCGCGACGATAAACTCTTCTAATGTCATGCTCTACCTTTCTCCGTTCGGGAAAATACCCATTCGTTACCATCTGACATTGCCGGGTTATACCGATAACCCTCAATATCAAATGCTTTTATGCCTTCGACATCTTTTATGCGGTTCTTAACGATATAATTTACCATAAGCCCTCG
>CAJXXT010000301.1 GCA_913063495.1 uncultured Gammaproteobacteria bacterium | reverse complement strand
AATTGGTAGACGCGCTGGTTTTAGGTACCAGTATCTTAGGATGTGAGTGTTCAAGTCACTCCTGGCGCACCATGTTTAGGGTTAAGAACCCAAATTTTATTTTGAAAAAAAGCTCTACTTCGGTAGGGCTTTTTTTTGTCTTTTTTTTGTCTTTTTTTGTCAAAAGAGCAAAAGCATTCATTGCTGAGAGTGGTGATGAGGGGTAACACAATGAGTGTTCTTGTATTTCAAATAGTCATTAAACAATGGGACAAAGGGCAGGGTTCCTCCGAGCATGCAGCGGCAAGAGCTGCAATTCCTATTCGTTACTCTGTTGCCACCAAGCCAGCCTATTATGTGTTAGGTAAACCCTGCATTGTCGATCAACATGGCGATGATATGTCGACGAGTGTTTTTAAAAATGGTCGTATAAAGTACGGCATGTTACCCGACGGCCGTATCCGTTTTGATCGGTTTCAGGTATGTGGCAAAGAAGATGGGGATGTTCTGGAATATGTGTCAGAGGACAAAGGCTGTCAAATAATCGGCCCGCTCAATCAAGGGTGGATTCAATGCCAATACCGTTGGCGTTACAGTGTTGAGGAGGCAGGTATGCGTTACTGGATGTATGAAGAGGTCACCCTAAATGCAGCGTGTCTGGATGAGCTTGATGCTGAGTGTTTTTTGAAAACAGAGCCTGCTATCGCACTTAACGAGGAGTAAATATTAAGGTTGCTTGTTGATTTATAGGGTTGAAGCGTAGAATTGTTCTGCGGGGATAAAGAGAGTGTCACGCTCTTGTTCGTCTGCCCTTTACTGATGCGTTTCTATTTGGCTGACTTTTATGGATATTTTTGATGATATTTTCAATACCGTACAACTTAAAGGTTTGTTGTATTTCCGAACAGATTTTTCTCCACCCTGGGGCACTACAGTACCTGAGCACAATCATGCGGCTCGCTTTCATTTAGTGGTTCAGGGGCGATGTTTTGTCCAAGTTAACGCTGGCAAATCAATTGAACTAGCTGCGGGTGACTTAGTGTTAATTCCCAAAGGAGCTTCTCATATATTGGCGCACAAACCGATGCAACATGCGCCTCCACTGCAAACGTTGTTGCACGATGTGGGTTACGCGGGTGAGGGAGTGCTGGCTGTTGGGGAAGGGGAAGCAAATGCGGCGACTCAAATGTTATGTGGTCATTTTACCTTTCGAGATGGAGCTGAGCATCCGTTATTGCAAGCGTTGCCCGACTACATTGTTGTATCGGCAGTCGATCGTGCAAAACAACGAATGCTTGACGATACACTACGCCTAATATCACAACATGTTTTTTCAGAGAACGTGGGGTCAACCGCCTCGTTAACACGGTTGTCTGAGGTGGTTTTTATCGAAATACTATGTTCAGGTGTATCGTTACAACCTCAGTCGGAGTCGATATTGAAGGCGTTTCGTGACCCTCAGATCGGCCGGGCATTAGATCTTATGCACTCCAAGCTTTCTCACCAATGGTCAGTGGAAAGTCTTGCATCTGAGGTTGCAATGTCTCGAAGTCGGTTTGCTAACCGCTTTAGTGAATTGATGGGGGTGGGGCCAATGTCATACCTGAGTGATTGGCGACTACAAAAAGCGCTATCACTTATTGATGACTCTCTGTTAAGTATCAAACAAATCGCTGAACAAACGGGTTATCAATCGCAATCTTCTTTTACCCGTGCATTTTCAGCAAGATTTGGTTCTTCCCCCACCGAATATAGACGCTAATATATTATGACTTTGTTAACGTTTCTAAAAATATTTTGTAGTGCGCTGTCACTGACTTCGCGTCTTCGACGTGGGGATAATGGCCAATGTCGTTTAGCCCTATAATTTTCGCATTGGGAACAAGCTCGACATATTTATCTACCATAGGCTTTCCGGCTACAGGGTCGGCCAATCCACTAATGGATAAAACGGGAACGGTAGTTTCTCTAATACCCGTTAACCAACGCTCACGACGCTGAATACTCTCGTTGTAATAGTGGATCAGTTTATGACTGAGTTTTTGTCCTTGCTGTTGTGATATCACAAACCAGTCGTCCGCTAATTGCTGCTCTGTCGGCTGAGACTCTTTTCCAAACACCGGGCTGAAGTTTTTTTTGAAAAGGTAGCGATTGGTAAATTGCGAGGCAATCCAACCGATGGGACTATTAAATACCTTCTGAATAAGACGAAGCTGAAGTTGTTCTGGGATGACCGGCCCGTTGAGAATTACTAATGATTGAATGTCGAAGGGAATACCGGATGTTTCCTTATTGTTGAAGCGAGCAAGCATTTCCTCAGCAACATAGGTACCATAATCGTGAACGAGGAGGTGGGCATTTTTAAGCCCCAGTTCTGCGAATAAGGCGAATTGAAGGTCAACTTGTTCGTCGATTGAGTACACCTTATCTCTTGGCTTGTCTGAGAACCCAAAACCCAACATATCAAGAGATACAATGCGGTAGTCAGGTTTCATTGACTGCCAAAGGTGGCGCCAGTCCCAAGAGGACGTGGGGAAGCCGTGTATCATGACAATGGTATTTTCTGAGGAGCCTTTGGTGTCATGGTAAAATATTTTGTGCCCTTTGAAGTTAAAGTATTGGCCTGTAGCCTTCCATTGAAGGAGTTCAGGGCTTGGGGTCACCTGCGCGCAGCCGGATACGGATATCAGTAAGATTATTATGAAAGTGAGCACTGCAGCTTTATGAAACATTGATGTGATCCTATTGGATGGGGCGTTTAATATGAGGAATATATTGGCTATCATTATGAAATTAATGGATGATTAATATCATGCGATTTCCCGCCAATGACCGGAGTAATGACGACAATATGGTTGCTGATAGTACGTTGACCACCTTCACTGTTGCGTCTTCCTATGTGAAAGGGCTACTTGCGGCTTTTAAAATCAATGGTTTACACGTAGAAGACCTGCTTGCCTGCACCTCAATAACTTCTGACCAGTTGGCGATACCAGAAAATAGGATATCACTATCTGCGCTCAAGTTACTCTGGCAAGGAGCTATTGATGCTAGTGGATCAGATATTATTGGTTTGAATGTGGGGCAAACGATGCCGGCAGGGCATTGGGGTCTTATCGAAATGTTGGCGTTAAATTCTGAAACGTTAGGTGAAGCGTTTGAGTCGGCGCTACGTTATTGGCGTTTGATATCCGATACAGGAAAGCAATTCCAAGTGACCCCGACAGAAGAAGTTGTCACGTTTAGTTTTTGGTCGCCATTTTTTGATCTTCCTCATGCGAATGAAGCGGACATGGTCTATTTCGAACGGCGAATAAAGCTGTTGTTAGGTAGCGATATAACGCCAATTAGTTATCAGTTTTCTCACGCGAGACATGGCGATATTTCGGATGAAGAGTACGGGCGTTATTTCAGTGCACCTATCACATTTAATGGAAAGGTTAATGCAGTAACGTTGCCGGCAGAAGTCTTTAGTCGAACCATAACAACCAGCAGCTCGGAACTAAAGCAGGTGATCAATGAAATTTCATCACGTCAGCTAGCCTTGTTAAATCGTGCAATGAGTACCACGCAAAAAGTCGTAGCGCTGCTGAGTAGCGGTATTTATAATTTAGATAAAGTAGCGTCAGCGTTACATATGAGTACGAGAACACTGCAGCGGCGTCTAAAAGATGAAGAAGCAGTTTTTAAGAACTTGGTGAGTAATGTGAAAAAGGAAAAGGCTGAAGAATTATTAAAGAAAAGAGAGTATTCGATACAGGAAATCAGTTTTTTCTTAGGGTATCAAAACGAGAGAGCATTCTATGATGCCGTTCAACGTTGGTTTGGCACATCACCTCGCGGCGTTATTGAGCAACAAGGTTGATACCGGAAGTTGAAATGTTTCTACAAGCTGTTTGAGCTTTTTTGGTACGTTCCGGTATGGCTCCAGGTGAGCACCCCGTTACTATTTCTGAAGGGCTATTATCCACGCTCGAACTAGATCTAAAGATTGGTTTTCTGTCTCAGTTGGTGGTTTTTTGGACTATGCTTTGAATTACTCAGTATGAAAAAGAGGGAAATGATATAAATGTCACGACTTGCTCTATTTTGGCTGCTTTTGGGCGTTTCCGTTTTTCGCGGAGATGTTTTTGCGCAAGAAAAGGAGACCATTCGCTGGCTGGGTTGGGAGCAAGTACCGAATTTTATTACTCAGGGGCAGTTTAAAGGACAAGGTCTCGGCGACTCCTTTACCAAGGTTTTGCAGCGTAATTTGCCTCAGTATAACCACAAGTTAGTAGTGAGTAATGCCCAAAGATACAATCGTCTTATTCGTGAAGAGGACGTCTGTGTTGCCTGGGCGTGGATTGTTCCCGGTAGTAGAGATTATAGAATACATAGCAGGCCAGTTTCCCTTGCACCTAGAACAGGGATTCAGACGCTAAAATTAAAACAACATTTGTTCGGTAAGCCTGGAGAGACGCTCTCTTTAGCAAGGTTACTCGCTAATCCCAACATTAAATTGGGTTATTTAGACGGAATGTCTTATTCCAAGAAAGTTCAGGTATTACTCAAGCAATACAGGGATAAGGGTAATGTCCTTTTCTCTTCGAGAAGTGAGGTTGAGTTTAACTTGGCGATGTTGGAGCGCAATCGAGTAGACTACTTTTTCGGATTCCCTGCGCAGGCAATATTTGATGCTGAGTTAAAAGGAATTCCCAATAAGTATCAGTTTTATCCTATTGAAGAAATTGCTATGTACGCAAGCATGCATACTCATTGCTCCAAAAGTGCTTTTGGTCAAAAGGTTATGGTGGAGGTAAACAAAATCATCACGGATGAGGTGTTAGTGAGGCATCTTGCTGTCATTGAAAGGTGGTATGGTGAAAACAAGGAGTATCGAGAGGTGTTTATGGACTATGTGGTTAATCAGAACCCCCATGAGCTGGTTACCAATCCAGGGCAGTGAAAAAAATGAGTCTTTTCAGCAAGATTTGCTTCTTCCCCCGCCGAATATAGACGGCAATCTGTTTAGGTTATACAAATCGTCCCGCATGTTTTACACGTAGTCTCGATTAACGTCGATTGCATTGTTGTAATACCGCTTTGAAAGCATGATGTCTCTCGTCAGCAACGAACTACGACGGAAACATATATGCAACGTATTAAACGTATAGAACAATCAACGGCGGTCGGAAAAACTGCAAAACTGCTTGAAACTATTAAGTCACAAATGGGTGTGGTACCTAATATTCTTGGTACCTTAGCCCAATCCTCTGCGGCTCTTGAAGGTTATCTTGGTTTTTCAAGTTCGCTCAATAACGGTGAGTTATCCCCTCAAATTCGCGAGCAAATTGCACTCGGTACGGCCGGTGTTAACCGTTGTGATTATTGTGCTTCAGCACATTCACTAATGGCTCGTAATGCTGGGGTTTCCCAGCAAGAAATCGATGGGAATCTCGCGGGTAGGTCAGGAGAGCTTCGAGCTCAAAGCGCGTTAACCTTTGTGTCCCGGGTTCTAACCGAACGCGGAAACATTACGGATGAAGACCTAGCGGACATTCGTGATGCCGGATTTAGTGAAGCGGAAATTGTCGAGATAGTTGCCAATACTGTTTTGAATGTTTTTACCAATTACTTTAATCACATCGCCAGAACTACAATCGATTTTCCGGAAGTAACTACAAAAAATCTTAATATCGTTTAGGTTAACTTTTTAAATATTGTTTCTAAACAGTGTTTCTAAATATCGTTTTTAAATTAATGTACTTATACAACTAAAGAGAATATTACCATGACAAGCAAAACGTTAAAATCAGTCAAAATCGCCGCTGTTATTGCAACGACCTTTATCGGTTTTTCAACGTCAGCATTTGCTGTTGACGAACATAATGTTGTTTCAGGGTTTACTGCCGTTGGTGCACCTTTGGGTTTACATGGAGCTGACCCTGTCGCCTTCATTGATATCGGAAATAGAATTAC
>CAJXXT010000300.1 GCA_913063495.1 uncultured Gammaproteobacteria bacterium | reverse complement strand
TTCTTTGTTCATGATCTGTCTATCCTTCCCGTGAGGGGTTAATGATAGACAGTTACACAGTCTTAATTACAGTCTCTCGAATGGCCCTAGGCTGGTCATATCACTTTGACCTCAAAAAAGGTATGGGCATCCTGTTTTTTCATCACTGCTTAGTTAAGGTTGGGTATCCTTCGATATACACCCAGTCATTATTTTTGGCTGGGAAGTGACAGCCTAAGCAATCATTTTTGTAATCCATGCTGACATTGATGTTGTGATTGCCTGTTTTAAAAAGCGCCCAGCCCCATCCGCTTCCCCAGTTTTTATTGTTAGGGAACCTATTGGTTGAATCTTTAATCATTACAAACCATTGTTTAATGCTTGCATTGGAAAAACTAACATTTGCTCCCGTTGAATAATCTGCCGAGCTAGAAGCCCTTAGTTCTTTAATGATAATAGCGCCATCTTGAAACTTCCCCTCTTTTCTATATGCATTGACATCAACTTGTCGAGTGTATACGTCATGAAAGCCGCTGGCATCACCTGTTGGTACAAACCATGAGCCTAGATGAGTCATCGTTTTTCTAAAGTCTTTAGGGAGTGAAATAACACCGTTGTCATCGACAAACTTTGAGAATTCAAATTCGCTGTTTTCTGCATAGGTATTGTTTAGCCCAGATAATAAAAAAATACTTACTGTTAAATAAATAGATGTTAATTTATTCATTAAACTTTCCCTTGTTTTATTTTAAGTATTACTTGTTATCAATAGTCATCGATATGGCTGTTGGCTTCCCTTTTAGATGCTTAACTTTGCCTGCTAAAGGCCTCTGGGTCCTTCAGTACTTTCCTGTGAGTCATTAGCATTAGCGATTTTCAATTGAGCTCGTTCACACCCCAGTCGCAGTCATCACAGAGATGGGAGTGCCCGTGTTGTTTCAGAACATCCACAATCAGTTGGTACCAGACCTTGTTCGGCTGCCAAATGGAGTCGAGATCTCGCTTGGCCTCACTCATTGGCACACGCCCATAAATCACCCGGTACAAAAAGCTAAAGCTGGATGCGCGCTTATTAATTTGGCAGTGCAGCAAGGTTTTTAAGGTCTTATTTTTTACCATCACTGCGGCGAAGTCATCGAAATCACTCGTCCTTGGTCGTTTCAGATCGACGGGGATGTGGACGTAATTCATGCCCAAAGAGTTCACCACATAATCTTCTGTCTCTATCGCCGTCTTGCTATTGCTAAAGGCTAAATAAATAACTCGCTTAAAACCCGCATTGGCGACATCTTCCAGCTGTGCAGCACTAGGCTGCCCCGAGCTGGCAAAATAGGGTGAATATGAGAGGTAGTTATTAATCTGGTCTAATTCGGCCGCCTGTAGCGAGTGGGCCTTAGACAATTGAAGGAAGAGCAATAAGCAAAATACGGTGGTTTTTTTCATGGCAACATTCCTTTGTGAATAAGCTAAGTAATAGCCTAGGAAAGTTATCACTAACTTACAAACTTTTATAAGCCGAACTTTCACAGTGGAGATATCGGTTTTGATGACTGATGACTGTGAAGTTGTTCGATCCACTTATTTGCCCTGAATACTCCTTGATCCATAGCGTGGTGCGGTGATCAGCCGTGCTGCTCGTTTCTAGCGGTGTAAAACCAGGCTTTGTTCCGACCGCGTTGCGTATGCCGCGCTAGCCCCCTTCAAACAGCAGTCTGCAGTTCGTGATGCCGGGTATACGTCGGTAGTTCAGACTTTCACAAGCCCGCTTCAAGTGTTGCAAGGTGCCAATCACACGGCCAAAGCGCCCCTCAAATTGGGTGCTGAGGGTGAGCCAGTTAGTGGCGGTGATGTTCAAGCGGGTGAGAATGGGCGGAGTGTTTGGATTGATTGCGCCACAGGGTAGTGATTGGGCATCACCCCATAGGCGGAAACACCGACAGAAAAGGCATCGGCAAGTGCGAGCAATGTATCTTCGGCCCATCCACGGCGGTGCACAAAGCTGTCGCCGTAGAGGAAGGCCTGTGCACACAGGGCGAAATGCAAGGTAGTAGGGCCTTGCCTCGAGTGAGGATTGCCGATTTCTGGCCTTGGTGATGGTCTTCTTGCCGTGGAAAAGCTGTCTGATACTGGGGAAGTATGGTCACGGCTGAGGATCTTGCTAAAGACAGATTTGCAGTAAGGCTTAAGATGCTGAGTTCATTTTCCCAAGAGTGAGTGTCCTACATTTCTCTAATCGGGTGCCGTATCGTTACTGCCCGAAACCTGCCTATCAGTTACCTTGTCTGAGCCATCGTCTTGCCGGCGCTGATTGATTCGAGTGAAGGTGCTGGTGAATTCCATGGCGTTGGCTTCGCGGATTAATTTTTCTACATAGGCAATAAAGCCATCTTCAAAAGTATCTTTTGACACCGCCCAAAAATCCTGAACCCCGGGGCTTCTAAAAAATAAGCGATAAGCACGTTCCGAAGATTCCCGATAGATTGAATCGATGGCCCCGTGCTGGCTATGAAGATACCGTTGTTCGCAAATACGCAGGAAGGACTGGAACATATAGCTGACCCGCATGCGTTCATTGTCCGGCAGGGATAAATAATCGTACATGCCTTCCTGGTAGATTTTTGAAAACTCGTGATCGAGGGCAATCTTCTCCATCAGGTCGCGGGTTTCCATGGACAAAGTGCGGGTGGCAGAGAGCCGGGCTTCACGGGTTTGCGTGCGAATTTGTACCGCAAGATAAAGTACCGACAAAATCACCGCGAGAGCGCCCAGTGTCTCGGCCAGTGCCCCCAATGCGTCCCAGTTTATGCCCATGTGTTGTTAGTCTCGAGAAATTGGCCACTCTACAAAGGCCACGCTCTCTATCTCCTGGTTTTTTATTATAAGTAAGCCCGCTTGTTCGGTGGTTTGCAATGACGGGTGCTTTTCAAATTGCGCCAAAAAATGAAGCTGGTCATTGGATGTTAATAAAGGGATGTGTCACTTTATTCTTGTTCGACCAAAAATGCACAATAAATTGCGCATCGTCGCTTAATTCAATCCGGTGCCACTACAGTCTCAATCACTCTCGTCTCAAAAAAGTTCTTCTCCTTTCTCAAATGCATCATCTCAGGCATCCACGGAAAGGGATTCTGCGCACTTGGGTATTGTTCCGCCAAGCCCCGCTGATTCAAGCGAGATGATTCAAACGACGATTGGCAATAAGGTAACAGGGCGCTGACTCATTAGGTAGTTAGCTCTGTAGCGGGCCGTTGGCAGCACGACTGCATGGATGCAGGAGGAAGCAAAGCAGGAGCAATTGCCGAGGGATGCTGCTAACGAGTCTGCAGGGAGGTATTTACGACGTGCCTGTCATAGAGGGCGGTGCTGGCAATAAACGCAAAGGGAATCTGCTGTCTTAAGTGTTGGGCGGGAGTTTTATACTTGATTGCCAGACTTCGTTTTCGCAAGACTTCGTCTTTTTAAGTGTTGGGCGGTAGTTTATGCTTGATCGCAAGACCCGACCCCGTTAAATCGAACTTAATGTGTTCCCGTATGTGGAGAGCCTTTCTATGATTGATCGACTGTACAGCGAACCTAAAGAATATTTTATAACAGTGATTTGTTTTTCTAATGATTTTAGTGCCCTGCCAATATTCTACGGTAGCACGCTGCTAGTCGTAGACAGTCAATCACAACTTTTGACTAAGTATCGATGGGTGCCGGAAAACCCACTAATAGCAACATCCGAAGACAACTTGAAACTACAGGGCCAGTTTTTGTTATCAACAGATTCGATTACCAAGGCCTTGCAAGACGCGGTTGTAACTGTAGTGCTAGCCAGTGAATGTCACTCTGATATGGACTGGTTAATTGATTGTCTACCTTACCCACCACTTACTATTCTACTGTCATGGCCATCGATAAAACCGACTATTAATGAAAAAATGAGCCAAGTATTAGACACAGTTATCGTGGTATCGAACCCAAAAGAAGCTGTCGAGCTAGCCCGTCCAATAATTGAAGTAACGATACACAACTTTATGGTGGCTATCGACTATGCAGATGTTCGAACGTGCTTTAGTGATCATAGTCTTCTAATTGCAAAAGGCGGTTATAGCGTTTCAAGGGGTCGTAATAGAGCAGAAATGGCAACAAAAGAAGCATTAAATACAGTTGGGGCCTTTAACGCCGGCGATTTAGTCTATGTGGCGATAATGGCTGGCTATGATCTCACATTAGACGAATATAGCGATATACGTGATTGCGTAGAAAATAATTCAAAGTCAAGTTCCTTCTGGGTGGTAGGAGGTTGTATTTTCGATCCAATTCTTGAGAAGTCAAATGAGATCAGGGTTGTGGTTATAGTGTCTTCACCGATCGGTTCAAGTAAAGTAGTTGAGAGCCCCATAGAGTATTCAACCGCAGCGAGTAATAATTGCGAGCCAGGTCAATACTTGGATACCCCTGCTTTTCTACTAAAAGTGACAAATAACTAGCAACCACTTTGAGTTGTACCACTAGAGGTACTGGCTTAAAAATATATACTTACCTAGTGTGATTTTCCTTGCTAAGGTTTTACTAGGTCATTGATGAAATAGCGCCATATTTTGAATAAGACCACCTTATATTTTGTACTGTTTGCAAACGTTATTGATTGTCATGCTTTGTTTTACTGCGTAACCTGCCATATACAGGCATAGCATGTGACCGGTGAGGAATATCTTGTTTGTTTAGTGGGAAAGTCTTTTTTGAGTATTGAGATTACTGATACGCCACTATTTTCTTCAACTTCCCATTGTCTGCCGTCATCTGGCTTGTCTGTATCAAAAACATCTATTAGTGCGCAAAATAACTTGGTGGTTTTGCTATCCGTAATCCTAGCTAGTTTATTCACATCACTTTTGTATGAGGTGCTAGTATCGCGAATTTTAAACTCTATAGCGATACGCTCTTCATTGGGCAGTTCAAACAATAAATCCGTTGGACCACCATTACCAATATCAATTTCTCTAATCCACTTCGGGCTTTGAGTTCCGAAAATATCCTTTGATCGGGACATTATCGCTTTTCCGCATTCGTAGGCAAATGCGAGCTCTGGCATAAAAAATATACCATCGTTAGCAAGATTGCTTAATAACGCATTCTCTTTCTCTGCTACGCAGAAAATAGTTTCTGCAATTTTTTCAGATATGTTCATTAGTTAATACTTACGTATGCTGTGGGTTATAAATCCAAAGGATAAAGTGGTGCACTTGGTTTTTGAATACGGGCCGGTAAAAGTGGTAAAAGGGCTCTGGCCCCTTAAGCTCTCGAGCGTAGCATCCCAGTGAGCCTGTGAACAACTTAATGGTTTTGTTAGGTTGGCTCATTTGGAATTGCTCTGTTTAGAGGAGGATATTCTAAATGCCTGGAATAGTAATCAGCAATAGCCTTCCACTCAAAATATTTTGTTTTTTCTACTTGAGTGATTTCAATCGAAATAGGCCCATAAAGTTTAATTGCATGTTTATAGAATTTATCGAAGAAAGCCATCTCAAGGTTGAATGCTTTCGATGGATAATATCGACTACTAAAAGATCCATCAGATCTACCGATGTATATGATATTACTCTCACCAATAACCCTAGAAATGGGTTTTTCCACCTTGAAAAAATACACTATTCTTTCGGTAGTTTTATATGGATCAGATTTAAGTAACGATTCAAACTGTTCCGAATATTCATCTCTATCAGTTGCGTCCAACTTCATTTAACTATCTCCGATAAACCTAAAAGTTAAGTCTGCGTCACCCGACGTACTCTACATGTAATGAGCAAGGCTGCCACGTAGAAATGTAATGTATTTCAATGCCTTGGAAGAGTGGCGAGCATCTTGGGTGGGAGTTTTACGTCACTAGACATAAAGCTCTCGGTCTTTCAGTCCCGCTAAAAGGGCTCTGACCCTTATGCTCCGAGTCAGGCGGAAACTGTCGTCGGCTTCGCTATTTGGGTGATGGCGGTTGACCATATCAAAAGAGGGTGGCTAAGGGTTTGTTTAATGTGGCATGGAAAGACCTCGTATCTTAAATCTGCCACTGCAATATACTCAAAAACGTAGTGGTACGGCTGGGTGACATCGCCAAGACT
>CAJXXT010000299.1 GCA_913063495.1 uncultured Gammaproteobacteria bacterium | reverse complement strand
TACAATGCCATACAGGTTATCAATCATGTTATTTAATGCAGGAAGCTTAAATGCAAGATCAATCAACCATCGAAAAAAGTTTCTTAATGGCTTTATCGGATACAAACGTTTTGGTAACGCTAAGGCAGGCACCATTCGGTGCATGGATTGATGTAACGTGATAGGCGCTGCAAAAAATGCAAAACACGTATCCGGCTGAGCTGATTGCATTAACGAAGACTTATCATTTACACGCTCAAAAGCGTATAACTGTGGATATCCAAAATCGAGTTTTTGCTTACCTTTGTAAAATAAACATACATTGGGATGATCATGTAGATTGGCACCAATATACGCTTGCTCCATAATCAACGGTATTCCATACCGCTGTAGATCACTGCTTGGCCCAACACCCGATAACATTAGCAATTTTGGCGTTTCTAATGCACCCGCACAAAGAATAATTTCCTTAATCGCCCTAACCCGCTGCAATCGTCCTTGTCCGTCATTTTTACCTTTCTGTTTCAACTCAACAGCAACAGCAACAGCCTGCCTATTTTCGAAGATCACTTTATGCGTTAAACAATGATTCACAATCGTTAGATTATCTAATGGCTGATCATGTAAATATGCCATGTATGAACTAGAACGGCGGTCTCCCTGATAATTCATTGCGTTATGCCCAATATATCCCGCTAGGTCACCGTCATTAAGCCCATCCTTGTGCTTACGTCCCGTATTTACCCATGCATCAATAGCCGCCGCAGTAAATTTTGTTGCATCACGATACTTAGGCTGTAATTTCTCTTCGATAGCATCAAACGCTGGAACAATATCATCCCATTGCCACCCTTTAGGCCACGCATCAAAATCGGCCTTATCCCCTCGGGTATAAACCATGCCGTTAACAGAACCACTGCCTCCCATGGTTGTGCCCGTCCCTTGGTAAATACTGCGACTAGACATGGCGTGCTGTTTTTCAGAGAAACGATCCAACATCACATTGTCGTTTGCAAAACAGTATTTAAAACCATCGGCACTCATGGTATCTGGATTTTCTACTGCTGCTGGACCTGCTTCAATCAATAAAACACTAGCTGTCGTTTCCTTAGCCAACCGCCCAGCAATAACACAACCACTAGAACCTGCACCAACAACAATATAATCGTAAGAATCCAACATGATTTTTACCTTTTAATTATCGCTCTTTACTCAAGTAAGGTTTAACGCCGGTAACAACCAACGAGAAATAAAACCACGCATTTCTTCATCACTTCGCTCTACTGGGCTTTGCATCGCTAACAATGAAAACAACGTACGCATGGTAAATTCAGCCATTTCACTAAGGCGATCTTCATCTATATCTTCACCTTGCATTAAGAAGCGAAACACGGCCACTTCGATATCAAACCCTGCTTCTGTCGTTAACGTATGGTCATTCACCATTTGTGTGAGTGTCGATTCCGTCACCAACATTAAACAAGGGTCATCAGGTAATTCACGCAACCCGAACATAACCGCTTCGACAATACGCTCCCTCGCCGTATCGAAAGCACTAAGGTGCGAAAATACCTTTTCTGCAAAACTATAAGCAGACTGCAAGAGCGCAAAACGCACAACTTCGTCTTTGTTGCTGTAATAGCTATACACCGTTGATCGGGCAACATTGGCCTCTTTGGCAATAATATTGAGATTCACACGTTCTATGCCCAGTCTTTTCACACAACTGATTGCAGCAGCCAGAATAGCGTCTTGAGTGGGAGATAATTCTGGCTTTGGGCTCATCAACATAATTAGACCTTATGAAACCTTAGTTATTTAGCAATACAGATGCCTTATGACACTACACTTTCTGTACTTGTGTAGTGTCATAATACATGCTTTCTGCAATAACGCTACATGTTTTGCAAAAGTGTAGTGTTATTGCAGAAAAGCCTCAAAGCCCCTCCCCCCATCAGAGTATGCAGAAATTTGGTATACTGATTCGCTCTCCCACCTCTGGTATCAGCCCTATGACGAGCCAAACCACACCGCCTTTTCTGCGATCTGTGCTTAGCCAAGCTTCCACGTACTTCACCGATATAAACTCAAAAAAATTACAGACTACCGCCTTTGAGTTTAACTATCTTGAAGCGGGGGAAGGCGAAACCATCATTGTTCTACACGGCTTAGCAGGCAGCAAATCTTGGTGGAGGACCAATGTTGTGGAATTAATGAAGCGCTATCACGTTATTGCCTTGGATGTTCCCGGCATTAACATTAATATACAACTACAAAATGAGCGCGCCACATTCCACCATCTAACAGAATGGTTCATGGCATTTCTCAAAGAAAAAGAACTCTCTCGATTTCACCTTATCGGACATTCAGTTTCAGGAGCACTCTGCGCCTATATCGCATCAAAGTGTCCCGAATATATCACCTCGCTAACAATGATTTCTCTACCTCAATGGTATTCATCAGACCGTATGCCTAACCCGACGGTTTGGCACTTAAAAGAAATACTTGAACAAGCAGATGATGCCTTTGACACTTACATGGATTACATATTTTATCATCAGCCACCAACACCGAAATTGATTAAGAAAGTTCAATCAACCATGTTCAATACTCAGCGCGCAAGAATAGACACTATTTTGGAAGATTTGGAAAATAGCTGTCTACAGCTTCCAGCACGCTTATTACACATTCAGTGCCCCTGTCATTTAATTTACGGTCGCGAAGATCCTTTTCTATCGACCGATCTAATCAAAGACATCAAACATTACATTCCTAACATTTCTATTTCAGGAATTAACGGCTGTAAACATGCACCTCATATTGAAAAAAAGCCAGAGACTCTGGCACTCATTCAAAATTTTCTACCAACAGACCTGAACACCACCAACAAAATTGCATAAGCGCTACATGCTAGCCACGTAGTCAGCACAATCACTCAAATCTCCAATCCCAAATTCAAGCACATTATGTTCTGCTATGCGTTCTTTTAGCATCTCACCAATTGCCGTGCCAGGTGTCCAGAACCCACTTTGTTGTTTAAGCTGTTGACGATGCTTAAGCACGCAGATAGCCGTCTCACACATCAATGCAGCTGTCCCCCTATGAGCATCCAGGGGACTATAACAGTATGCTCGAAGTGTTTTACCGCTTGGTGTTCGTCCAAAGAAAACAAAACTGTAAGGCCCATTTTTTGTCATTTTTTCATCCGACGGGCCACTGCCTTCTTTAGGGCCTAGTGACATCAACATTTTCCCAACCCCTTTGGTCGGATTCGCAGATACAAAAAGGTCAACAAAAAAGGTTTCTAGCTGCGCCTTAATTTTATTTATTAATCCATTCCCTGCCAGCTTCGACTCTGAATAAATGAAATCCTTGCCGTAAGGGTAATTATCTAACGCATGGGCTCGGCGAACGACTCTGGCATTAATTTGCCCTACCGGGAATGGCATGATGTACTGAGAAAAGTCATTATCATAAACAACGGATTCAAGATCAGGACATGGCGGGTTACCTTCAATTTGGCCTTTTGGATTTAAGCTATAAGGATTACTCACCATATCAGCCATAGCAGCATCATTGGCGATGGCTTCCATCACTCCCTTACCACTTTCAAAGCTTCCGCCAGCAACATCAATATGCCCGTCGGCAAAGCAGCCTTTTATCTCGTTACAATATTCTCCGTACTTGGAAAAGGCAGCTTCTTGTAAGGTTTTTACACCATATTCTGTAGGAATCGAATCCAAGCCGCACACATTAACCACAAGCACTCCGGCATCAACCGCTTCTTGCGCTTTGGTATCATACATTTTTCTCAACCAATGAATCTCACCACTAAGATCACAATAATCCGTACCATTTTTGATACAGGCATCCACCATTTCGTTAGAATATTTGGCTGCAGGCCCAACAGATGAACATACTAACTTTGTGGCCTTAGCAACGCGCTCTGCGGCTTCTGCATCAGCTCCTGCACAGATTAAAATATCAACATCAGGGTTACCCAACTCAGCATGCACTTTTTCTAGTTTGCCTTTAGAACGGCCTGCGATAGCCATTTTTATGGTTCCGTTACTGGCATACATGTTATTCATGTAAATTGCTGCTTGCCTGCCACTGAACCCTGTAGCGCCCCATATCACGATATCGTACATGCTAATCTCCCCATAAATGATTGTAATGCGCCACAAAACTATACAGCGTATACTCAAAAGAGGTACGATACTACATTCTCCAGCGAACTGTCCAGCAGCCTTACCGTTGTATTTTATTTCATCAATGTTTCATGCGATGTAATAAAAACCGTATAGAATATCGCCTCCTCGATACTAAGAAACCTACAAAAGATGCTTGAAACTTCTTTAGCCGCCTTTGGCATTGGCGAAATCGCCGTCTTGATACTTTTTTTGTCGAACGATATTCGTAAACACCCGGCGGCCAGAGTCTTCGCCTGTATGCTAATAGCAACGGCGACACATCTCATTCACCCGTTTATCCCTGTTGAACTGTGGCGCGCGTCTTACACCATTCAAACAGCAATCCCCGCATTATTCTGGATTACCTGTCACCTTATTTTTTCTGAACAGCCTAACTTTAAACATTGGCTAAGTGTTATCGCGACCTACAGCGTACTCGTTCCTTTAATAGGACAGTATCATCAAGAATCAACTAATTTCCCTTTGGTATTTGTTACATGGAAGCTACCGGAAATTTTTGAATATGTACTGATAGCATTTGCCATGAAAGATATTGTTACAAATTGGTCATCTGACCTTGTGGAATCTAGACGTAAATTGCGATTAGGGTTTGTTTTTACAACAGGCGGAGCTGTGCTTTTTTCAATCATGGCCTTTAACCTACAAATCGTTAACGACAATATCCGCATCCTTGCAATGGACATCACTATCTTCGTTTTATGCTGGCCAATATTACACGGACGTGAAGAATTGTGGTCTGTTCCCATTATTGCTTCGAATAACATTCATGCACCCACCTCGACAATCCCGTTGCCCATCGAAAAAAACACAGAGTTAGATACGCTCAATGCCTTAATGGAAACAGGATATTATCAACAAGAAAATCTAACCTTAACCATACTTTCCGTCAAACTATCTTTGCCCGAACACAAAGTTAGGGCTTTAATCAATCAAGAAATGGGTTATCGAAATTTCAATCAATACTTGAATGAGTTAAGAATTAAGACAGCATCAAAACGGCTGATTCAGGAACCCAAAACACCGATAACCAATATTGCTCTGGACGTTGGTTATCGGAATATCAGCTCGTTTAATCGATCCTTTAAGACGATTCATAACATGAATCCCTCGCTCTATAGAGCCAACAATCTTCTAGCAAGCAGTTCCTAACTAGCACTTTAGTCACACATCAAACCTGTTAATTATCAATTACTTAGATAAATTGCAAAGCGTTTTTAGAAATTGAGAAGTTAAGTTCTTTGCAGATTTATCAACCTTGCATTACTTTGCTCGCCCTAATCACAGGGTGTGAAAAGAATCATAAAGGTCTAGCACATCCATAGCCTTGGATTAACTTTTTAAAAAGTTAAGGTGTATAGACAATGCCGCTTAAAAGCCCTTCCATTTCGGTTGAATACAATGACCCTCCCCCCCTACCAGAGAGAGTCCAGCAACTCAGACAAGAATATTACAACGGGAAAACTCCCTCTTGGTATAACGGGCATATCCATATTGCTTTCACTGTCTCTTTTTGCCTGCTATCCATTATCTTCTCAGTACTATGCATCAACACGATAGAACCGTACTACGCTCTAGTGTTCGTGGCTTGCTTTAGCTTTACCGCCTTGAAAGAATATTCTATACATCGCTACCCCTTACATAAAAAAAACAAAAGGGTTGAGATCGCATTTTATGAACATGCAGGACAACATCATGGCTATTTCACTCATGACGCTATGGAAGCGCATAGTCCTAAAGATTATTTTCGTATTCTATTTCAACCTCAAGATATTGTGTTATTCATTGGTATTCTAAATGTGCCCGTTGCGGTGCTATTGGCATTTGTTTTCCATAAAGATATCGGTATTTTGCATTATCTCGCTGGTATTACCTATTTCTCTCTTTATGAAACAT
>CAJXXT010000298.1 GCA_913063495.1 uncultured Gammaproteobacteria bacterium | reverse complement strand
AGAAAAATGGGTAAAAATGTAGTCATTCTTGGCACCCAATGGGGTGATGAAGGCAAAGGGAAAATTGTTGATTTGCTAACGGATCGCGTTACTTGTGTTGCGCGATTTCAAGGTGGGCATAACGCCGGTCATACACTGGTTATTGATGGTGTTAAAACTGCGTTGCACTTAATACCTTCAGGTATTCTTCGTGACAATGTGAAGTGTTTGATTGGTAACGGTGTTGTGGTTGCGCCTGACGCATTACTCAAAGAAATTAAAATGCTGGAAGATCGTGGTGTACCGGTTCAAGATCGGTTGCAGATTAGTCCAGCCTGTCCATTAATCCTTCCTTATCACGTCGCTTTAGATCAGGCGCGTGAAATTGCACGAGGAAAGGCGAAAATTGGTACTACCGGTCGTGGGATTGGGCCTGCTTACGAAGATAAAGTTGCTCGTCGTGGTATTCGTTTGGGTGACCTTTATCACCCAGAGCGTTTTGCCTCAAAACTTACCGAAGTGTTGGAATATCATAATTTTGCGCTCGAGCACTATTACAAGGTTGATACCATTGATTACCAGAAGGTACTCGATGAGACGCTGGAAATGGCTGAGCGTATTAAGGGTATGGTTGCTGATGTAACCGACATACTGCATCAGCACCGTCTTGCTGGTGATAATATCCTGTTTGAAGGTGCTCAAGGCACTTTGCTTGATATTGACCACGGTACTTACCCGTTTGTTACCTCTTCTAATACCAGTGCTGGTGGCACTGCAACGGGCAGTGGTTTTGGTCCGTTATATCTAGATTATGTGTTAGGTATTACAAAAGCCTACACCACGCGTGTAGGTTCAGGCCCGTTTCCTACGGAGCTGTTTGATGCGGATGGAGAGCATCTGGCAGAGAAAGGCCATGAGTTTGGTACAACTACTGGCCGCGCTCGTCGTTGTGGTTGGTTTGATGCGGTAGCGTTACGCCGCTCAATGCAGATCAACTCAGTATCTGGGTTGTGTTTGACCAAGCTTGATGTGTTGGATGGTTTGAAGACGATTCGGATTTGTACTGCTTACAATGATGAAAATGGAAATCCCGTTGACTTGTTCCCGATTGATGCAGCAGATTATGATGGGTTGCAACCTGTGTATGAAGATATGCCCGGTTGGACTGAATCAACTGTTGGTGTGCAAAAGTTGGAAGATTTACCTGAAGCGGCGCGCAAGTATATTGCACGTTTAGAAGAAACTATTGGTGTTCCCGTTGATATTGTTTCAACTGGGCCGGATCGGGTAGAAACAATTATTTTGAATCACCCTTTCTAAATTAAAGCAACAAGCATAAAAAAAGCCCTGATGTTGTTAAGCATCAGGGCTTTTTTTATGCTTGTTTTTCTCCTTCCTCTTCTCCTTCACTTACTCTTGTGTGCAAGAGTGTGGGCGTGATCTTCCCAGTGTTCGCCGTCAAATTTACTAATGTTGATGGTGTCAGGTTGGTCGTCTAAGCAGCGGACATTGACATCAAAGCCGTCGGGGTTGGAGCGAGGGATATAAAAAGGCTTTATTCCACAGGTTGTGCAAAAGTAGTGCTGAGCCACACCGGTATTGAAGGTGTAGGTTGTGATGTTGTTCTTTCCTGTCAGCAAGGTGAATTTGTTTTTTTGGACAATTAAATGCAGGAATCCTGTTTTTGTGCATATAGAGCAATTGCAATCTACAGTGTCGATTTCCTCAGGGGCCTCTACTTGAAAGGTTACTGCTTTACAGTGACAGCTGCCGTTATAGATCATGATTTTCTTCCTGTTGGATACGCCAAAGTTTTGCGTATGTGCCATTTGTTGAGAGCAATTCAGTATGACTGCCTTGTTCTACAACGCTGCCTCTGTCTAAGACAATTATTTTGTCAGCATCAATGATGGTGGATAATCTGTGGGCTATTACTAGGCTAGTATAACCTTCAGTGATCTCTTTCATTGCCTTTAAAATAGCTTGCTCTGATTTGCTGTCTAGAGAGGATGTTGCTTCGTCAAATACAAGGATGGGTGGACGTTTCAAAATTGCACGCGCTATCGCAACCCGTTGTTTCTCACCCCCTGATAATTTTAATCCGCGCTCCCCAACAATGGTGGCGGTACCTTCGGGTAAGTCTTGAATAAAGCGGTCTAGGTGAGCCATGCGAATGGCATTTGCAACGTCTTCATCTGACGCGCTGGGGCGGCCATAGCGAACATTTTCAAGGATCGAATTGTTAAATAACACGGTGTCTTGTGGCACGATGCCGATGGCGCGGCGTAAAGAGTCTTGAGTGACATTAATGATGTTATGACCGTCGATATTAATGTTTCCCTGTGAAGGGTCATAAAAACGAAACAGTAGTTTTACTAAGGTAGATTTTCCTGAGCCGCTCTCACCGACAACGGCAACCTTACTGCCCGCGTCTACGACAAAGCTGATATCCGTTAGAATGGTGCGCTGTTTGTGGTATTGAAACGATACGTTGTCAAATGTGATTGCGCCGTGCTTAACGTGAAGTGTTGAGGCATTTTCGCAATCATTAATATTGGGCTTTCGTTTGAGAAGGTCGAACATCTTTTCGATATTAGCTAATGATCCTTTAATCTCTCTGTACACAAACCCCAAAAAATTTAATGGAATAAAGAGCTGCATCATAAATGCATTGATTAATACAAAGTCGCCGATAGTCATGCTGCCGTTTGCGGTACGTGTTGCAGCAAGTGCTAGCATGCTTGTCATTGCAATGGCGATAATCATGGCTTGGCCAGAATTTAACGCGAATAAGGTCAATCGGTTTTTGCGTTTGGCTTTTTCCCAGGTCGCTAACTCCTGATCATAACGCTCCGCTTCATAGTTTTCGTTGGTGAAGTATTTTACGGTTTCATAATTTAGAAGGCTGTCGACGGCACGTGAATGTGTTGCAGAGTCCGCTTCATTAACTTCTCGTAGGAACCGGGTTCGCCATTCTGTTGCCATGATGGAGTAGGCAATGTAGAGGATAACGGAGATCAGTGTGATCGCGGCAAAGGCAATGCCGTAGTTGTAAAACAGTAAGCCTACAACCAATAGTACTTCTACTAATGTGGGAACTATGTTGAATACCATAAAGCGCATTAAAAAGTTAATGCCGGTTGTTCCCCGTTCTAAATCACGGGATAGACCTCCAGTTTTCCGGTCTAGATGGAAGTCGAGATCCATTTGATGTAAGTGTTGGAATGTTTGTAAGCTGATGCGTCGTATTGTTCGTTCAGTGACACGGCCAAATAGCGTATCTCGAAATTCATTGAGTAATACGTTAAGGAACCGTACTGCTCCATAGGCGGCTACTAAACCAAGGGGCACAGCAATAAGGATATTGGGGTTATTGTTTGCGTTATCTAAAGTGTCAACAATGTCCTTGAGGAAAAATGGAATGCTAATGCTGGCGAATTTTGCGAGTAAAAGGCAGGTGATAGCGAGAAAAACACGGGTTCTAAATTCAAGAAAATATGGCCACAATAATCTCAATACGTGCCATTTCATACCCGTGCCAGGTTCTACTACGTGATGCCCGTGGCGCATGTTGTTCCCCTCAATGATGATTGACGGGTTATATTAATCGGCTTGAGGAGTAAAGGCTAATATTAAGTAGGGATCAGGGTATGGAATGGCGTGTGGTGCCGATGCGCTTACGATGATGGTTTGTTACATTGATTTTTGGTGTTGTTAATGATCTGTTGTGTGACGCTGCCTTTTTTAAAGCTGGCGATGGCTTCATTTAATGTTTTGAGTAGGGTTTTCCATTCAGGGTTCTTTTTGGATACTGCGTAATATAAATTGTTGTATTGGAGGGGGGGCTCAACAATTTCAATCATATCTAAAATATTAGCTTTCATTTTTTTTGATAAGTGCTTCCCAGTCTTAACGCTAAAAAAGATAACGGAAGGGTCACCAACGATGTAGTCTATGCGTTTTTTTGATAATTTTATTGCATTCATTAAGTCATCAACTGAATTGTCGATATTAAAGAAACCACTGTCCATGAGGGCATCAAATTTTGGCGTATTTTGATAGCCTCTAACCACACCAATATGTTCACCCTTAAGGGTTGCTAGATCCCCTTTAAAGGGAGATTCGAAGTCTTTTCGTTTTAGCAGTGCAATAGGGCCGCCTGGTATCGGTGAGGACAACGCTAGATGGTCTGTGCGTTTGGTGCCTTTGATGACATCTGAGGGTGCTGCGGGTTCAATAAAGTATTCAGGGAATAATATATCAACGCGGCCCTTTTCCGCCATGGAGATAGTTCTAGCCCAGGGGTAGAAGCTGATAGTGACCTCGTAATCTTGGCTTACGAGAAGTGCAACGGTTAGTTGTTGAACCCAGCCTTGATTACAGATGTTTTGGCCGATGTAGGGTGCCCATTCTAATGTGCTGAGGCTGACTTTTTTCTTGGCTCCTGCGTTAAATACATAGGTGTTATTGACGTTTTTTCCTTGGATATGATAATCCTTCCCCTGGTGCTGAAAGACTACATCAATGGTTTTTTGAGGTGTAGATGTGGGTATTGCCGCTGTAGTGGTTGTGCTTGTTAAGGTCAAATAGATAAGCAGGGCGCTGTAGAGTAAGGCTTTTGGTAGCACGGCGAGGGTTTTGCTTAGGATAGTGCCGGTAGCACAGCAGGCGGGGTGCAAAAAAAGAGTCGGCTGAGTTCGAGTGAGAGTTGAGATAATAATCTTCTCCTACTTGGGCGTGTGTAATTGCCGTTTGTTTGGCACAGTTATTTTAGTACAGTTACTTTGGCATAGTTACTTTATCGAAGTTACTTTATAGGATAGTCGGTATTTCAAGCTTGTGTGTAAGATGATGGGCTCGTTGGTCATGGGCCTGTGGAATATGGCCATGCTATTCTTGAGTGCACTTTTTAGTCTGCAAGCCGATGTGTTATTTGATCAGGAGTTCACCGTGTTAATTCCAGAAGGTTTTCCTATTATTGACCCTCATATTCATCAGTGGCATTTGATGAATACTCCGAGAATACTCTCGTGGCCGAAGAGGTTGTTGGGGTGGAATAAACCCTTATATGAGACGGTGGTGACACTGGGGGCAAGTAAGGCGGATAAAGATTATGTGGGTGGTATTAGTTATGTTGGTTATGACTATTTACCGGAGAATTATGCTACTGACCGGGGGCAATTGAATATATCTCATGTGGTGCATGTTGAGGCTGGGTGGCAGGATACGTCGGATTTTGGTCCTGTTAAGGAGACTCAGTGGGCGGCATCGTTGTTTTCTGGGCGAACGGATCCGTCGTTGGGAGGGATTGTAGGGCGTTTAGATTTGAGGGGGAGTAATGTTGATGCGGTGTTGGCTGCTCATAAACGTGCAAGTTCGAAGTTAGTAGGAATACGGCAAATGTTGGCGTGGGATGCTGATAAGTCTATTATGCGATTTTGCGATCAACCTAAGTTGTCCGAGGATTCTAAGTGGCGGGCTGGGTTTGATGTGTTGGCTACGCATGATTTGTCTTTTGATGCGTGGTTTTTTCATCACCAGTTGGATGAGATGGTGGTGTTGGCAAACGCTTATCCTGAAACAACGTTTATTTTGGGGCATATGGGGACGCCGATAGGTTTGGGTGGGGAGTTTGCTTCTTATGGTGGTTCTGATGTTGCTCGGAGTAGGGTGTTGGGGTTGTGGCAGGAGGGTATGGCTAGGGTGGCTGAGTGTCCGAATGTGTTGGTGAAGTTATCTGGGTTTTTTATGCCTGTGGTGGGGTGGGGATATCATTTGCGGGATCAGCAGCCTTGTTTGGCTGAGGTGGTTGATGATCTTCGGCCGATGGTGGAGTTTGTTGTGGGGCAGTTTGGGGTTGATCGTTGTATGTTTGCTTCTAATTTTCCGATGGATAAGGTTTCGATGTCGTTGGGGATGTTGTATGACGTTTATTGGTCCTTGTGTGAGGGGTTTGGTGATGAGGATCGGGTGAAGTTGTTTCGTGATAATGCGAGGGATTGTTATAAGATTGAGGGTTAGGGATGAAGGTGAATGAGTGAAGGTGGGCATTATAGTGGTGGGAACGTTGCAATCGATTAGAGCGTGATGCATTAGCAATATCCGTTCAGAAATCGCAAAAGATCGCATCCATGCGTGCTCGACTGCGGCGTCCGTGCCGCAGACGTTTCTGAACG